>DATDLS010000103.1:0-7727 GCA_036519195.1 Occallatibacter sp. | reverse complement strand
TCTTATCCTGATCGCGCCATCGATGACCTCGATGCGAACCGGACCACCCTGCTCAAGGCCAACCGCACGTCGCAGCTCGACTGGCAGACTCAGGCGACCGGTTTCGCTGACATGCCCGCGCAAACTCGATCGATGCGATACAGCATCGACGGTTGCTTGCTTAAGTGAAGCCGCCATATTGTCCCCCATCAATGACTAGAACACGGTCTTAGTCATATGATCAGTATAGGGCAATTTCTCAGGTCAAACCACAAATATGATTTGCACCATACCGGCCAAGCTCGTCCTAATCACGATTCCAACCTCGTTTCCAGAGGGCACGGCGTAGACATAGTGCCCGTCTTCATCGAGCATGGCCCGCCAGAATTCCCTTGTCCCACTCAAAAGAAACAACTTAATGAAAATAATCCACTTAGAGTTGTCGGGCCCCCGACAACATGTGTCCATATTTCACCAATTTTGCACTATTTCCAGCATGTGAGCCTCAAAAAACACCGACAACCTGACAACGAGAATAGGGACAGCCCAAGGTTGAGTGCATGGCTTCTATTGCTTTTGACTGACGACGCAGCAATGGCCGTTATGAGCCAGCGCATGCTTTCGGCATGACACCCTGGCAGCTCACTCCCATTGCCAGCGGAAGCACCGCCACAATCCTGCCAAGATCGCCCCATTTTTCACTACCACCGATACCAATCGGGTCATTCTGGTTTACTGGCACGAAAACACGCTACTGTCTGGTTGTTTGACAAACTTGGGAAAAGCGACTGTACCCGATGTGAATGGGGTGGTCTCGTACAGCGGATCTTTATTGCAAGAGCATGTCATTGTCCGGTGGGATCGAGGCCGACAAAAGCTGCTTCGGTGGCATTCTCAAGAGAAAATGCGGCTGCAGAGCCGCAAGCTCTATACCTGTCTTTCGCCTTCTGAAGCGCGAGGGGAGGTCTATGCCGGGTCCCAATCTGAACAGCTACCTCCTCAAGCCGCTCCTGGACTCTAAGATCATGTCCGATCTTGTCTACTTTTCCTATCCTGAGCTCATTGAACAACAGCTCGTGGTTGCTATTTGCAGGTCGAGCAGGCATGGTTCAAAATCCGTGCAAGCAGCTTATCTTCAACGACTTGCATTTTTGCTTCATCACAGGCTACAGGACCGGCCACCCTAGACTCGCCTCGGAAAACACAGCCACATCACCCATCAATTGGCGTGGAGATATCGGGAACAAGGCCAAGCGCCATTTCCGCCGCTTCAACGCCTCAAGAAGGTTCCTCGGTCATGCCTCTGCCGCAACCGCTTTATGCTCAACGGAGCCCAAAGGGGGCACAACGGCAGTGCCACGTGGCTGAGGTACCGCCGCCCCAAAACGAGATTCGCTCTCCCCGAACCCGAGCCACATCGTGAGACCCCAACTCTGTTGCCCCCCCCTGCTGTACAAATCTGGAAATGCGTAATGCCCGACAGAAAAAGCCTGGTGCCCGAGGGGGGATAGATAACAGGTACATCTACGGTTAAGGTTGTCGGTCAAGAAGTAAGTCGTTATTTTTCAGTATGATAACGCGGCGTTAGGAAACCTCCCTAACGTTGTCCTCGGTGCGGAGATAGGAATACCTTCCTCATCGTCATGAAAAGCAAATGCTGGCAGTCACGAAAAATTCGATGGCGCCACATCTGGGCAACAACACCACATTTGACGGAGGGAAAAATCAGTGATGAAACGCATGAGATTTCAATCCTGCGCATTGTTACTGGTGCTCTTGTATGCCGGAGCACTTGCGTATGGCCAGAATGACCGGGCCACGACCACGGGAACGGTTACCGACCCCACCGGAGCGGTCATCCCCGGCGCGAAAATCATGCTTAGCGAAGTCGCTACCGGAGTCAGTATCACAGGGACCACCAACGGCGACGGCATCTATACAATTCCGGGCTTACCGGTCGGCACCTATACGCTGACGATCAGCCACTCCAACTTCAAAGACTACAGGCAGACGGGTATCATCCTCATCGCAGCACAGGTTCAACAGATCAATGTCCGCATGGAGGTCGGCTCCAACGCACAAACGGTAACCGTGACCGGCGGCGCGCCTCTTCTGGATACGGAGACCTCCGCTGTATCGATGACGATGGAACAGACAGCGATTCGGGATCTGCCTCTCAATGCATTTGGAGGCCAGGACGCGCTCAATTTGATGATCGCCGTCACTCCAGGGATAACGGGAAACAATGGCACCAACCAGGATTTTGTCGCTTTCGCGGGCGCGCAGGCGTTGACCAACTCGGTCTATCTGAACGGCGTTGAGTCCACTTCGGGGCTCCAAGGCAACTTCGCCACTCCCAGCAAGGACGCCTTGCAGGAGATACAGGTGATGACCAACGTCTCCGATCCGGAATTTCAAACCGGATCAGTGGAAATGTTTCAAGTCAAGTCCGGCACCAACCATTTCCACGGTAGCGCCTTTGAAATCCTGCAGAATGAAGACTTAAATGCCAACACCTGGTCAAACAATTACTTTCTTGCCCAGTGTGCTCCTTCCGACGCAAGCTGTATCGCGCAATACGGCAGGCCTCACGATCGATTTAATGACTATGGGGGCTCGGCAGGCGGTCCGCTTTGGAGGAACCGCGCCTTCATTTTCGGCTCTTACGAAAACTACAGCAGCACAGACGATGCCCTGAATCCAAATTCTCAGACTGTCCCTACACCCCAAATGCTGACTGGTGATTTCAGCCAGTTCCTGACAGAAGGGACTCAACAAGGAAACATTCCCGGGACAACGAACCCTTGCACCGGGTTGCCCTACCAGTACGGACAGATATTCGACCCGAAGACACAAACGACCGTGAACGGGGTAACCTGCGCGAGTCCGTTTCCCGGGAATATCATTCCCGCCGGCCGGCTCAGCTCAACAGCCCTGAACGTAGCCAAGAGTTATTCGCAGTTTTATGCGCCAACGATTTCCACCAGAATCTTTAACAACTTCCCGACAATGCTGGCCGGTTCATCGCAAACGGCGGCCGGCAGTTCACCGCAACAGTCGAAGCGATCATACGACTTTAAGTTCGACGATACTCTTTCCGATCGCCATCACCTCAGTGCCTCCTTTGACCGCGCGACATGGCACGGCTTAGGTCTCAACGGAGGTATGAATTATATCTACGGCCCATTCAGCTCCTACTGGGTCCAAAATCTCCCCAGTATTACATATCAACTTATCGACAGCTACACCATCAGACCAAACCTTCTAAACACATTTGCAATCGAATTTGTTGAACAAAACAATACGCAAGTACCGTTTATAAACACGCCTAACAACGGAAGTATCGGCTTCAACTCGAACAGCAACGTTTTTCCAGTGCTGGGTTTTGGCGGCTCGAATGGCATTACCGTGAACGGAGATTCTACCGCCGTCGATGCATACTACGGGTATTACGGGTACCATTATCAAGACACTCTGTATTGGAACAGAGGCAAGCATAGCATCAAGCTGGGCGGGACCGTCGTGGCTCGCGGAATGAATGCCACTTTCGGCGGCAATGTCGAGACCTATAACTTCGCAAGCGACACCGGCGGTCCAACAGATCCCAGCATTACTCCTTTCGTCGGGAGCGGCTTCGCTGCTGAAATGCTTGGCGATGTGCAGAGTGCAAACGAGGCGATCACTCAGCGCAACTATCCCCGCCAAAAGAGCATGGCCCTATTTGTTCAGGACAATGATAGGGTAACGTCTAAGTTCACTCTGAATCTGGGTCTTCGTTGGGATTTCAATTATCCGGGTCACGAACAGTCGGGACGCTGGCAAAATTTCGATCTTACCCAACAGAACCCGCTGTGGGGCACGTACCCTGGCGCATGGGAGTTTGTCACCAGCTCCGCGCAGAGCCTTGAAACAAGCGAGGACTATCTTGAGTTTGGCCCCAGAATTGGGGGCGCCTATGCCATCAACCCTAAGTTGGTCGCGCGCGCTTCCTACGGCCTGTTCTTCGTTCCGCTCAACACTTTCAACTCGGGTTTTGGGTCCAGCTTTCCAGCGAATCAGAATTCGCTCTCTTTTCCAGTCAGCCAGGTCCTCAACACCGTTCCCGGTTCGACGGCTTTCAACTGGGACGGAGGATATCCCGGGACTTCTACGGTCGGTCCGCAAAACAGCACAAACACAAGTCTGGGGTCAACCAATGATCCACTCTACATCCATCCGGATTTTTTACATCCGGGCTATACGCAAAACTGGTACGTGGGCTTGCAGTATGAGCTGACGCAGCATACGGCGTTGGATGTTTCCTACATCGCGAACAGAGGACGCAACCTGCAAAGCGCAGGACTCTCCTTTATTCAAAACTATCCAACTTTTAGTGCGTACCAGTCGGTTCTACTCGCGGGAAATATCAATGCGACGGTCTCCAATGCAAGTGAGGCTGCCGCCATAGGCGTACCGAATCCCTATCCCGGTTTCAGTGGGCCGGCCTATGCGGCGATCGCGCCATTTCCGCAGGTACTCGCCTTTGGTGATACGGTCAGAACATATGGCAATCCGGCATATGGCGCTGTGAGCGCTTACAACTCAGTTGTCGTTGAATTCAAGGCACGTAGCGCTCGCGGTTTATATGCTGACTTCAGCTACGACATTTCCAAGCAGACTGGGAATTATTCAACGACCAATGGCAACTTTGCCGGGGGAACAAATTCTTATGGCCAGAACCTTCAGGATGCGATGGACGCCAAGCATTGGATACAATCGACTGATCAAAGGCAATTACTGAAAGGTTACATGACGTACTCACTGCCTTTGGGACGGGACCGGAAGTGGCTCTCCGGAACTCCCTGGGCTGTCAACGAATTTATAGGCGGATGGGAGCTCGGATACTACGGGGCTTATGGGAGCGGCTTGCCGATCGGTCAGGTCAGTTCTACCTACCAACTGCCCTTTTTCTTCGGCACGGATCGAGCGATCTTTGCCCCCGGGCAGGATGCTTTTAATATTCGCAATCACTTTAGCGGCAAGAGGGTGGATCTGAGCAACTTGAACGATCCCAGTAATACTGATTTCAATAAAAACCTCTTCGTGGTTACAAGCCCCCAGAATCCATTTGGCAACACGCCGTTCGAGTGGAATCACTGGCGGTGGAACTCCGCACCCGCTCAAGAAAACGTGAGCATTGCGAAGCACTTCGGCTTTGGTCCAGAGAATCGCTTCAATGCGGTTCTCGCAGCTCAATTCTTCAACTTCTTCAATCGCCACTATCCTGGCGCGCCGGACACCGGCATGTCCGACACGACGTTTGGTCAGATAACGACGGTCTCCGGGACCCCCCGTACCGGCCAGGTTAGCGCGCGATTTGAATGGTAAGGTCGGTCCGTCCGGTTTGGGGCCCGCGCGCGTGGAGCACTTGCTCTGCCAGCGCGCCCTCGAGTAGACAAAACAGCCCAGAGAACTCGCCCAAGCAATACACACCCGAAGTTGAGGAGTCTTCGCATGCAGGTACGAAGCCAGTTCGGTTCTTTCCAAGGTCATTTTCTTGCCATTGTGATGTTCAGTCTCACTGTGTTCGGACAAAGTGGGTACGCAAAAAGGGATGCGGTGGACGAAGTCGACCCAAATATTGGAGGCATCGGGCAACTTCTTACGTCAACGATTCCCTATGTGCAGTATCCGCACGGCATGGTGCGGCTGGCCCCGATTACGACTCCGGGAATTACCGATCGTTACCTTGCAGACAAAATCTATGGTTTCCCTGCCGGGTCGGCAATCTTGATGGCTTCGACCGGTGCTGTGGGAACGACCGCCCAAGCCTATGCATCGGATTACGACCATGATTTTGAAGTCGCGACTCCCTACTATTACGAAGCGAATTTGCAAACCTGGGGGATCAAAGCGGAACTCGCACCGAGCCGGGAGGCAGCCGATTTCCGGTTCACCTTTCCGGCCAATCCCCATGCTCATATGGTGCTCAGCATGGGGCAAGGGTCCGAGATTGTCGTCGTCGGCAACAGCGCGGTCGAGGGCAGCAGGGGTGGCGACGGCCATAGCGAGCGCAGCGACGATAACGGGGAAGGCGCGAAGGAATATTTCTACGCTGAGTTCTCTCGGCCCTTCGATTCGTATCAGACCTGGCAGGATGACAGCCTGACGCACGATGCGAAGCAGGCCGGCAATCACATTGGATTTGTTGCGGAGTACAAAACGACTGATAGAGAATCGATTGAAGTTCGCGTCGGTGTCTCGTTCATCAGCGTGGAACAGGCGCACCAGAACCTGCAGCGGGAGATCCCCGGTTGGAATTTTGACCAGGTGAAGTCGCAGGCGCGAAACGTCTGGAAGCAGGCCTTGGGCGCCATTGCCACTGAAGGTGGAACGGAGGCACAGCGCACGATTTTCTATACCGCATTGTATCGCTCATTGGGCCGCATGACCGATATAACGGAAGATGGGAAATACTACAGCGAATACGACCATGCCGTGCATGATTCGAACGGACACGATTTCTATGTCGACGATGGGACTTGGGATACTTTCCGTTCTCTGCATCCTTTGCAGTTGTTGCTGAACGCGAGCCAGCAAGAAGATATGATCCGTTCTTACCTTCGCATGTATGAGCAGAGCGGCTGGCTGCCTTCGTTTCCGTCGGTAGCCGGCGACAGGGCGGTGATGATCGGCCATCATGCAGACGAGTTGATTTTGGATACATATGAAAAAGGCTATCGTGATTTCGATGTCAACGAAGCCTTTGCCGCCATGCGCAAGAACGCAACCGAGGCATCGATGATTCCATGGCATCACGGTCCGCTTACCAGCCTGGACCGCGTGTATTTCGATAAAGGCTTCTTTCCTGCGCTGGCCTATGGCGAAAAAGAAACGGTGACAGAGGTGACCCATGGCGAGCGCCGCCAGGCGGTATCGGTTACGCTTGAGAGCAGCTATGACGACTGGTCCGTTGCCCAGCTTGCTCAAGCGCTTGGCAAGCAAAATGACGCGGCATACTTTACCAAACTCGCGCATAACTACCAGAACGTGTATAACCCGGCCATTGGCTTCATGGCTCCCAAGAGCGCGGATGGACAGTGGGTAGCAAACTTCGATTCGAAGCTCGGTGGCGGGCAAGGCGGAAGAGACTACTTCACCGAGGTCGACTCCTGGATTTACACCTTCAACGTCCAACATGATGTTGCCGGTCTCATTCGCTTGATGGGCGGCAACGATGCATTCAACGCCAAGCTGGACCGCTTGTTTGTCGAACAGTATGGCACTTCGAAATATGCTTTTCTGAAGCAGTTTCCCGATGCCACAGGACTCGTCGGTCTGTATGCCCAGGGCAATGAGCCGAGCTTTCACATCCCTTACCTCTATGATTTTTCCGGACAGCCCTGGAAGACCCAGCGGCGTGTCCGTCAGTTGATGGATCTCTGGTACAGTGACGGACCCTTGGGCATTCCAGGAGATGATGATGGCGGAGCGACCTCATCCTGGTATGTGCTTAGCGCGATGGGCTTCTATCCCGTTACTCCCGGAAGCCCAATCTATGAAATCGGCAGTCCCATCTTCGCCAAGAGTGTCATCCGGCTAAGCGATGGAAAGACCTTCACTATCGTTGCAGATCATGTCTCGGCACAGAACAAATACATCCAGTCGGCCAAACTCAACGGAAAACCGCTGAACAAGCCGTGGTTCCGGCACTCAGACATTGCGAATGGCGGAATACTCGTGTTGGATATGGCGGATACGCCGAATCT
>DATDLS010000102.1:0-3396 GCA_036519195.1 Occallatibacter sp. | reverse complement strand
AGAGATGCGCCGTTGGGATTTCCCGCGGTGTTCATCATGTCGTTCAAGCTGCTCTGGAACGTGCCGCCAAGCTGCTCGACGGCCTGAGCATAGGCGCCGGAAGCGTAATTCAACTGGAGGTAAGTTTCCAGGAATCCGAAGCGCATGGAGTGTTTGCCTTTGGTCCAGGAGAGATCGGGTTCGAACTGGATGGTGTTTTGAGGACCGCCAGCCGGGAGGCCGCCCATGCCCGGCTCGCTATAGTTTTCCAGGCCCGGCATCTGAATTAATGAGCCGTTATTAGGGTCGGTGGGCGAGACAAACATCAGGTTGGGAACGTTGATGAGCGAAGGGTCAAAGGAGGTGTTTTGGTTAAAACGCGTATAGCTCGCCTTCACACTCAGAAACAGGTTGGGCGAAAAGATATGGGAGAGACTGTAGAGGTAACTCTGATTGAGGAACGTGGTGCCCGTGTCGTACTGTGGATAGGCGCTGTAGGTGTTGGATCCGGGAAGTTGGATCGAGTTCTCGCGGCCACCGCGAAAGAACATCTGGGTCTTGTCAGTCGGATTGAAGTCTAGGCGGCCGACCAGATCGTAGGTGTTTTGAGGAATACCGCCGCCCGCATCGAAGGGGGCCTTGAAGTTGACGGTATCGAACATCGGGGTCGAGGCGGGGATCGGTGTTGTGTTGTTGACGGAACCAAAAGTTACGCCCGTGGCCGCAACCTGCCCAACCGTCGAGACTACCCCTGCGGACTGGAGCGCCGTTTGGCCGTAGGTCTTGTAATAGGCCTGGATGTTCGTGGGCATCGAGGCGATGAAGGCGGGATCGAAGACTTCCTCGCTTTCGGTGGCGGCGCTGCGCACGCGCGTCCACTCCGTGCTCTCAAAGATGAAAATCTTGTCCTTCTTGATGGGGCCGCCGGCTGCATATCCAAATTGGTTGCGGGTATAAGTGCCTTTCGGGTCGGGCAGAGGCCCGGTCTCGCCGCTCGCGAGATATGCCGCGTTGGCCGCGTCGTTGCCGTAGGTATTGGCGGTATACGCGGAGAGGCGATTGAATTCCCAGGCGGATCCATGGAAGTTGTTGGTGCCGGCCTTGGTGGTGACGTTGATGACGCCGCCGGAGGCGCGGCCGTACTCCGCCGAATAGTTACTGGTGATAACGCTGAATTCCTGGGTGCCGTCCAGGGGAACGTCTTCGCCGATGGCCTGAGAGAATATGGAAATATTCTCCACCCCGTCGAGGAGGATTTCGGTACCGGATTCGCGCTGGCCGTTGATTGAATAGCCCACGCCGCGATTTTCCTGGTTCTGTCCGCTGCCCGTTTGGTCGATCGCGCTTGCGCCGCTGTTCGTGCTATTGTCGCCCCCAGAGACATTTCCGGCGAGAGCGATGAAATCGTAGGGGTTGCGAGTGAGGCTGGGGAGTTCGGCAAGCTGCTGTGTATCGACGACCTGTGACATCTCCTGGGTCTGGGTGTTGACCTGCGCGCCGCCCTCGCCAACCACTTGCACCTCTGTGGTAGTCGCGCTGACCGAGAGCTTGGCGTCAAGAGTCACGTGACCGCCAACGGTCACTTCGGCCTTGGCAACAAAGGGTTTGAAGCTGCTGGAGATCACCCTTACCTGATAAATGGCCGGCTCGAGGCCGGGCACGACATAGGCGCCGGACTCCGAAGATACGGTGCTCCGCACGGTGTTGGTGCTGAGATCCTTGATAGTGACAGCTGCGTTGGGCACCGCAGCGCCCGTTTGATCCATCACCGTGCCGGCTATTTGCCCGGTTTCGACCTGCGCGTTGAGGCGCAATGCCATTGCCGTCACTGTCAGCATGATCAATAGGGACACAGAACCCAGAACTGGTTGAGAAACTCTCATAGATGCCTCCGAAAGATTCAGCAGCGGTCCTTTGTTCACTTCTTTGCAATGCGTGCTGTTGCGTAACATGCGCCGCCACAGCCACACTCTGGCTCAAAGCGCCATGGGTGCTTGTAACTGGCGATCGCGCTTGGCATTGCGAACGACTGCTCCAGCCGAGTCAACAAATGTGCCCCTAAAGCTGAGGGCGACGTCGCTCTTATTTCCGTTCTGCTATTAAGTCGAACGGCGCAGGAGTCAATCGACATTCCAAGTTCATTTAATTTTGAGGAAGGCCGGGAACTTCGAGGACCGGTCGTATCTCAATCGTGCCCCATCGACCCGCCGGAATCTTTTCTGCAATTTCGATGGCTTCGTCGAGATTCTTCGCGTCCACCAGGAATAAGCCTCCCAACTGTTCCCTGGTTTCAGCGAACGGGCCGTCGGTTACGACACGCTTGCCCTCACGCGTTCGCAGACTAGTGGCTGTCTGGGTCGGATGCAATGGCGCGGCCAGCACCCGTTTCCCGTTCGCTTGGAGTTCTCTGGCATATCCAGCAGACTCGGCATAGCACTGGGCTAACTCCGCCTCGCTCAGCGATTTTTCATCCAGATAAATCAAAAACATGTATTGCATTTGAAATCCTCATTCAGTTGAGTCGAACGGCAACCGGCCAAATCGACAATCCTACGTGAAAATCTTATGATTGGCCATGCTACCGGATGTTTCGAGTGCTGTCGAAGCCGCCTACCGCTCCCATTGGGGCAGGATTGTAGCGATACTGATTAAACTCGTCGGCGACTTCGACATGGCCGAGGAGTGCACCCAAGAGGCATTCACGGCTGCACTTGATCAGTGGAGTAGCTCCGGTGTTCCCGATATTCCCGAAGCCTGGCTAATCCAAACGGCTCGGCATAAAGCCATCGATCGCATTCGCCGGCAAGAGCGGTACTCCGAAAAACTTGAGTCCTTCGTTACCTCCGGTTTGCTTCGAACTGTTGAGACGCCAGATTATACCCCGGACGACATCCCGGACGAGAGGCTCCGCCTGATCTTCACCTGTTGTCACCCCGCTCTATCGCTGGAATCACAAGTGACGCTGACCCTTCACACCTTATGCGGGTTTGAAGCCGACGAAATTGCGCGAGCATTTCTCGTGCCACCTGCCACGATGGCGCAGCGGCTGGTGCGAGCCAAGCAAAAGATCCGCGTCGCGCGCATCCCCTATATCGTTCCGGATCTGAAGGACATGTCCGCCCGCCTGGCTTCAGTGTTGACCGTTGTCTATCTGGTCTTCAACGAAGGCTACGCTGCCACTCGGGGCGATGCTCTGCAGAGGATCGATCTGTGCGCCGAAGCAATCCGCCTTGCACGGTTGATCCGGAATCTAATGCAGCCGCAGCCTCCACGAGAGTTAACTGGGCTGCTGGCACTTATGCTCCTCCACGATGCGCGCCGCGATGCGCGTCATGATGCCGCCGGCGATCTTGTTTTGCTCGAGGCACAGAATCGCGAACTCTGGGACCGGATCCAAATCGAGGAAGGTTTGTCTCT
>DATDLS010000101.1:0-9517 GCA_036519195.1 Occallatibacter sp. | reverse complement strand
GTCAGCGGCCTTTCAGAAGGCGATCAGGTTGTCCTCGAGCAGTAACGAGGCCCATCAGCCAGGCATCAGGGTTGTTTTAGCGGAAGAACCTGTTTTCAGACTCCTAACGGTTTCCGAGCTTGAAAGTCAAAAAATCAGGGGGCAATTGAATGCGAAATTTCCCTGTTGTTATTTTGTTCATCGCCGGATCATGCCTCGCCGTGCAGGCCAGGGGCGAGGGCCAAGTCGGCCAAGCTCCGGGGTGTGCGCAGTTAACCGCGCAACAATGCGTAGGCGTGGCCATGGACGCGATGGGTGGCCGAGACAAGCTTGAAAAAATCACCAACCTGCGCAAGCAGACGGTGAGTCACACGCTGCTCGCCGAGCAGTCCTATCGCCAGGCGCCGTTCATCACCTCGTATGAACGCGACCAAACCACGCTCGATCTGACCGACAAGCGCATGCTTAGCAACGCCAAACTCACCTGGCCTGAGAATGACCTCAACCAGCCTGACTCCGAGTCCACGCTGATCGTAGGGCCGGAAGGCGGCGTGTACCACTCCAAGACCGGTGATTCGCCCTGCGGACTCAGCGATCTGGATGCCGCTCGCCAGAGTATCGACCTTGGTCCGGCGCGCGTTCTGCTCACCGCATCCGCCGCATCCGATCTGCATTATGCTGATCCTGAAACCCTGCGCGGAAGCCCTCATTCTGTCGTGGCATTCACATGGAACCATCTACCAGTTCGCGTGCTTCTCAATCCGTTCAATCATCTCCCTGATGCATTAGAAACAACGCAGGAGTTTCACGACTTCTGGTACTTCTGGGGAGACGTTCAGCAACGCATCTACTTCGACAATTTCAAACTCGTGCAGGGAATTAGTTTCCCCACCAACCTCGTTGAAGAACGCAATGGCCTGTTGTGGAGTTCCGAGCAGGCGCTCAACGTCGAATTCAACATTGCCCTCGACAGCGCGGCGTTTGCCATCGACGCCAAAGCCGCGCAGCAAAGCACCGCGCTGCCGGGATGGAACCGCGCCTTTCGCGTTAAGACCGATACTGCGCTCGCACCAGGCATCGATCTGTTTCCGGGATCGTGGAATTCAACCATCGTCAAAGAGCCCGACGGCGTCGTGATTCTTGAGGCGCCCATCTCGGGCGTGTACACCAAGGGCGTGATCGAGGAAGCAAGGAAGCGCTACCCCGGCCAGCCGATCACGGCCGTGCTCTCAACCTCTGACTCGTGGCCGCATACCGGCGGGGTGCGCGTGGCTGTTGCCGAGCGTCTCCCCGTTTACATCCTTGATTTGAATCGGCCCTTGCTGGACAAAATGGTAAGCGCCCCGCATACGCTCGATCCCGATGCGCTGGAGAACGCGGAAAAGCGAGTCAAGCCCCTGTGGACCATTGTTAGCGGCAAGAAAGAAGTGGGGAGCGGCGCCAACCGGATGGAGCTCTATCCCTTGCGCGGCGCCTCTACTGAGCGCCAATACATGGTTTACTTTCCCAGCCATCATCTGCTTTACGCCAGTGATACGCTCGCGTTGAACCCGGATGGAAGCCTCTACGATCCCGAATTGATGTGGGAGGTTGCGCAGGCAGTGAAGCGTGAAAACCTCACCGTGAACAAGGTCTACGCCATGCATGAAGGGCCAGTGGAATGGAGCAAGGTGATCGCCCTGATTGAAAAAGCGCAACACGCCTGAGAGCCGGGGAGGAACCGGGGAGCAAGAGAACGCGGACCGAATACAGGAAGGCCGAAATCTCGTCGCCGAGATTTCGGCCTTCGCTGCCTTCGATGAACTCCGCCTACCAAACCCTGCATGTAGGCGTATGCACCATCGGCTGGCCGGCTTTGCAGCTGAAGGCCTTCTGGAACTCCGGCATATTCGAAACCACCCCGTTGATACGCGCGAATCCCGGCGAATGGGGATTGGTAATTGCGTTGACGCGCAGGTTCTCAGCGCGGTCATTTTCACAAGCCCATTGTGCCATGCCCACAAAGAAGCGCTGATCGGGCGTGAACCCGTCGGCCGGGGCCAGCGTCTGCCCTTCTGTCTGCTTCTTCCATGCAATGTAAGCCAGCAACGTTCCGCCAATGTCGGCCACGTCCTCACCGCTGGTCAGCTTCGAGTTGATGTGAATGTCATCGACGATCAGGTAGCCGGCATACTGGTCACGAACGCAGTTGATGCGGTCTTCAAAGCCCTTCGCATCGTCCGAGGTCCACCAGTCGCGCAGGTTTCCCTGGGCATCGAACTGCCGCCCTTCATCGTCAAACGCATGTGTCAGCTCGTGGCCAATCGTCGCGCCGGTATTGCCGTAATTCGGCGCGTCGTCTTCCTTCGGATCGTAGAGAGGCGGCTGCAAAACGCCGGCGGGAAAGTTGATGTCGTTCATCTGCGGGCTGAAATATGCGTTCACCGTCGGCGGTGTCATACCCCACTCATCGCGATCCACCGGCTTGCCCAGCTTGTGCCAGCGGCGCGCATCTTCAAACCGATACGAGCGTTGCACGTTGCCGAAATAATCATCCCGCTTCACCTCAAGCGCGGAGTAGTCGCGCCACTTTTCCGGATAGCCGATCTTGTTGCGAATCGCGTGCAGTTTGCGCAGCGCCTCAGCTTTGGTCGCCGGGCTCATCCAGTCAAGATTCTCAATCTCATGCTGCATGGCGGTCTCAATCTGCTCGGTCAGCAACTGCGTCTTGGCCTTGGTGTCGGCGGAAAACGTGCGCCGTACAAACTCCTGCCCCAGGGCCTCGCCGAGGCTGCGATCCACCGCGCGCGTGCACGTCTTCCACCGCGGCGGCATCGCCGGAATGCCGCGTAGTGTCTTGGCGAAGAAGTCGAAGTTGGCCTGTTCAAACGGATGCGCCAACGATCCCGACGCCGCCGTGAGCAGATGGAAGCGCAGATAAGCGCGCAGTGCGGCCACGTCTTCGGTGGTCAGCTCCGCTTCGACGGCTTTCATGAACTCCGGCTGCGACACGTTGAGCTTCTCCACGCCCGGCGCGCCCTGCACCTTGAAATACATCGGCCAGTCGATCGACGGGGTAAGCTTGGCCAGCTCCCCAACGCTCTCCATGTGGTACGTTTTATGCGGGTCGCGCCGCTCGACGCGCGTCAGCGAGGCTTTTGCCAGCGCGGTCTCAATCTTCAGCGTTGCCTCGGCATCTGCTTTGGCCTGCTCCGGGCTCTCGCCGGAAAGCGTAAGCAGTTTGAGAATGTATGCCGCATACTGCTCGCGAATCTTCACGCTCTTCTCATCCGTCTTGGTGTAGTAATCGCGATCCGGCAGCCCCAGGCCGCCCGCTCCCAGCTCCACAATCATGAGCGAGGAGTCAATCGCGTCCTGCCCCGTGCTTGAGCCGAAGAAAAAGCTGCCCGCGAACTCATGGTGCAGGCGGGTGAGCGCGGCAATAATCTCTGCGCGCGTCTTCAGTCCGTCAATGCTTTTCAGCTCCGGCGCAATCGGCGTGTCACGCAGCGCGTCAATGGCATCGGTGTTCATGCAGGCTTCGAAGTAGTCTCCTACTTTCTGCTGCACCGCCGTTCGATTCTGTGCCTTGGCGTCGTCCACCAGAATGCTCCACAAGAATTGCTGGTTATCATTGGCCAGCTTAGCGTAAACGCTCCACGAGGCTTGGTCCGCGGGGATTGGATTGTGGGTCTGCCATCCGCCACAGCTGAACTTGTAGAAGTTCACGCACGGGTCGACCGATCGGTCGAGACTGTTTACATCGAGCGAGGGCGAGTAAGGCATGGCCTCGAGCGGCTGTGGCGCAGGCTGTTGGGCATGAAGCCTAAAGGTACACAAGGCACAGGCGGCTGCAAGGGAAAGCAGGGGCTTTCGGGGCATGGGATCTCCTGTCACTGAATACTACAACGCCGGAGAGAGATCATTGTCCGAAACGAAAGCGCGCCATCGTCCGCGCATCGCGCACAGCCGATTCATTTGCTCGAAACAGTGTTTCCGGGCTTGCTGGCGCGACCGCCCGCGTCAGTGACGAACTCAGCCGTGGCCTTGGCAAGCCTGCGCTTGCGGCCGGGAGCGATGTAGTGAAAGCGAATCAGGTAGACGTTGTCGCCTTTGCCATGCTTGGCCACTTTGAGCAAATCGATCACGCCGTGGAAGCCTGACTCGCGCGCCAGCTCCGGAGTGATGTCCGGGAGGCCGATCGGCATGATGGACTCGATCTCTATCTGGCCTTCGCCCATGCTGTAGCGATTCCCGACCTTCACATGCGGACTCGTCCAGATGCGAATGCTGAACGTAATTTGTCCGTTGACGACTCCCTCGCGCAGGCGTTTTGCGAAGACCATGGTGACGATCATATCCGGTGCCGGAGACCCGCGTACACTACACCGCGGGCGCTTGGTCGGAGCGTGTCTGAGCTCTATGGACCGGGGAGGGCGGTGGCAGGGATAAGGGATTCTCCTGTTGGGGGTATGGTGGATCCGGGTGGACCCGCGTCCGCCGACCGCCAGATCAGCGCACCTTGTACGGGTGCATTTCTTTTCCTAACGCCTCGCCAAGCATTCCATGATCCTTGAAACTCTATCTCAGCATTGCGCAGTCACTCGGGGATCGAAGCGCGAAACAGGCATTTCCCATTGCCCTCCAGCCTGTACCTTGGAACCGTTTCGGTGGGCGCCTAAGAAGCAAAAGGAGTGCCGCTCGCCTGCGCTTGTCCTCTCCGGGCGAAATGGCTTGTCTCGGTTATCTTCAAGGACTGAAGCTGCCTGCGATCTACCTCAATAGCCGTCGTATCAAATCGAGCGCTTGCTGCGTGGTCCACTCTCTGACCCTGAGGCGGTCGCCGCGGAAGTGTTTTTCGACGACCTCTGTGTCTTCCGCGCTCGAAAGGGCGATGTAGACCAGCCCGACAGGCTTTTCATCCGTTCCGCCAGTAGGGCCGGCGACGCCGGTTACGCCCAATCCTAAGGTTGCGCCAGTGCGCAGACGGATACCATTTGCTAACGCTCTGGCTACCTGTTCGGAGACCGCGCCGTGCTCGGCGATCATCTGGGGAGGGACGCCGGCGAAGGCGTGTTTCAGGGTATCGGAGTAAACCACCGCGCCGCCGAGAAACGACCGCGAAGCGCCGGAGACCTGGGTGATGCGTTCGGCGATCATGCCGCCGGTGCAGCTTTCGGCCACGGCCAGAGTGGACTGGCGCAGGCCGAGATAGTAAAGAACGATTTGGGCCAGAGAGTCGCTGGTATCGCCTCCGGAGGAGTAGAGCCAGTCTTCCAGCAGTTCTTCCAGCTTGCCGGCGAGCTCGTCAACGCGCCGCTGCGCCACCTCAGGGTTGGATTTGGAGCAGAGCAGGGTGAGCTGGATGTCTCCGGCATGGGCCAGGATGGTGGTTTCAACGTCCGTGTATGTCGTATAGACGGGGGCCAGCAGCTTGTCAGCCTGGGACTCCGGGATCATGGCA
The DNA here is from genome assembly GCA_036519195.1 of Occallatibacter sp. Taxonomy (GTDB): domain Bacteria; phylum Acidobacteriota; class Terriglobia; order Terriglobales; family Acidobacteriaceae; genus Telmatobacter. The sequence goes on along the minus strand of DATDLS010000101.1, from coordinate 4,095 downwards.
GCGCGCAGCGTGCGCTTGGCGATGAAGCGGGGCGGCACAATTTCGCGCAGCCGCGGCAGGCACTCCTCGTCGAATAGCGGCTTGCACTCCGAGGGCGGTCCCGGGACCAGCATGATGAGCTTGCGATGGTCCTCGAAGGTGGTGTCGATCCATTGGCCGGGAGCGGATCCGTTGGGGTTGGTGAGGACGACGGCGCCGTCCAGCACGTCAGCTTGCTTGAGGTTGTTGGAGGGCAGGGGAATGCGCCATTGTGCGGCGCGGGCGGCCAGAGCGGCCACCAGCGTGCCTTCGCGGCGGATCTTCAGCGAGAGTGCGTCGGAAACGGCCTCGCGGGTGCGGTCGTCTTCGGTGGGGCCGAGGCCGCCCATGAGGACGAGAATGTCGACCCGTCCGAGTGCCGTGCGGATGGAATTGACCAGATCTTTCTTGCGGTCGCCGACAATGGTTTTGAAGGCGACGGTGACACCGATGCCGTTGAGCTTTTCCGTCAGGTAGAGGGAGTTGGTGTCCTGGCGGTAAGGGGTGAGCATCTCAGAGCCGACGGCGATGATTTCGGATTTCATAATCAGTTAACAGATTACAGCGAACGCTTGACAGCGTTAAGGGTCACCAGTCGCAGGGCACGGGCGTGCGCGCTCTTAGCCGTCCGTCGTTCGCTACTTTTACCCGAAGGTCATGCCTTCCACACCCAGGTCCACGTCGAATACGGCCTCCGTGGTGGCGAGGATCGTGGTGCCGAGCGGGGAGAACGCTACTCCGACCAGATTGGGGCCGGCAACCACGAGCGAAGCTACTCCAGCCGGGGTGATTCGGACCAGGCCGCGGTGCCCGCGCAGGCAACTGGTAACGTAGACGTCTCCGTCTTTGGAGAGCGCCAGGCCCTGCGGACGGCCCAGCCCGCGATACCAGACGCTGGATTGCCCGTGTGTGTCAATGGCCCAGATGGCGTCGTTGGAGTTCAGCGCTGGCGCGGTCACAAACAACACTCCCTCTGCATTGACGGCCAGGTGGTAGGCTGCAACGGAGGGCTCCAGCGTGGCGTAGACGAAAATCCGCCGCTGTGGGTCGATCTTAAAAATAGTCCCGCTGCGGTCGCCCACGAACAGGTTGCCTTCGCGGTCGAAGGCCGCGCCGGTGGCTACGCCCATACCTTCGGCATAGACCGTGGACTCGCCGGAACCGTCGATTCGGTACACGTTGCCCTCGGCGCGCGAGGTCACGAACAGGTCACCTTCGGGATTGAAAGCCAGTCCTGTGGCGTTCAGGATGCCGGTTACGAAGGGCGTGCCGCGGCCATCGGGGCTGATGCGGACAATCGAAACCGGCGTCAGCTTGCCGCGCGGGCCGGAGATGGTGGCATAAATCATGCCGGAGCGGCTGACGGCGGGGCTGGTCACCGGGTGCAGCCCGGTGGAAAGCTCACGGGCCACGCGCAATGGCAGGGTGTTGCTGGCGCCGGAGGGGCTTCTGACTTCAATCAGCCCGGTAGTGGCTTCTTCCGGCACGCGGATGGCGAGTCTTTCCGCGCGGCTGAGGAGTACGTGGGCCGATTGCCCGTCGACCAGCACAGCTGGCGGTCCGAAGGCCAGCGGGCCAAGATGCGCGCCGATCAGCTCAACTTCGCCCAGGGGCATTGCGGCTGCCGGCACGATGTCGTCGATGCGCGGTTCGGGTTGAACTTCAGCGGCGGATTGTGCGCGGGCACGAGGCATAGTCAGATCCAGATCCGTAGTAACGAGGCTACACCCAAAGCATACAGCCCGGCGGCCACATCATCGAATACGATTCCCCATCCTTCGGGAAGGTTTTCAAGTTGTCGGGCCGGAAATGGCTTGGTCACGTCGAAGACACGAAAAAGGATGAGGGCGATGAGGCCATGCTTCCAGTCAAAGGGACTGAAGAGCAGGGCGATCCACTGGCCGGCAACTTCGTCGATCACGACCATCTGCGGGTCTTCGCGGCCGGCTTGGCGGGCGACGACGGTCGAAGCAGGCACGCCAACGCCGATGGAGAGCACGACGCCCACGATCAGAGCGATCAGCAGCGCGTGCGGGGTCGGATGGGCGAGCCTGACATAGGCAGCCCACACCAGGACGGCAGCTACCGAACCCCAGGTCCCGGGTCCGGGTTTTCCCAGGCCAGCCCCGAAGAAAGTGGCTACGACCCACGCCCAGTAGGTCGTACTGCTCTCACCACCGGTCTGGTCTTGTCCGGGCGCAGTTGCCCTGTGCGAGCTAATCGTCATGCGAGTCGCCGCTCTTCGAGTGTCCGCCCCCAAAGGCGCCCAGGTCTTCAAGTACCTCTGGGTCAAGTACGGGCGAACTGATTTTGTAGACGCCCGAGGCCCACTTGCCCAGGTCGATCTTGCGGCAGCGGTCGGTGCAGAAAGGGAAGTCTTCGCTGCTGAAGACTACAAGTTCACCGCAGGTGGGGCAGCGCAGGAGTTTGGCGGATTTTTTCTTGGGAGCCATGGGATTCTTGTGTCGGCAAAACGCCTTATTCTGATTTTCTCACCACGACGGCCACACCGCTGGACCAGATCAGAGGCCCAGGTGGAAATCCGGATGCGCGGAGAGGTGGCCGTACATGCCGGCCTGGCGGGCAAGGAACCTAGAAGCCAAGCCTACCGGCGCGCGGTCGATGCTTCGACATCTTCCAATCCAACCCGTTCGCGATCGATGCGACGCCTGGCATACTCCTCTAAAGAAGGCGGCTGTAGAGGACTGGACCACTTGCTTCAGAGCCCGCTTTCCTCTGGTACGAATCCTGCGGTCCGTCTTGATTCTTAAAGTGGTCCGGAAAGGACGCGTGCCACGACGTCATACTCGTGGGCTTCGGTAATTTCCGCTTTATAAAAGCGGCCCGGCTCCAACGTAGTGACTTCGGCGCCCAACTCGGTGAAGTCGTTGATATAGACCTTGCCGTCGATCTCCGGCGCGTGGAACTGGGTGCGGCCCTCCCACAACAGCGGTGTCTCTTCGCTTTCGCCCTCAGCCAGCAAGACCAATTGCCGACCCACCCATTGCTGTTTGGCCTGTTTACTGATTGTTTGTTGCAGCTTCATCAGGCGGCGCTTGCGGGCCTCAATGGTCCGCTTGGGCACTTTCTCATTGAAGGAAAATGCGCCTGAACCTTCTTCGTCGGAGTAACCGAAAACACCCAGCCAATCAAACTTGGCCGCGGCAATAAACTCTTCCAGAATCTCCACGTCTTGAACCGTCTCCCCAGGGAAGCCGACGATGAAGCTGGTGCGCAGCGCAATGCCCGGGACAGCGGCCCGCACCTTCTCCAGTGTTTTCAGAAAGATATCCGCACCCGCGCCGCGCTTCATCGTCTTCAAAACTGCCGGCGAGGCGTGCTGCAAGGGAACGTCGAGGTACTTGCAGATGTTCTCGTGCCGGGCGATCGTCTCCAGCAGCGTGGCGGTGATACGGTTTGGATATGCGTAGAGAAAGCGCAGCCAGCGAACGCCCGGAATGTGGGCCAGGGTGTCCAGCAGAGCGGCCAGGCCGTCTTTGATGCCAAGGTCTTCGCCGTAGCAGGTAGTGTCCTGGCCAATGAGGGTAATCTCCTCGACGCCACGGGCCACCAGCGATTGAGCTTCTCGAACCACTGACTCAAAGCGTCGCGACCGGAATTTGCCCCGCAGGTTGGGGATCACGCAGAAGGTGCAGGGGTGGTCGCAGCCTTCGGCGATTTTTATGTAAGCCGAAGACCTTGGCGTAGTGAGGAAGCGCGGCGTGGACTCGTCATAAAGATAGGTGGGCAGCAGGTGCGTTGCGCCTTGCCAGTCTTCGCGGGTGAAGCGGCCCTGACTTTCGCGCAGGTCGCCCTCGGGTCTGAAGGCGGTCTCGTGCCTGTGCGTGCCTGCTTCTGATTCCTGCCCTGGCCGCGTCTCCGCCGCATGAACGCTGGTGATGATGTTGAACGGCGATACAGGACCCACGGATGCGGGCATGCTCAACCCGGCGGCAGCCAGAATCGACTCCAGCTCGCCCGTGCCAACCACCGCATCCACCTCGGGGATCGACTTCATGATCTCGTCGCGGTAGCGCTCCACCAGACACCCCGCCACGATGAGCTTCTTGGCTGAGC
>DATDLS010000100.1:0-8676 GCA_036519195.1 Occallatibacter sp. | reverse complement strand
GGAGGATGGACAATTTTCGATCTCCGTCCACTGCGTAGCAAGTTTGCCAGCTTTAACCACGCAGATCGCGAACTGGAGCGGCTGATCTTTGGCTATGACATGCTCGTGCTGGTTCCCGAGGTCACCGCGCAAACTGTTATTCAGTAGGTTATTGGACGGCCAGCCTTTGGGTTCCTCAACCAAGCAGGTGTGCGTCCGCCAGCCGGAAGAACCCGGACGTCATCTTAGAAGGCCATATGCCGTTTGGCTATTCGTTCTGGCCACGATTCAAGCGCCACTTAACCCGGTTTTCGCTTCTCTGCACCTGAAACCCCGACCTTGGCAGTTCCAAGTAGGCGCAGAATCATGGAGAGTTGCTGGATTGATTGTGGACGATACGTTCTATCTTGTTTGGCTCGATGAGAAACACGCCCACTGCACATGCCCACTGCACGCAGCAGCCGCACCCAGGAGAATCATGGCGCAATGGTTTCCATCTTGCATTGGCCACCTGCTTTGCTCTGACGCTCTCGCTCGCCGGTACGAGCCTGAGAATGCGCCTTCCCGCCCTTGAGCGCTCCCAGTCGTCCCAACGCTACTCGGGCAGCAGCCTTTTCAAGCTTGGGCGGGATCCTCCAGGCGCTTCCTCAACTACGCGCAGGGCATTTTGTGCTGTATGGCGTTATTTGCCAGGGCTCGAAGATTCTTGATCGGTCACGGACTCGCGAGGGCCGATGGAAATGGCTGGACCGACTACCATCCACCTCTCGATGGAGACTGGGCCAAACCCTCCGCCGTATACTGAAATCAGGGTTCTCATGAAAAAGCTCGCCCTCGTTTTCTACGCGTTCGTCATCGTCGTACCCCTCATGATCTGGGCGTATTACCAGGCCATCTATGTTGCGCCTCTGGACGCCATGCAGGGTGAGATCTTCCGCATCATCTTCTACCACGTGCCCTCGGCGTCGGTGGCCTTCCTGTTCTTCGCCATCTCCCTGGCCGGCTCCATTGGCTACCTTGCCTTTCGCCGTGGAAATCCCGTATGGGCGCAGATTTCTGACGCCTGGGCGTTGTCCGGGGCTGAAGTCGGCGTCGTGTTCTGCACCGTAGTCCTTCTGACCGGTCCCATTTGGGCACGACGCGCCTGGGGTATCTGGTGGACCTGGGATGCGCGCCTGACCACAACCCTGCTGCTGTGGCTGATCTATGTCAGCTACCTGCTGCTGCGGCGCTTTGCCGCCGGGCCGCAGGTGCAGACCTTGGCTGCCGTGCTGGCCATCTTCGGCGCGATGGACGTTCCTATTGTTTATATGTCCAACCGCTGGTGGCGCACCCAGCACCCCGCGCCTGTCTTCGGTGGAGCTTCGGACGCAGGCATGGATCCGGCAATGGTTAGGGTATTGCTGTGGAACATGGTGGCCTGGCTGGCATGGGGCATCCTGATCCTGGTTTTGCGCTACCACGTAGAGCGGCAGCAACAAGAGATCGCCGAGCAAGAGGCGCATGAAGCTCTCACCGCTTTGTCCTAGGCAGCCAACAGGCTCGAAAACCGGAGGAATTCTCATCATGGACCCGCGTGCCGTTCTCGATCATCAGTTCACCGTTGCGGCTTACACCGTTGCCTGGGTCGTGCAGCTCTCCTATCTGGCCTTCCTGGGCCTGAAATGGCGCTCCCTGAAGCGCACCGCCGAGCGCAACCGACGCAATAAGCGATAACGAATAAGTGCCATAAAATAAATAACTTATTGCCTTATTGACCTCTGGACTCACACCCCCGCCGCGAGCCTTCACTCCCCGTAACGCTCAAGATACCTAACACCAAGGTGGTATTGGCATAGCACCAGTTCCGGGCGGGGCACCGTCTTTGTGGGATTTCAGTTTCTTTCAAGGAAGCTGATCATCCAGATGTGGACAGTTACCGCTGATCCGCACCAGGAGATTCAGACATGCATGACCTCTTGATTGCTCTTAGCTTTATCGGAATGGTTGTTGCTCCGGCCATCGTCGCTGCCAAGGTAGGCGACGCGGTTGCCGACGAACTCGACGACTAATTCCCTTTCTTGCGTAAACTGGGCCCCTTTTGCCAAGGCCGCTTCGGCCTCACCTGCCAAGCCAGTGAGGAAACAGTATGCGCACCCTGTTGAGGTTCACGTTCGGATTGTTTGTGATTGGCGCGCTGGCGCTGTTGGGCTCTGCCCTCTTCGAAGTTCCGGCCGGCCGAGCACACGGCCCAGCCTCGGGCGGCGACCTTCTGCTCGAGTCTGCTTCGGCCCAGATTGACTCCGCGATTCGCCAGGCTTCTTGTCAGCTCGGGCCCACCCTCCGCTCTATTTCTATCCGCAGTCAGTCATTTGCGCGCAGCAACGCACTGGAAGCGCGCATGGAGTTTGAAAGCCTGGCTTCCTCCCTCTCCATGGGTGGACGGCTCCACGGCAGCATGCCCTATTGGATGAAGAGCGGAGTTCAGGGTAGGACACAGGCCACTAGCCAAAAGGCAATGGCCATGGCCAACGGCATGCCGATCGTCCAAGCCGTCAAGTCCAGCATCAAATGGCAATGAAACAAAGCCTTTTGCAAAGCGATATTCTCTGTAAGCTTGTCAAGGACCGGGTGAAGCCTTCCAGCAACCAGCAGGCGTGTGACAACCAAACGGTCGTGCCGATTGGTGTGTGCCCACAAACGAGTGACTTTGCGGATTTTGAGTAGATTACGACGAAAGACTTGGACGGTTTTTAGTCAGAACCACTGAATCAGCCGATCTTGCTGGAATGGTCGATGGGGTATCTGCGCGACAAAGCGTCAGGCAGAAAGACGGAAGGCCAGGCAAGCGTAACGCTGCGGCAACTGCTCTTTTCCTTGTGAAATCTTGACACCATACAGACACCTTCTGAACTCCTTCAACTAGCCCGCACAGTCGGGGGAAGGAGTTCACCAGGAAGTGCATCATCGAGAACCAGGTGGTTTTATCGCAACCGCCGGAATGCCCGATCGCAGCACATCTCAGTTCGTTTTCAAAATATGGTGGCAGTGCGCGAAGGGGCCAAAATGGCGGACCACCAGGACCACTCTGCCACTGATTGATGGCAGCGGAAACATCATCAGGCTGGCCGGTTGGCGCGCAGACGATTTGACCCTACGCGAGCTACCGCCGCAAGGAAAAGCCCAAATGCGAATCGTCCGCCCTGCTGCGCGGGGAAATGCCGGAAATGCTTGCTGCCAGCGGAAGCACCGCCACAATCCTGCCAAAATGGCCCCATTTTTCACTGCCACCTACAGCAAAATCGATGAGTGAGCAAGGATACAGTCTGGTATCGAGTCATCGACAGGTTTTTCTCGCTGCATGCTTTAGCCGATGGCTTAAGCAAAAAGAGATCAGACTGCGCAGCATCGAGAGGGAGACGTGGCGCTGCGTGAATGGAGGCACCAAAACAAACAGAGTGCCGGACCGCTGCGCAAAGCGGGGTGTTTGCCGTTCACGCCTATGGACAACACTCAAAAGCTATGGAAATCAGCAAAAACCGACATGGCAGTACGGGGGGGGGCGGTCGCCGGAGGACACCACTTCAGGAGTGCTGCAAATGCGGGGGCAGATCAACTCGGATTCGCTTGTGCTTCTCAATCTGCCAGAGGTCGTACTGAGCCTGCATGCCTACCCAAACCTCGAGCGTGGACGTGCCGAATGCGCGTGTGAGCCGCACAGCCATCTCCGGCGACACGGCGGCCTTTCCGTTCAGGACGCGCGACAAGGTGACCCGGCCTACGCCCAGACGCTTTGCCGCCGCCGATACGCTTATCTCCCCGAGGTACTCCTCTATGACCTCACCGGGATGCGGGGGATTGTGCATACTCATATCGCTCTCCTGTCTCAGTGATAGTCCTGGTAATCGACCAAAATCGCGTCCTCGCCCTCGAAACGGATGGTGAGCCGCCAATTTCGACTGACCATGACCGCCCAGTGACCTTTCCGGTTCGCGTGCAAGGCGTGGAGCTTCCATCCGGGAGCGTTCATATCCCCCGGCCTACGGGCGTTGTCGGGCAACGCCAGTTGAATCCGCAGCCGGTTGGCGTGTTGGGCTTGAACTTCTGCCAATGAACCGGGCATGGAAGAACTTTTCCAGCTCCTTGTGGGCGAGGCTCCTAATCACCTTCCTGACTGTATCGTTAAGCGATAAAGACTTCGCTCATGGCTACCGCGTTCCCTGAAGTGAGTGGGGCTGTGCAATAGGGTTTTCGCAAAATGGCGGACATTCGGTAGCGCACATTTCGCAGAGTTGTCAGCAAGTGGTTCCTATTTGGATCGAAAATCGAAAATGAGCGCGCTTCAACATTTTTTCGATAAACCCATCATGGCATTGGCTTTGGCTCGCAGATAGCCCGCTTATTTCCCGGAACGGCAGAAGAACCGCTCTCTCAACGTGGCTTTCTTGCCTTCCCCCGGGGAATTCAAGTTCCCTGGGGCGCAGATCAAGGATCGCGGTGAAGTCAGACACGACGAAGAATTGCTCTCGGCTCCGGCAAACGATAGACTTATGATTTGAGGGGTAAGTCATGTTAGTGGTCATGAAAGCGCAGGCTACGCCGGAGCAAATCCAGGCGGTCTGCGAGTACATTGAGCAGTTGGGCTTCCGCGCCCATCCGCTTCCCGGCGCACAGCGCACCGCCATCGGCATCACCGGGAACCAGGGTGAAGTGGAACGCGGCAGCATTGAAGACCTCTCCGGCGTCGCTGAAGTCATCCGCGTCACCAAGCCCTACAAGCTGGCCAGCCGCGATGTCAAAGAAGAAGACACCGTCATTCAGTTTCCCGGTACCAACGCCTCGATCGGTGGCAGAGATCTGGCGATTGTCGCTGGCCCATGTTCTGTTGAGAGCCGCGAGCAGGCATTTGAGATTGCTGAGCAAGTTGCCTCCGCCGGAGCGCAGTTTTTTCGCGGTGGCGCATACAAGCCCCGCACCTCGCCCTATGCGTTTCAAGGCCTGGGCCTGGAAGCCCTGGGCATCATGGCGGAGATCCGCGAGCGCTACGGATTGCGCATCATCACCGAAGCCATCGACAGCGAGACGCTTGAGTTGGTGGCCGAATGGGCAGACGTGATTCAGATCGGCGCGCGCAACATGCAGAATTTTTCGCTGCTCAAGAAGGCCGGCAAGCTGCGTAAGCCGGTGCTGCTCAAGCGCGGGCTCTCGGCAACGCTGGACGAATTCCTCATGTCGGCCGAGTACATCATGAGCGAGGGCAACTACCAGGTCATTTTGTGCGAGCGCGGAGTTCGCACCTTTGCCGATCACACCCGCAACACGCTCGATCTGAGCATTGTTCCCGCAGTGCAGCGGCTCAGCCACCTGCCCATTCTCGTCGACCCCAGCCACGGCACCGGTAAGCGCGACAGCGTGCTGCCCATGGCGCGGGCGGCCGTTGCAACAGGGTGCGACGGAATTCTGGTCGAAGTGCACAATCATCCGGAGAAGGCCTTGAGCGACGGGCCGCAGTCCATTTATCCCGATCAGTTCGTGCGCATGATGGATGAGATCGAGCAGATTGCTCCCGTGGTCGCCCGGCACCTTCCGCGGGGCATTCAAGTAGCCGCAGCTGCGGACTGAGCAGATGGCCGCGTGCACGAAGAACAAGTTCGAAGTGCCCCACCCTCGCGGCGTTCCTGTTTTTCAAGCCAGGGTCCGAGGCCCCAAATCCCCTTCCAAGCTTTTCCTTTCTCCGCTCCTGTGCGTGCTGGCGGCCTCGACCGCCTGCCGCAACCAGGATTTCCCGCAATACCCTCCCAATTATCGCGAATATGCCTACATCACCAATGGTGACAGTGGCACGGTGACCGTTCTCGATGCGGTCAACGTCCGCATCGATCGCGAGATACCGGTCGGCCGCAATCCGGTCGCCGTCATCGCCAGCCCCACCCGCAACGAGGTCTACGTCCTGAATGCGGGCGCCGACAATAGCGCCGGCTCGCTTTCGGTGATTGACTCGAACAAGAACGCGGTCGTTGCGACCATTGCGCTCGCGCGCCGCCCCGTCTCCATCGATCTCGACACCGACGGCACGCTGGCCTATGTAGCCAACTCCGGATCAAACTCCATCTCGATCATCGACCTCAAGGCTCGCCAGCAGATCGCCGGGATCGGCGCGGGCGAAGAGCCGGCTGCGGTGCGCCTTGCGCCGGACAACTTGACGCTGGTCGTCGCCAATCGCCTCGGCAACTCGGTGAGCATCATCGACGCCAGGACGCGCACGGTCCGGGCCATTTTTAACGGTTGCCCCGGAGCCGCGGACATCGCCATTCTGCCTGACTCATCGAAAGCCTTTGTGGCCTGCTCTGCCGGGCACCAGGTCATGTCCCTGGCGCTGGCCAACGCCAAGGACGAGCCGGCAACCTCTGACAGATTGGAAGCTTTGCTCGATGTGGGCCGCGGCCCCGTGCAGTTGGCGCTCAAGCCGGATGGCGGCGAGGCGTTCGTTTCAAACTCCCTCTCGGATTCGATCAGCGAGATCGACACCAGCAAAAACGACGTAGGCGGAGCTTCGCTCATCGGCCAGGACCCGGTGCGCGGTCTGGTCTCGAGCGACAACGCCGTGCTCTACGTGGCCAACTTCGGGTCGCAGTACGTCTCGGCCTATTCGATCGCCGATGGCAGGCGCCTCTTCCAGCCCGTCCCCGGGGGCGACGGCCACGTAGGCGACGGCCCCGTAGCCATGGCCTTCTCCCACTCCGGCCTGCTGCTGTTCGTCGTAGATAACCGGTCGGCCGATGTAGCCGTGATGCGCACCGCAACGCGGTCGCTGTTCACGATTCTGCCGACCGGGCATGCCCCCAATGCGATTGCGGTCAAGGCGTTCAAGGCGCAGTGAGCCTGGTGAACGTTCTCGCAAGGCAGGCTTTTGCCTTCTCGGCCGAGCCGAGTCCCTCTAGCTCTTTTTGTCTCCCCAGCGCGCGACGCTGAACTGCGCGCCGGCAAACAAAATCAGGCCGGAGACATAGGCCCAGAACAAGAGCCCCACCGAAACGTAGAACGGGCCGTAAAGCGCGCGAAGATCGAGGTGGGGCAGCACGGCGACGAACACCATCTTGGCCAGCAGCCAAACGACTCCGGTCACAATCGAGGTACGCAGGACAGGCCGCCACGGCACCTGCCGGTTGGGCAGGATCCAGTAAATCGAGAAGAAGAAGACCATCGCTGCGACGCCGGTGGATAGGGCCAGCCACGTCTCATTGATCGCCCGATACACAGCATGATTGGTGTCGTGGACCAAGACATCGGCCAGCATCCGCTGCTCCACGGCGTTCAACACGATGCTCACCAGCGCCAGGCCCACCATCAGCAGCGCCAGCCCGAAAGCGACCACCTGGTTGAACAGATAATTGCGGCTCCGAGTCACTCCCCAGGCCTGGTTGAGCGCCACTTCAAGAGGCAGAAAGACTCCCGTGCAGGAGACAAGGATCATGATGAGCGAAAGCGCCTGCACGCCGTGGCGCGGGACCACGGCCTCCAGGCTGTAGGTGAGGAAGCCGGACTTCGCCGTCGAGGGGAGAAAGTAATTCACCATGTCGCTGACCACGCTGACCATGGCAGGCGAATGGAAGACCTGCGCCGAGAGCGTGTACAGCAGCACGATAAACGGGATGAACGAAATGATTGCGTTGGCGGCGACACTGAAAGCGTAGGTGTGCACTTCGCTGTCGAGCAAATACGCGATGAGTGCCCTGCCGTCTTTGCGCCAACGGAACCACTTGGAGCGGGAAGCCGGAACCCTGTCGCCGGCCGCCACGGCGCTTGCCTTGCTCTCCGGACCGGAATCCGGAACGGCGGCCGCGTCCTGTTCGGGGTCGAGCGCCAAGCTGCTCGTTGGTGTCCTCGTCTGCGGATCAACGCTGGGGTCGGGCGATTCAGGCATGCGTTCTTGTTCAAGGATAATCGCTCGGCGGTCCCCCGGGAGTGCGGCCGGGGATCTTCATTATTTTTATTGCATCCTTATTTGAACCCTGTCATAACAAAAATACGGCGCGCGGGGGCGGGCCGCGAACTACTTATGGAAGGCCTATAGCAGTGGAAGTTTCAGTTCCTCAGGGATCAATTCAGCCTGGGATTCAATTCGAGCTGCCCCGAGCGGACCGCGCTGGTACGCAAGGGCGGCTCGCGGCATTTCTGGGGCTCTTGCGCTTTCCCCCATGCCGAAAAACGTGCGCAGTGGCCTGTTGAGCCCCAGGACAAAAAGGAGAGTAGCGATGAAAGAACAGGGTGTTGTGAAGTGGTTCAACGGTGCCAAGGGTTTTGGATTTATCCAGCGCTCGAGCGGCGAAGATGTGTTTGTGCACTTTTCCGCGATTCAGGCCGACGGTTACAAGACACTGAATGAGGGCGAACCAGTCGAGTTTATTTGCCAGCAAGGGCCCAAGGGCCTGAGTGCGGCGGACGTTACGCGCGTTGTCTGATTAGTTTTTCGACAATTGTAGTTTTTTGTAGCCGCATGCTTCCGCTCATGGGGGCGGGTCCTGGTGCGCGCTGCTGCGCACGCGCTCCAGAGCCCATTGTGCTGCTGTGCGCAGTCCATGGTCCGCGGCCTGCGTCCACTGATCGAGCAGGGGCATAAAGCGCGCCAGGCCGCTGTTGCCCATGGCCACGGCAACGTTGCGCCGCAGGCCTTGATAGCCCGCGCGCCGCACCGGCGAGCCGTTGAAGAGCTGCTCG
>DATDLS010000099.1:0-19187 GCA_036519195.1 Occallatibacter sp. | reverse complement strand
GGGGTCGAAGTGACCACAGGCCCGCTGGGCCAGGGCATCGCGATGACCGTCGGCATGGCCATCGCCGAGCGCCACCTGGCGGCCATCTATAACCGGCCAGGCTTTGAAATCGTGGATCACCACACTTTTGCGCTGCTGGGCGACGGCGATTTGATGGAAGGGGTGAGCCACGAAGCGGCGGCTCTGGCCGGCATGCTGAAGCTGGGCAAGCTGATCTGGATTTACGACGACAATCTGATTTCGCTCGACGGCCCGACCGAGCTCAGCTACAACGACGATGTGTTGGAGCGCTTCAAGGGATATCACTGGCACACGCAGCATGTGGCCGATGGCAACGATCTGAAAGCGATTGAAGAAGCGATTGAAGCTGCAAAGGCCGAAACCGAAAGGCCGTCGATCATTGCCGTGCGCACCATTATTGGCTACGGCAGTCCCAAGGCGGGCACCAACAAGGTGCATGGAGAAGCGCTGGGCGCGGAAGCCGTGGCCGCGACCAAGAAGTTTTTCGGATTCCCGGAGGACAAAAGCTTCTACGCGCCCGACGAAGCGCTGGCCAACTGGCGCACTGCCATTGATCGCGGTGCGGAACTTGAAGCTGCGTGGAAGAAAAAGTTCGAAGGCTACAGGACTGCGAACCCGGAGCTGGCGGCAGAATTCGAGCGCACCCAGAAAGATGTGCGCAAAACCGGATGGGAGAACAAGATTCCCACTTACCCGGCGGGCAAGCCGCAGGCTACGCGCAACGCCGGCGGCGCGGTGATGAATGCCCTTGCCGAGGTTGTGCCGGAGCTTTTTGGCGGCGCGGCGGATCTTACTTCTTCCACCAAGACGATCTTCAAACCGGGCGAAAGCTTCCACGTGGACCCGACCGGCCGCAACGTCTTCTTCGGGGTGCGCGAGTTCGGTATGTGCGCGGCGGTGAACGGAATGGCTGCCCATGGCGGCCTGATTCCCTTCGGTTCGACCTTCTTCACGTTCTCCGACTATTGCAAGCCGGCCATTCGCCTGGCCGCGCTGATGAAGATTCGCTCGCTGTTTGTGTTCACGCATGACTCGATCGGCCTGGGCGAAGACGGGCCCACGCATCAGCCGGTCGAGCACTTGATGGCCCTGCGTGCGGTTCCCGGGCTTACCGACTTCCGCCCTGCCGATGCCAATGAAACCGTGTCGGCATGGCGGCTGGCGCTGGAGCGTACGGGGCCGAGCTTCTTCGCGCTGAGCCGGCAGGACCTGCCGGTCATCGATCCGGGCTCGGTCGACGTCTATGGCGGGGTGAGCAAGGGCGCTTACGTGCTCGAGGATGCGGAGAACCCGCAAATCGTTCTCATCGGCACCGGATCAGAAGTCGCGGCCGCCGTGGATGCGGCCAAGTTGCTCTCTCAGGACGGCCTGCGGGTGCGCGTGGTGAGCATGCCCAGCTGGAAGATCTTCGAAGAGCAGTCGGCAGCTTACCAGGCCAGCGTGTTGCCACGCACGGTGCCCAAGCTGGCCGTTGAAGCCGGATCGACGCTGGGCTGGTGGAAGTATGTCGGGCTCGATGGCGATGTGATCGGCCTGGATCGTTTTGGCGCTTCAGCGCCCGGACCTGTGGTACTGGAGAAGCTTGGCTTCGGCGCGGCCAGTATCGCGGCACGGGCCAAGAAGCTGGTGAAGTAAGAACGAGGTTGGGAGATCGTTCGCCTGCCGGGCGACTGAGCGGTGTTGGTGGAGTCGGCGAGGATGCTCGGAGGGCCACTGACTCGGCTCGCTCCCGGAACAAAACGAACTCCGCTTTACCTACAGAAAGGATCATCGTGAAGCTCGTCATCAGTTCCGATCATGCGGGATTCCCTCTCAAGGAAGACGTTCGCGCCTATTTGACCAAGGCCGGGCATGAAATGGTGGACCTGGGTACGTATAAGCCCGATCCGCAGGACGATTATCCTGACTACGCTGAAAAGGTGGGCGTTGCGTTGCGGGCCGGCCAAGCGCCGCGCGGCATTCTGATCTGCGGCTCGGGCGTGGGCGTATGCGTGGCGGCCAACAAGATTCCCGGCATTCGCGCCGGCATGTGCCACGATACCTACTCGGCGCATCAGGGCGTGGAGCACGACGACATGAATGTGATTGTGCTGGGGGCGCGCATCATTGGTTCGTCGCTGGCATATGAACTTGTGGATGCGTTCATCCAGGCAAAATTCATTGCCAGCGAAGAACGTTTTATGCGGCGGTTCAAAAAGGTACTGGCCATCGAAGCGCGTTATCAATGCGGCAATGGCTCATCGAATCCGGCTTAACTTTCCCGGCAATACCCGGAGGTGCCGGCAGCCGGGCGAGCTGGCGCCTCGCTCGACTGATATAACTTCATCTGCCATTCATCCTGGTAACCCATACTGAAAGGCGCCGATGTTCCCCTTCGACGTGATCCTTTTCGATGTAGGCGGAGTCTTGCTCACCAACGGCTGGGACCACGCTGAACGTGCTGCCGCGATGGCCCATTTTGGCCTTGATCGCGCTCCGTTTGAGGCGCGCCATGCCGCGCCCAATGATGCATGGGAGCGCGATGTGATCCCGGTCAAGGCTTATCTTGACTCCACCGTATTTTACGAGTCGCGCCCATTTTCCCACGACGACTTCATTGCCTTCATGCTGACGCAGTCAAAGCTACTGCCCGATGGCGCGCTGGGAATCCTCGGGGAGCTTGCCGCATCTGATCACTATCTGCTGGGCGCTTTGAACAATGAGGCGCGCGAGACCAATGAATACCGGTTCCGGAAGTTTGGCCTGCGCAAGCTGTTCCGGGTGGCGTTGAGTTCCTGCTACCTGGGGCTGCGCAAGCCGGACCTGGCGATCTACAAACGGGCGCTCGATATTCTGGGCCGGCAGCCGGAGCGCATTCTGTTTATCGATGACCGCCCGGAGAATGTCGCCGGTGCGGTGGCTGCGGGAATGCATGGAATTCAGTTTCACGGCGCGGAGAGTTTGCGGCAGGAGTTAGCGGCTCTGGGAGTTTTGTGAAGCAACTTGAAAGGAAGTTGGTATGCAGCTTGGTTTGATTGGTCTCGGCAAGATGGGCGGCAACATGGCCGAGCGCTTGCGGCTGGGCGGCCACCAGGTCGTGGGCTTCGACTTCAACGCCGAAGCCGTGGCCAGGCTGGCGGCATCGGGAAATGTGGGAGCGTCGACGCTTGAAGAGCTGGCCGAGAAGCTCGAAGGGCGCAAGGCGATCTGGATCATGGTGCCGCAGGGCAAGCCGGTTGACGATACCATTGCCAGGCTTTCGCCGCATTTGAATCCGGGCGACATTCTGATCGACGGCGGCAATTCGAATTACAAAGACACGATGCGGCGGCACGAAGAAATTGGTGCCCGGGGCTTCGAGTTTGTGGACGTGGGCACTTCGGGCGGCATCTGGGGCCTGAAGGAGGGATACAGCATGATGATCGGCGGGGATAAGGATCCGGTCGAATATCTGCGGCCTATCTTTCAAACGCTGGCGCCGGCGCCTGATCAGGGATGGGGACATGTTGGTCCGGGCGGCGCCGGACACTTCGTCAAGATGATTCACAACGGCATTGAATACGGCATGATGCAGGCCTACGCGGAAGGCTTTACCATCATGGAAACCAAAAAGGAGCTGGGGCTGGACCTGCCGCAGATTTCGCAGATATGGCGCTTCGGGAGCGTAGTGCGCAGCTGGCTGCTGGACTTGGCGGCCGATGCGCTGGCCAGGAATCCCAGCCTGGATGGGCTGGAGGCATTTGTTGAGGACTCCGGCGAAGGACGCTGGACGGTGATCGAGGCGATCGACCTGAATGTTTCTGCGCCGGTCATTACTGCGTCACTGATGCGGCGCATTCGCTCGCGCGAGGAGAATAATTTCACCGACCGCATGCTGGCGGTTATGCGCAATGAGTTTGGCGGACACGCGGTAAAGAAAGACTAGCTGCCAGCAATCTGCTGGCAGCTGGGAGTTGCGGGGTTGGCTGTTCGAAGTTCTCGCCTTCGATCAATGAGTTCCACACAGTCCGGCCCGTTTCGGTTTTGTTTTTAACTGTCGGCTGTCAGCGGTTGGCTGTCGGCTTCGTCGGCGCTCAACGGCGCCCGGAGGACAAAAAAATGGCAACGATGCATATGAGTGTTCGGCCGGAAGATCTGTCTAACGTTCCCCATGGCGGGGAGAGAATTCCTGAGCCGGGAATCCTGGTGATCTTCGGAGCTTCCGGGGATTTGACCAAGCGCAAGCTGCTGCCGGCGCTGTTTCATCTGCGCCAGAACAACCTGCTGCCGGAGAACTTCTCCATCGTGGGCGTGGCGCGACGTCCGTTGGGCGACGAGTTTCGAGCCGACATGCGCGAGGGCATTATTCAATTTGGGGGCGTGGACGCAAGCGACCCGAAGCTGGATCCGTTCATCGAGCAGATCAGCTACTTTGCGCTCAACTTCGATGACCCGGCCAGCTATGCCGGACTGAAGGCTGAGTTGGCGCGCATCGACCAGGAGCGAGGTCTGAGCGGCGACCGGCTCTTCTACCTGGCCACTGCGCCGGAGTTCTTTGCCGGCATCGTCGAGAATTTGGGTTCGCAGGGCATGGCGCATCCGGAAAAGGGCAAGACGGCGGTGGTGATTGAGAAGCCGTTCGGGCACGATCTTGACTCGGCGCGCGAGCTCAATCACCAGGTGAATGCGGTGTTCCATGAGAGCCAGGTTTTCCGCATCGACCACTACCTGGGCAAGGAAACGGTGCAGAACATTTTGGTCTTCCGTTTTGCGAACGGGATTTTCGAGCCCATCTGGAATCGCAACTACATTGACCATGTGCAGATCACGGCCGCCGAGACGCTGGGCGTCGAAGGCCGCGGTCCGTTCTATGAGAAAGCCGGCGCGCTGCGCGATGTGGTGCAGAACCACATGATGGAGCTGCTGAGCTTTGTGACCATGGAGCCGCCCTCGAGCTTTGAAGCCGAAAGCGTACGCCAGGAGAAACTGAAGGTCTGGAAGGCGATGCCGCCGATTCCGACTCTGAACGCGGTGCGCGGACAGTATGGGCCGGGCCTGATCAAGGGACAGCGCGTGGTGGGCTATCGCGACGAAGAACGCGTCGATCCGGACTCCGGCACGGAGACGTATGCGGCCATCCGCCTGCAGATCGAGAACTGGCGCTGGGCCGGGGTTCCCATCTACGTACGCGCCGGCAAGCGGCTCCATCAACAGGCGACCGAAGTCAGCATCACGTTCAAGCAACCACCGCTGCTGATCTTCAACCAGCTGCAAAACAGCGGGCCCTGCCAGGAGATTCAGCCCAACCTGCTGACCATTCGCATCCAGCCGGACGAAGGAATTGCGTTGCGTTTCGGCGCCAAGGTGCCGACCTCGTCCGACATGTCGGTATGCCCGGTGAATATGGACTTCGACTACGAAGCGGCGTTTGGCAAGTCCAGCGCCAACGGCTATGAGCGGCTGCTGCTGGAGTCGATGCTGGGCGATCAGACGCTGTTTGCCCATCGCGATGGTGTGGAGACAACCTGGGCGCTCTTTACGCCGATTCTGGAAGCCTGGGCGGCGAAGAAGCCTGAAGTGTTTCCCAACTACTTTGCCGGCAAGTGGGGTCCGGAGTGCGCCGACCGGCTGCTCGAACGCGAAGGACGCGCGTGGCGCAATGATCTGGGGCGGAAGGGCTAGCGTTGCCGATTGGCAGCGTGGGCTGGCGGCGGGGGAGCACTTTCGCGTTCCCCCGGTTTCATCGGCTTCGGCGGACCGAATCCGAGGAGCCTGGCGATGGCTGACTACTCACGGATGACCTTTACGAAAATGCCATCGGGGAGTTCGCCTTCGAGCAGGTGAACTACGCCGTCTTTCACGTAGCCTTCGATGACCTGGCGCGGCGGCTTGGCTGAAGACTGCTGGCCTGGGCCAACGGTTGCCGCAGGAGTGGGTGGCCGGGACACGGGCTTCAGGGGGGCATCGCTCACGCGGCGGCTCAGGGCTTCAGCCGATTGCTGGCCCGGACTCCGGCCCATGCCTTTGTCCATGGCTTCGTTGGCCAGCCGGTCGGCTTCCTGGTTGCCGCCGCGCAGGGTGTGGCGCATTTCGAAGCGCTCCAGCTTGGCTGCCAGCCGGCGGGCCTGCTCGTAGAGCGGGCGGAGGACCGGGCTGGCTACCTTGTACTTGCCTTGCATCTGTTTGACCATCAGCTCGGAGTCAGAGACCACACGCAGGCGCGGCGCGCCATGATCAAGAGCCCACTGGAGCACGGCCAAAAGGCCGGAGTACTCGGCATGATTGTTGGTATGGATGCCGAGGAACTGGCTGAGGCGGGCGACGGTGCGGCCTTGCGGGTCTTCAACGACGGCTCCGTAGCCGGAAGGGCCCGGATTGCCGCGGGATCCGCCATCGCAGTGAGCCACAAACCAGCCGTCAGCAGCTGAAGCTTCGGGAGCAAAAAGATTTCCAGTCATCATTTCCCAGTGTAAAGCGCAGGCCTGTGGATCGAATGCCGGTCGGCCGGGAACAGGCCAAGGCCGGAACGGCTGCGACCGCGCAAATTTGCTACCGAAATGCGGGCTGGAACATCTGAAGCTGCATGAACACGGAGAAAGCAACTTTTGCGGCAGGATGTTTCTGGGGTATCGAAGCTGCATTTCAGGCGTTGCCCGGAGTAACGGCGACGGCGGTGGGCTATGAAGGCGGCCACCTGGAGCGGCCGAGCTACAAGGACGTGTGCACGGATGCGACCGGGCATGCCGAGGTGGTGGAACTGGATTTCGATCCAGGCAAGGTGAGCTACGAGCAGTTGCTGGACGCTTTTTTTACTCTGCATGACCCGACCACGCTCAACCGGCAGGGATCGGACTGGGGCACGCGGTACCGATCGGCCATTTTCTACCACTCGCCGGGGCAGCAGGGAGAGGCGCAGGCCAAGATTGAACAGCTGACCCAGCTGGGGCGCTTCAAGCCGAAGCGGATTGTGACCAAAGTGGAGCCAGCGCAGACCTTCTGGCGGGCAGAGGAATATCACCAGAACTACCTGGAAAAGCGTGGGCAGACCAGCTGCCGCATCTAAGCTGGATTTCGATTTCCCCCCCAAGGCCCGTGAGGGCCTCCGGTCAGTCGATCGAAGCTGGGGCGAGTTCCGGCGCCTCGGGGCTGTCGGAGGATGTGCCGGCTGCCAAAGGGGCCCCCGGCTCTTCCTTCCAGAGACAGGCGATCCACCAGATGAGCACTGCGACATAGACCGCGCCGTTGGCGTTAAAGAGCTTGTCGCGCAAACCGAGAACCTGCTGGTATTCAATCTGGCTTTTGGGAGCGGCGGTTTTGGCCACAAACTGCCAGATTGCCTGTACGGCCAGTTGCGAAACTGAGGCGGTCGAGAGACCCACCAGAATGCGCTGCGTGTGGCTGCGCCATCCGGCCCGGTAGCGGCGGCCCAGCAGCAGAACCAGAATGCCCAGCTCAATGGTCAGCATGTCTGTCAGCATGTCGAGCTTTTGCGCGCCGAACTGCAGCAGGCGCATGTCGGCAAGGAAAGAATCGGCGTTGAGGGTCTGGCGAGCGGGCCACGGTCCCCAGGCGGCCAAGGCCACCAGGGCGGGAAGCAGGATGCCCAGTGCGCCGGCCAGACGCGTGAGCCGGGGAAGTCGGGCGAAGGCGTGACGGGCCATCTCCAGGATGACCAGCGCGCCCACGAGGGCCGACAAGTCCGCCATGACGATGAAGATGACGCTGAGGGTCATTTGCGGCATGCGGCCAATGAGCAGGCGGCTGGCGAGCAGGCGCAGGGCCATCATGACGATGCTCAGGCTGAACCAGGGAAAGCGGCGGGCCCGGTCGCGCCCCAGCAGGACGACCAGCAGCACCAGCTGCGCAGCGAAGGTAAGGGTCCAAAGAATCTGAACCGCTGAAAAGTGAGATTCTGGGTGCATTTCCACCTTGTCCGGGCCGCGCTTTGGCTTGGGCGCAGGCCACGCTTTTCAGTTTAAATGGCTGTACAGGTTGGCCGAGCGGGAAAGTAAGCCGCTGGAGGCGGCCGGAACTCTAGAAGAGGTCATACGTGGTGCGCCCGGAGAGATTCGAACTCCCGACCTAACGCTCCGGAGGCGTTCGCTCTATCCAGCTGAGCTACGGGCGCGCTCTTCCAGCATACCGCACTTTGGGCTGCGCCGGAGGATTCAGAGCCGAGCGCCAGGCTGGGCGCGCGCCTCTTCCCGCTTCAGGCGGATCTCCTCCATCACCGACTGGATCAGGGCCTTGGCGCCCTCCATGCCGGCCAGGACGGCCTCGAGGTCGAGGGCGGGCTTGCTGGGGTTGCGGGTTGAGGCGCAATAGACGCCGTGCTGGCCGACCATGACGAGCGAATCGGTAAGCAGGTCAAGGGCTACGGCCAGGCGGCCGCGTTCCACTCCCATCATGAACTCCTGCCGCTCCAGTTCAGTGCGCTTTTCGTCGAATACATTCATCCTTCAAGGGTACGCGATTTGTAACGGTACGCGATTTGCCGGAGGTATGATGATGCTGCGAGGGCCCGATGGTGAACCATGGGAGTGCGCCAGCAATTCCGCTGGCTGAGGTTTGGCCGGCGCTGCCGCAGGCGGCCTGGAGCGACACCTCAGCCACGCTGCAGTTGTGGATGCAGATGGTAGGCAAGGTGCGGCTGGCGTTGACGCCGCACATCAATCACAGCTGGAACGTGACGCTTTATCCCACGGCGCGGGGATTGACTACGCAGCTGATGCCGCATGGCAGCCTGATGCTGGAGATCCGTTTCGATTTTCTTGAACACCTGCTGGCGATCGAAACCAGCCAGGGGGCGCGGAAGACGATTGCGCTCCAGCCGATGACGGTCGCTGTGTTTTACCGGCAACTGATCGAAGCGATGGAAGCGGTGGGCGCGCCGGTGCGGATCTGGAAGATGCCGGTCGAGGTGGCCAATCCGATTGCGTTTGACCTCGACGAAGAGCATAAGGCCTACGATCCGGAGTACGGGCAGCGATTCTGGCGGGTGCTCGTCCAGGCAACGCGGGTCATCAACGTCTTTCGCGCGCGCTTCCTGGGCAAGGTGAGTCCCATCCATCTGTTCTGGGGAGCCATGGACCTGGCTTGCACGCGTTTCTCGGGCCGTATGGCGCCCCCACACGCCAGCGTGCCCGGGCTCCCGGATCGCGTGACCCGTGACGCGTATTCGCACGAGGTGAGCAGTTGCGGGTTCTGGCCCGGTGCGCCGGGCACGGAGCCGTTTTTTTATAGCTACGCGTACCCCGAGCCCAGCGGTTACCGCCAGTACGGCATCAGGCCCAGGGAGGCTTCGTTCCAGGCGGCATTCGGCGAATTCGTGCTTCCCTACGAGGCCATGCGCCAGTCAGCCGATCCGGATCGGGCGCTGCTGGTATTTCTCGAAAGCACCTATGAGGCGGCGGCAAATTGCGCTGCCTGGGACCGCGGTGCGCTTGAGGGCGAAGGCGAGGGAAACAATTCGCAAATGCGCTCCGGGCGCTAAGCGAAGATGCGGTTCAAGCCCCAGCCCACCTCGAGTGCACGAGCAACTCGTCGCCGACGGGCAGGGCGGGCAAACTGAGCGGGTAGCGAACCTCTGTGCCTGCTCGGAGGGTGGGCCAACCGGGGGAAAGCATTGGGAAGCCGGAAACCCGGAGGCCTAATCGCCTCGAGGTTTTCGCCATCCGCAAGGAAGGAAAAGGCATCATCGACGGGGCGATGAAAATCCGCTGTTCGCGGGCCGGCCCGTCGCGAGGGGCTTCAACAGGGTTCGATTGGGTGAGACCGAGGCTCGGCGATCGAGCCTCGGTCCCCGACGGACACGGGCGTCTACACGCTGAACTTGCGCATGTAGTCAGCATCCAGGCGGAGGGCCTCGATGGTGTCCAGCGCGAACTCTTCCTGCTCGATGAAATAGTGCTTCAGGCCAACAGCGGCGCGGAGGATGGGGCGGTAGTCTTCCACTCCGCGGCCCAGCACGACCGAGTGGTACTGCCCGTTGGGCCCCTTGTCCATGTCTTTGACGTGCATCAGTGGGAAGCGCTGCGGCGTTTTATTCAGATACTCGGTCGGGTTGCGGCCGGCGGCAAAGACCCATCCGCAATCCATTTCAAAGAAGACCAGGCTGGGGTCGGTCAGGCGTAGCAGCTCGTCGTAATACACGATGCCGTTCTCCTGACCGAACTCCGGCGTATGGTTGTGGTAACCGAAGGCCATGCCGGCGGCCTTCACTCTTTCGCCAATCTTGTTGAGCTCGCCGGCCACCCACCGCCAGTCTTCGAGATTCAGCGGGCCCTTGGCTGCAGGGTCTTTGCGCACCGGTGACGGGCAGACAATGTAGCTGATGCCGACGGTGTGCGCGTACTCGATGTACTCATCGAGATGCGGGCGAAGCAGGATCATGGGGTGGTGGGTGCTGACGCAACGCAGGCCGGCTGCGTCCATGGAGTGCTTGAACTGGGGGGCAGTGCGATCGAAGTAGCCGGCAGCTTCGACTTCAACGTAGCCAGCCGCGGCGAGCTTCTGGAGCGTGCCGTCAAAGTCCTTGGGCAGCAGCTCGCGCACGCTATAGAGTTGCAGGCCGATGGGCAGACGGAGCGGGGGCGCGGAGACCGCGTGTGCGGCGCGGGTGGCGGCGAGAGCGGCCGCAGCTGAGGCCTTCAAGAAATTTCTGCGCGAGGAAATGCTCATGTGTTGATTCTCCTGGGAAAGTGGGACCATCCTGAGCGCAGCAGTGCGCAGCCCGGAATGCTGGTGCCGGCAATCGCGAAGCGAATTTTCCCAGCAGGCTCTTCTTCAGTGGCCCCCGGAGCCGGCTCGTGGAGGATTCGGTTGATGGCCGCACCCGCAGCAGGCGTGCCTGCGCCCATGCGGACAGAATCCGGCCGCGTGATTGAATATCAATTCCCGTGAGGCTCTCCCGGTGTTCAGGCTTCGACGGCCATTCTCGCTCCCGGGAGTGCATTGTGTCCAGAAGCGGCCCTTTTCCAGCATTTCTGACATTGTGTGTCGGCATCCGGGGTGGATAGGATGGAGAAAGATTGCCGGAGAAAAAGATGGATCGCAGGGATGGCACGGGTTGGGGTCAGAAACGAACGGCGATTCTCCTCCTTGTTTCTTTTGCAGTAAGCCACGCTGCGCGGGGCGCGGCAAAGCAGACCGGATCGGACTCCGCGCCAGACTTCGGTCCCAACGTCATCGTCTTCAATCCCTCCATGTCCTCAGCATCGATCCAGCAGCAGATCGACAGGATTTACGCGGTCGAGCAGCATAACGAGTTCGGGCCGGAGCGCAATGCTCTGTTCTTTCTGCCGGGTGATTATCGAGTCGATGTGCCGGTCGGTTTTTATACGGAAGTGGCTGGCCTGGGCGCGACGCCGGATGCCGTGCACATTACCGGCAATGTGCATGCAGATGCCAGCCTGCCGCGCAACAACGCGACGTGCACCTTCTGGCGCGCAGCCGAAGGATTTGCGGTCACGCCCACCGGCGGCGCGGTGAACGGGACGATGCAATGGGCGGTGTCGCAGGCGGCTCCCTTTCGCCGCATGCATGTGCTGGGCAGCATGGTGCTGAACCAGAACAATGGCTGGGCCAGCGGCGGGTGGATGTCTGACTCGCTGGTGGATGGCAATGTGGGTGCGGGCACGCAGCAGCAGTGGATCAGCCGCAACAGCGAGTGGGGCAGCTGGACCGGGTCCAGCTGGAACATGGTCTTTGTCGGCGTAGAGCACCCGCCCGCCGGCGAATGGCCCAAGCCCCCGTATACCAAAGTTGCCGAAACGCCGGTGGTGCGCGAGAAGCCGTTTCTTGAAGTCAATGGCCGGGGCAGCTACAGCGTGCGCGTTCCTTCGTTAATGCGAAACAGCTCGGGTATCACCTGGAAAAGCGGTGTCACGCCGGGCAGGTCGATTCCATTGAGCAAGTTTTTCATCGCACAGGCCGGCATGGACACTGCGGCAACGATGAATGCACAACTCGATGCGGGCAAGAACCTGCTGCTCACCCCGGGCGTCTATGACCTCACCGAGCCGCTGCGCGTCAGGCGCCCGGACGCGATCGTGATGGGGCTGGGTTTTGCAACGCTGCGGCCCACGCGGGGAACCCCGGCCATCACGACCGCCGATGAGAATGGCATTATCCTTGCCGGACTGCTGCTGGACGCCGGCGCCGAGCAGTCTCCGGTGCTGCTTGAGGTTGGGCCCGAGGGGAGCAGGCTGAGCCACGTGCGCAATCCGATTTCGCTGCACGATGTGTTTTTTCGCGTGGGCGGCGCCGGGGTCGGCCGAACGAAAGTGAATCTTCGAATCAACTCGAGCGACACGATCATAGACCACACCTGGATCTGGCGTGCTGATCACGGCGCCGGCGTCGGCTGGGACAAGAACCTGAGCGAGAACGGCCTGGTGGTCAATGGCAACAACGTTACGGCGTATGGATTGTTCGTCGAACATCATCAGCAATTTCAAGTGCTGTGGAACGGCAACGGGGGGCGAACCTATTTTTATCAGTCGGAAATTCCTTACGATCCGCCTGATCAGGCCAGCTATACGAGCAATGCGGGCACCAATGGCTGGGCGTCGTACAAAGTGGCAGACGGCGTGAAGATGCATGAAGCCTGGGGACTGGGAACCTACTCGGTCTTCCGGCATCCCGACGTTATGCTCACGCGCGCCATTGAGGTTCCGCGCACCCCGGGCGTGCGCTTCCACGATATGATCACGGTTGCGCTCGACAACCTGGGTGGGATTTCCAACGTGATCGATGACGCCGGCGGGCCCACCTCGACCAAGCCCCGGGTCACGCCCAAGGTAACGCAGTTTCCCTGACCGCGGGAACGGGTGGGCGTTGCCGTGGCCGGCCGCGCGCCGGGGATCACCAGCGGCCGAGTCCCTGATCTCGCTCTGGTCAAACCGGAGACAAGCCAACCGGTATGCGATCGCATCTACCCCTGCCCGCACGGCTCCTAAGCCGAGCGTGGGAGAATGGAGAGGTAGACTGCCATGACAAACGAAAACGTCGAACAGACCCTGTCCCCCCACAAGAATTCGCCTGAGTTCAACACCGAGCCGGCTGCGGAAGCTCCCGCCCCCTCTGCTGCGGAGATGCCGGCGGCCCAAGCTGCCGAGCCGCCCGCAAGGATCGAAGCTCCGCCGATTGTTGACCTGCCTGTGGCCAACCCGGTGGCTCCGCCGGCCATCGAGCCTGAAGCCGAAGAGCCCACGGAAAACTTTGCCGACATGCTCTCGCAATTTGAGAAGAGCCATTCGCACAAATCCACTGCCGGCCAGAAGCAGTTGCAGGGCACGGTTGTGTCGGTGTCCGCCGAGCAGGTGTTTCTCGATATCGGCTACAAGACGGAGGGCGTTCTGCCCCGCTCGGCGTTCGACGACAACGCTGAGGGCGTCAAGCCGGGAGATAACTTCCCTGTTTCTGTTACCGGCCGCAATGAAGAGCAATACTATGAGCTGTCGCGCTTCAAGGTTGCGCAGCCGCGAGACTGGAGCGCTCTTGAAGCCGCGTTCGCGGACAAGACGGCGGTGGTGGGTCGGGTGACCGGTGTGGTGAAGGGCGGCCTGACCGTAGATGTGGGCGTGCGCGCCTTTATGCCTGCCAGCCGCAGCGGCACGCGCGATGCATCCGAGCTTGAAAAGCTGGTGGGCACGGAGATCGCCTGTCGCATCACCAAGCTCGACGTGACCGATGAAGACGTGGTGGTCGATCGGCGCGTGGTGCTTGAGGAGCAGGCACGCGGCCTCGCCGAAAGCCGACGCGCTTCGATGAAGGAAGGCGATGTGGTGACCGGCACCGTGCGCAGCCTGGCGCCGTACGGAGCCTTTGTCGACATTGGCGGTATGGACGGCCTGCTGCACATCAGCGACATGGCCCACAGCCGCGTACAGAAGCCGGAAGACGTGCTCGCCACGGGCCAGCAGATCCAGGTAAAGATTCTCAAGATCGATCCGGACACCAGGAAGATTTCGCTCGGCCTGAAACAGCTGCAGGCAGAGCCCTGGGCCACGGCCCCGGAGCGCTTCCAGGCGGGACAGCGGGTGAGCGGCACCGTGACCCGGCTGCAGGATTTCGGCGCTTTTGTCGAGATTGAGCCGGGCATTGAAGGCCTCATCCACATCTCCGAGATGTCGTGGGGCAAAAAGGTGCGGCATCCCTCCGACGTGGTCAAGCAGGGCGATCGCGTGGAGGCCGTGATTCTGGCCGTCAAGCCGGAGGAGCGGCGCATCTCGTTGGGTCTGAAGCATGCCATGGCCGACCCGTGGAGTGAGATCCGCCAGAAGTTTCCGGAAGGCTCGGAGATTGAAGGGCCGGTCACAAAGCTGATGAATTTTGGCGCATTTGTTCAGCTGGCCGAAGGGGTTGAAGGGCTGGTGCACGTCAGCGAGATCGTTGCCGATCGGCGCATCAATCACCCCAGCGATGTGCTGCGTGCCGGCCAGGTAGTGAAGGCGATGGTGCTGGCCATCGACACGGACAAGCGGCAGATCAAGCTGAGCATGAAGCAACTCATCCCGACCAGCATTGATGAGTACATTGCCGAGCACAAGGCGGGAGACGTGGTCTCCGGGCGCGTTGTCGAACTTTCCGGTTCGCAGGCCCTGATCGAACTGGGCGAAGGCATCCGCGGCACCTGCCTTCGAGCCCCAACGGAAACCGCCCCGGCAGCGGCAGCGATGAGCGAAGGCAAGGCGGACTTGTCCTCGCTTTCATCGATGCTGAGCGCGCGCTGGAAAGGGAGTGCGCCGGCCCTAGCAGCCGCCCAGTCGGAGCCAATGAGTCAGGGGCAGATTCGCACGTTCAAAATCTTGAAGCTGGACGCCGAGACGAAAAAGATCGAGGTCAAGCTCGCCTAGAGATAGGTGTCGTCCACATAGCACCAGCGCCAGTTCTCGCCCTTTTCTGCGGACTGGATCAGCGGATGCTGGGTCTGATGGAAATGGCCCCGCGCATGGCGTCCTTCCGAGGAATCGCAACAGCCCACGTGGCCGCACTCCAGGCACATGCGCAGGTGGACCCATGCGGAGCCGGTTTTCAGGCACTCCTCGCAGCCCTTGGTGCGCGGCTTGACCTTCTTGATGTGATCGGCAACATGAGTACATTTCTCGGCCATATCATCCTCCGATGCAAATTCCGTCGTCTTCCATTACACCACTCGATACTGCTCGGCCAGGGCATGAAATTCTCTGACCTGCGCGGCGACCCATGATTCATCGCGGCCCAGTTCCGCGGCCAGCAGCCTGGCCACTGATTCGGCCATGGCGATGGCCGCACCGGCATTCAGGAAAAGGGCTCGGGTGCGGCGAGCCAGAACATCTTCGACGGTGAGCGCCATCTCCTCGCGCGCGGCCCACACAACCTCTGCAGCCAGATAAGGGAGCGCGGGATTCAGTTCGAGGGCCAGCTCCGGCGAGCTTTCTCCGAGTGCGCGAATGTGCGCAGCATCGGAGCCGTACACGTCCAGGCTGCCCAGCGCAGAGGCGTCTTCCAGGTAGCCGTGCAGGCGCAGATTCTTCGTCGGGCAATCGACGTCCGGCAGCTTGCCCAGCGTGATGGCGTGGTTCACACAATCTTCGGCCATGTGGCGATAGGTAGTCCACTTGCCGCCGGTGATCGTAAGCAGGCCGGAAGTGTCGACGTGAATCACGTGATCGCGGGACAGAGCTGAGGTTTTCCCGTCGCCCTTGACCAGCGGCCGCAGGCCCACATAGACGGCCAGCACATCGGCGCGGGTCGGCGGGCGGACGAGAAAACGCCCTGCGGTTTCCAGAATGAACTCAATCTCTTCGTCGAACGGTCGTGGCTCCAGGCTGGGCGCATCGACCGGCGTATCGGTTGTTCCAGCAACCGCATGGCCATGCCACGGAATCACGAACAGCACTCGGCCGTCGCTGGTTTTGGGAACCATGAGCGCGCTGTCGCCTTTGAGGAATGAGCGCTCAAAGACCAGGTGAATGCCCTGGCTGGTAACGACCAACTGTTCAGCGTCCGCATCGGCCATGCGGCGAATGGAATCTGTGAACACGCCGGTGGCATTGATGGCGATGCGCGCGGAAAGATTAAACTCCTCGCCGGTCTGCTGATCGCGCGCGGTCACCCCGTTGATGTAGCCATCCGCATCCCGCAACAACCCGGTTGCGGCGCAGTAGTTCACCAGTACGGCTCCGTGATCGGAGGCGGTCATGGCCAGATGGATGAGCAGGCGCGCATCGTCAAACTGCCCGTCGTAATAAATGACGCCCCCGCGCAGCTCTTCGGGCTCGAGCGCGGGCAGCCGCTCCAATGTCTCTTCCTTCGACAGCAGCTTGGACGCCCCAAACCCATAGCGGCCTGCCAGCAGGTCATACAGCTTGAGGCCAAGACCGTAGAATGGCGCTTCCCACCAGGAGTAATTAGGCACGACAAACGCCAGGTCATGAACCAGGTGCGGCGCATTCTGGCGCATCAGGCCGCGTTCTTTCAAGGCCGACATGACGAGGGGAATATTTCCCTGCTCCAGGTAGCGCACTCCGCCGTGGACCAGCTTGGTGCTGCGGCTGCTGGTGCCTTTGCCGAAGTCCTCGGCTTCGATCAGGACTACGCTCAGCCCGCGCGCCGCCGCATCCACGGCCACGCCCATGCCGGTGGCGCCGCCGCCAATGACCACCATGTCCCATGGCTCGGTCCGCGCGCGAGCCTTGCTCAGCATCTGTTCCCTTTTCACGACTTGCCCCCGTGTCCTGATCGCTCAATGGCGTGCTGATACAACCATCCGGGCTCGCTGCGCTTCCGAGCCTTCCTTGCCTGAGCCTTCTTTGTTGGTTCGACGCGGAGATCCCTTTGCTGCTTCAGGCCGAGAACCATCGAGGAGAACCGCTCACGAACAGCATTGTACAAAGTGTGTGCCGACTTCGTCGGTCTGCCGGGACTGGACGGAGAAGACAAAGAAAAGACCCTGCCGCGGAGGCCGGGGCCTTCGTCCCGATGCTGAATCGCTGGCGGAATCTCGCTGCGTTGGCCAATCTTCCGGCGCACCAACCCGATGTGCCCCAGAAGGCCGCTGCCCAGCAGGAAGAATCTTCCCGGTTCCGGAATGGCGGAGGGGGCGCAAGTGGTTACCCCCGCCGTCGTGATGCTGAAATCCACGACGGCGCTCGTTGGATCAAGAGCGACCTGAAACAACTCGATCGAATTGTTGCCTCGAAGGGGAAAACCATTTCCACTTTTGGGCCGAGAGCCATCCGTCACAGTGTTCCAACCTTGCCAAGATCCCCTTTTTTAGAGTTGAAACCAGACCGCAGAACTGCGCTCAACCGAAGAGGGCAATTCGATCCGGAAGGCAACGCTATCAACCGCAGCCGAGCCCTCAGCAAGCCCTCACTCGCCCCAGCTTTTAGCCCGACCCACGGCGCGCTGCCACAGGCCGCGGCGTCCGGCTCGATCATCGGCACTCATCTTCGGCTCGAAGCGAACGTCGTCCTGCCGCTTGGCCTCCACCTCCTGGGGATTGGCCCAGAAGCCGGTTGCCAATCCTGCCAGATAGGCCGCGCCAAGGGCGGTGGTTTCTGTCAACTGCGGCCGGACAACAGGCACGCCCAGCAAGTCAGCCTGAAACTGCATCAGCAGATCGTTCACCGCTGCCCCGCCATCGACGCGCAGTGCAGCCAGGGGAGTCGTCTCGCTCTCCACGGCCTCGAGCACATCGGCCACCTGGAACGCTATGCTCTCAAGCGCAGCACGGGCAATGTGGCCGGGCTGCGTTTCGCGGCGCAAGCCAATCATCATTCCGACGGCCTGCGGATCCCAGTGGGGCGCCCCAAGGCCCACAAATGCGGGCACAAAGATTACGCCGCCCGAATCCGGCACGCTTGCCGCGAGAGCTTCCACATCCCGGGAGGAGTGAATCAACTTCAGATTGTCGCGCAGCCACTGCACCACCGCGCCGCCGATAAAGATGCTGCCCTCAAACGCATACTCAAGCCGCTGTTCGGCGCTGGCGGCGAGCGTGGTGATGAGGCGGTTCTTTGAACGCACAAATTGCGTACCAATGTTTTTGAGAAGGAAGCAGCCGGTGCCGTACGTGTTTTTGGCTTCGCCCCTTTTCCAGCAGAGCTGGCCAAAGAGCGCTGCCTGCTGATCGCCGGCAATGCCGGCGATCGGAATCCCGCCCAGTCCCAGCGACGTTGTCACTTCGCCCACGTTCTGGCTCGACCAGACCACTTCCGGCAGCAGGCTGGCGGGAATGTTGAAAAGGCGGAGCAGTTCCATATCCCACTCGCCCTTCACAATGTTATAGAGCAGCGTTCGCGATGCATTGGTGACGTCGGTGACGTGGCGATGACCGCTGGTCAAATTCCAGATCAGCCAGCTATCCACGGTGCCAAACGCCAGCGCGCCTCTGTCCGCAGAGGCGCGCGCTCCGGCGACCTGATCGAGAATCCAGGCGACCTTGGTCGCAGAAAAGTAGGGATCGAGCACCAGGCCAGTCTGATTGGAGACGTCCTCGCCCACGCCACTCTGTTCCAGAGCCGCGCAGGCCGCGGCGGTTCGCCGGTCTTGCCACACGATGGCCGGATGCACCGGCTTGCCGGTGGCGCGATCCCACACAATCACCGTCTCGCGCTGATTGGTGATGCCGATGGCGGCCACGTCGCGAGGACGCGCACCCACCTTGCCCAGAGCCTCCACCGCCGAGCTGAACTGGCTGGTGAGAATCTCCATCGGGTCGTGCTCTACCCAGCCGGGCTGCGGGTAGAACTGTTCGAACTCGTGTTGTGCCAGGGCGGCGATGGCGCCTGCCTCATCAAAAAGAATTGCGCGGGAGCTGGTCGTGCCCTGGTCGAGTGCAAGAATGTAAGCCATTGGCCGGAACCGCCTTCGCGAACAAGTCAAACACGCAGGGCGGGGGGTGGGCAAGGCAGAGAATGCTTTGGATCGGCGAAACCGATCGAGCCTGACGAGATCCCGCACCTGATCGCGCCCAGCACGAGATTTCCTTGTCCCTTTCTGAAAGAAGCCGCGAAACGAACGGGGCATCTCTCGCCGGTTTCATTTTGGGCCCGGAATCCTCACTCGAGTTCTCCCACGTAGACGCCGAAGGGGCCCAGCTCAATCTGCCCGATCGAGACCGGGTCAGCCGCGCCGGGGGTCTTCAACAGCGTCTTCACTTTGCCGCTGGTATTGGGCACGCTCAGGTTCACCGTCTCGGGCTCGGCGGTGAAGTTGAC
>DATDLS010000098.1:0-45151 GCA_036519195.1 Occallatibacter sp. | reverse complement strand
GGAGCGCATTCTCACCACGCGCATGTTGGTAGCTGCGGAAGGGGAAGAGTTTGAAGCAGCCGCGCGGCTCCGCGATCAGCTCTCCACCGTGCACCAGTTGCAGGAAAAGCAGCGCATCGCCACCGTAGAACAGGATGATGACGCAGACGTCTTCGGCTATCACTTTGAAGGCGGCTCGCTGGCGGTCAACCTGTTTCACGTGCGCTCCGGAAAAATCGTGGATCGCCGCGAATTCTTCTGGGACGACCTGCCTGAACTGCTGGAAACATCGGCGGCCGATCAGCTCGACGATAAAGACGCACAGGGCGTCGAACCCGCATCCGGAGAAGCCGCCAATCAACAACTGCGTATCGAGCAGCCCTTCCGCGCTGGCGCAGTTTTCAGCGCTCTGCTCAAGCAGCTCTACATCGATCAGCATTACGTTCCCCGCTCTATCCTCGTGCCAGTCGATTTCACCGACCGTGAATCTCTTGCCGCAATGCTCAGCGAACGTGCCGGCCATCGCATTGAGCTCGCCGTGCCGCAGCGCGGGGAAAAGCGTTCGCTCGTGGACCTGGCCGGTCAGAACGCAAAGCAATCCTACACGCAGCGATTTCGCGTTCTGGAGCCCTCGCGCAAAGCCATTCAGGAAGCGCTGGCCGATGTGTTGATGCTGCCCGAGCTGCCCCACCGCATCGAGTGCTTTGACATCTCGCACATTCAAGGCTCTGAGACTGTCGCCTCGCTCGTGGTATGGGAAGATGGCAAAATGAACAAGCAGCTTTATCGCAAATTCAAAGTGATGACAGTGCTCGGCGTCGACGATTTTGCTTCGATGCGCGAAGTGGTTCATCGGCGCTATCGTCGCATTCTTGATGGCATGGACAAGCAGGAGATGGTGAAGGAAGCCGCCGGCGACCAGATGACGGAAGAAGGCAAAGCGGAGTTGAATGGTAAGACTCGCGCAAGCAGCAAGGAACCACGAACACTTCCCTCGCTCATCCTGATTGACGGCGGCTTGGGCCAGCTTCACGCAGCAGCAGAAGCTCTGGAGTCGCTCGGCTTAACCTCGCAGCCGCTGGCATCGATCGCCAAGCGCGAAGAGGTGATCTATCTGTATGGCAATGAAGACGAGCCCATTGTTCTTGACCGCCGCTCGCCCGTGCTGCACCTGGTGCAGCTCATTCGCGACGAGAGCCACCGCTTTGCCGTCGGCTATCATCGCCAGCGCCGCGCGATGCGCGATCGTGACTCGGAGCTGCTGAATATTCCAGGCGTCGGAGCACAGACGCGTCAACGCCTGCTGTCTCACTTCGGCAGCCTGCGCGACGTGCAACAGGCGACTGCTGAATCGCTGGCCTCGGTTGTTCCACGCAAGACGGCAGCGGCAATTTGGCAGCACTTTCATCCCGCGCAACCGGCCCAATAGATTTCGACTCGAGAACCCCGGGGATCGCACTCATCCTGTTCCCTACTGCAAAACTTCTTGCTATCCGATTTGTCTCCAAACAGCCGCTTCCCTAGAGTAAATCCGGCTTGGCGCAGGAAATCAGGAGTGAGTGAAGAGTCCGTGAACCGGGCCCAAGCACGGATCGTCTTTTCCCATTGACCCCAGCCATCATCGGCCGCGGCCGAATTTCCCTGGGCAACCACCTTGAATAAGCACGCTTCTATCAGAGTGACCGCTACGGTCTCTGCACCTGGACTGCGCGATCAACCGTGAGGCAGGGGCGTCCGGTTTTCGCGATTTCCCGGGCTTTGCCAATGACCATGGAAAATCGCAGAAGCCATCATCGGACCCTGCCGTCTGTTCTCCAACAACTTTCCAGTCAACCTTTAAACAAGAACCGAGGAACCATATGTCCAACCCATCCAGTGCTCTGCAAGAAGCTGAAACGACCTTGCGATCAGTCATCGAATCGCTGATTGACGGCCAGCGCGGTTTTCAAAAGATCGGTGAGGAACTGAAGGATGAACCCCTCAAGCGACATTTCCTGGCCGAGTCGTTGAAGCGCGCCGAGTTTCGCGGCAACCTGGAGAGCGCGCTCCATCAGGAAGGCGTTCACGACATCAAAGAGAGCGGCACCACCGGGGGCACCGTGCGCCGTGCCTGGGCCGAGCTGAAAGCCAAAATGGGCGGCAGCGATCACACCCTTCTGGCGACGGCAGAACAAGGTGAGGACGAGGCCAGGAAGGCCTACGAGGATGCGCTGAGCAAGGAATTACCCTTCCCTATCCGCCAGTTACTCACAACGCAAGCAGCGCATGTAGCTCTGTCGCATGATTTCGTAAAAGCAGCTCGCGACAGCCACAGCTAAGCCCGGCGCATCGCAAGCAGCTTCTACTCCGCCAAGCGCGGCAGCAGCTAATGGAGCGCTCAGTTAACCTTCGAAAGTCGACTGAGTGCTCAGTTCGTTCCGGAGCCCGTAGAAGCGACGGAAGCGACGGAGTTGGGGCTGCCCGCAGTACGATTTCTCTGCCCGCTTGCCGGCGTCGCGCGGCACACATCAGGTACGTTCTGCATCTGCTTGACAAATACGCGATAACTGACAGTGCCCGGCTGCAGCGTAGACCAGTAACTCGCCGAGCTAACCAGCGGCTTTCCTTTCTCGACCAGCTGGGTGTCTAGAATCTTGATTCCACACGTCAGGTTATTGAAGGGCTGCAGAATCGTCTTGCCCGGATCCTTCTCGGGTAGCTCCTTGTCCCTCTCCCAATCAAAGTCGCAGCCATATCTATCGGCATCCATATAAGTCAACTGAAGCAGGCCTTCACTGCGCACCATGCGCTTCGTGACGGTGTCTTTCACGGCCACTTCAGGTTCGGTATGACGCACGTCGGTCGTAGGCACCAGTCCGGCTTCGGCTCCGGCCAATGCCTGGAAAAAGTAAGCCCAGTAGGTGCGACGGTCCACTTCGCTCATCTGGTTGAAGCGCGGACAGAACAGCTTCACTGCTCGCTCCATGCGCGAGGAAAGCATCTCCGGCGGAAGCGATTTCTCAATGATCGCATCCCATTGCGGATCCCAGCTGGGCTTGCCCAGTTCCTCTTTCTTTTCGGCAATGGGCGTTGCCGGAGCAGGCTTCACTTCCGGTTGAGCAGGTAATTGCGGCGCGGCGCGGCGAGTGTTGCAACTGGCCACGAGCAGAATTCCCGCGATGAGCATAAAACTTTTCCATCCTGTACTCTTCATAACTTGTCCTCTGTCGTGCTATTCTTTCTTGCTATCCCATAACTTCTCCCTATGGTGAGATGCGCTTCGCGCGCGCCATGTCAGCTGAGATCATGATTCACATCGCAAATGATCGAGAGAACATTTATTGATAAGTGAACAAAGGTTGCCTGAGCGACCAAAATTTGTTCAAATCATAGATTTGAAACCTTTCATTCCCTGAGGAAGTCATCTTCTCCGAAAGGGTTGCCCCCCCCTCCGATCATCTTTCGAGGGCTCGTGGCCTGCGCCGGGGAGCATCACCGCATCTCAAAGCAAAAAGGAGATGGCATGCCGGGGAAACTGTTGATTATTGACGAGGAACCGACCGTCGCGATTGACCTCGAGCAGGAGCCTTAAGAGTTTGCGTGCAACGTGCTGAGGCTTGGCTCACAAGCGCGGACGAGGCACTGATGGCGACGCAAGAATCGCGGCCCGAGCAGGCGCTGACGGACCTGCACATTGCGGGCACGCTCGACGACATTCAGACGGCGCAGCTGCTCGACCACGCCTGGCGGGTTCGGTCTATGTTTCTAACTGTCTTGAGCGATGTCGCCCCCATTGCGCGCGAGGCGCGCCAGATGCCTCGTGGTTCTGACCATGCCGATTCAGGCACGCGAATTGAAGGCGACCTTGCCGGCGGCTCACTGCACAAAGCCAACGCTCACGGCACAAAGCCAACGCGGACGCTGACCATTGGCGAGCTCATGGCCCGATCGCGTCCAGAACGGATGATATACATGAAGCGCTGCTGGCAGATTCCATGGCCGGCGATCTTCAGTTCCTCCATGCTGCTCGGCAGCGTTGGATCATCGAGATCGCGACGGAGTGCGCGGTGTCTGTGCCTGATCCGGAAAGGCGCGTCGTTCGGTGGAGTACCGGCACCCAACGCCCTAAGGGCAACAAAGGAGCCAAGTGCCGGGAGAACACTTTTCGGTCTTTTTTCCAGCGAGCCAGTCGAAGCCCAAGTGCCGGGAGACGAGCGGCGCGGGTTTGCCCGCTAACCCGCGAGCTGACCCGGCAGAAGGCTCTCGAGGATGCAATGGCCACCCTGGCCTTGGATCTGGATGAGCGCGTGATGGAGAGCGGCAAGCAGGTAAAATCTCTGTCTCTGCTCTGAACCGCATTGACCGAGCCGTTTCCGCAGGGCGCAGCTTTGCGGGATGGGGGCTCAATTGCCGTCTGCAATGCACGGCGCCCGTGCTAATCTCTCCTCACCGCATGAGTCCATCTCAACCACTGCCAATTCAAAACCGAGCCGCCGCAGACCCTGACGACCTGCCGCGCGTACTCGGCGCCCCCCAGGCCACGGCCATCGTGGTCGGCACCATCATTGGGAGCGGCATCTTCCTGGTGCCGAGGGAGATGATGCAGGATGTAGGCTCCTCGGCGCTGGTGTACCTGGCATGGACTGTTGGGGGCCTGCTCTCGTTGTTCGGAGCCATGACCTACGCCGAACTGGGCGCCATGCTGCCCTACGCCGGCGGGGAGTACGTTTACCTGCGCGGCGCCTACGGCGACACCACGGCGTTCCTTTACATGTGGACCTGGTTCGCCGTGGCCAAGCCGGCATCGATTGCCGCGGTCACCATTGGCCTGGCGCGGACGCTGGGCTTCTTCCCTGCTTTCCACTGGCTGAGCGCCACGATCCCCGGACCGGTCCCGCTAGTGTGGTCACAAGTATTCGCGATCGCCGTTACCGGGTTCATTACCGGACTGAACTACCTGGGCATCAAGAAGGCGGCTGACTTTCAACTGGTGTTTACCACGCTTAAGATCCTGCTCATTCTCATCGTGGCCGGGCTCTGCTTTGCTTCGTCCGCGGGTTCGCTCGCGAATTTCACGACAACGCTGCCCCACGCCGTCGGCGGGGTGAGCGGCTTTATGGCCGCGCTGATTGCCACGCTCTGGGCCTACGACGGATGGAACGACCTGACCATGGTTGCCGGCGAAGTGCGCCGGCCGGAGCGGTCGCTCCCGATGGCTCTGATCGGCGGCCTGTTCCTCGTAGGCTTTCTCTTCATGGCCACCAACGCGGCCATCCAATACATTCTGCCCGCCCAACAGATTGCCGCCAGCGAGCGGCCCGCAGT
The DNA here is from genome assembly GCA_036519195.1 of Occallatibacter sp. Taxonomy (GTDB): domain Bacteria; phylum Acidobacteriota; class Terriglobia; order Terriglobales; family Acidobacteriaceae; genus Telmatobacter. Next base: position 39,868 of record DATDLS010000098.1, on the reverse strand, counting down.
CGCGGCGCTCTCCGTAGTCGCCGGGCCCGCGGGTGCCGGATTCGTGGCCGCTGCCATGGCGCTGAGCATCTTTGTCACGCTCAATGGCACCATCATGTCCGGCGCGCGCATTCCGTACGCTGCGGCACGCGACCGGCTGTTCTTCCCCCAGTTCGCGCACATCCATCCCCGCTGGCAGTCGCCGTCGACTTCTCTGCTGGTGCAGGGATTGATCGCGACGATCCTGCTCCTGTTTCTCAGCCGGTTTCAGCAGTTCTTCGCACTCGCCGTGTTCGCCGAATGGCTCTTTTACATGCTCACGGCAACCACGGTTTTCGTGTATCGCAGCAAGAGCCCCGACGCACTCAGGCCGTATCGCGTCTGGGGCTATCCGGTGGTGCCGGCCATCTTTGTTGTGTCGGCCGCAGCAGTCCTGATTTCGAGCTACACCAGCAATCTGAAAGGCTCGTTGCTGGGCACGGCACTCATTCTGTTGGGGCTGCCGGTGCTTTGGGTCGTGCGCCGAATGTATGGGGCGTCGGTGAACGCTTGAGGGCTCACTTCGCCGCACGTTGCACCCGGCCCGTGAGCAGCATTTTCCGCATCCAGAAGCCCCCGCGATTCATCTAGAACGGAGATGGCTTTTCCCCTTCCAGTCGCTTCGTCTTCTCTCGCTTCCGAGGGCGCTGCTGTACTGCTGGGCAACCCAATCTTCCACTCGCTCGCCACGGGGCACGCCCGGCTCGCCTTGGTGAACGGCGTCGCGCGGCGGTTTCCCGCCGAGATCGGGCCCTTGAGCGGTATTCCGGACCAGACCCGGGAAAGCTACGACGACTTGCGCAGGCTGACCGGTCCCCAGGGCATTGTGGTCCTGTTTCTTGACCAGCCGCCCGCGCCGCCGGCCGGATGGACGCTGCGGCGCGACGGTCTACTGGACCAGATGGTCTGTGCCGGTGCTCTCCAACGCCAGAAGCGGCTGCTGCCTCTGGAGGCAGAGGTGCGTCCGCTGACCAAGGAAGACGCGCCGGCCATGGTAGAGCTGGCCAAACTGACCGAGCCGGGCCCGTTCTACCTGCGCACGCTGGAATTGGGCGCCTTCTTCGGCATCTTTCACGGCTGCCGTCTGATGGCCATGAGCGGACAGCGGCTCAGCCTGCCGGGCCATGTGGAAGTCAGCGCCGTGTGCACGCATCCCGATGCACGCGGTCGCGGCTACGCGCCAGCACTGATGTTGACCGTGATGGAGCACATTGTGGAGCAAGGCAAGACGCCGATTCTCCATTCACTTTCAACGAACGCTCCGGCCATTGCCCTCTATCGCAGTCTTGGCTTCACGCTCAGCCGCAACTTTCACCTGGCCGTTCTTCAAAATGAACTATGACTTTTTCACATTGATTTTTCCCATTGACTCTTGATTTTGCAACTCCGTTCCTGACCTGTACCAGCCGGCTTTCGCAGCCGAATTGATCTGCGATATCATCGTGAGTATGGCGTTTCCGATTAAAACCTGTGTGGCTTGCGGGGAAGAATTTGAACTCCGGCCAGGAAAGCCCGGCTTTGCCAATCGGTGTCCGGAGTGCAGTGAGCCGGAAGAGGTTTCGACGATTGGCCCGTCTTCTCTGGCCCCTGGCGACAACAAGACGGACAGCGGTTTGAACGAGGCCCGGCGCAGCGCGATGCGCGACCTGCTCTACCGTAAAGAGAGCTGAGCCAGGTCAGCCCGGCTTCTTTCCTTCCATCCCGTCCTGCGCTCGCCACGCGCCCGATCCGCAGCATCAAGGAAGCACATGCCCGCCAAACCCAGGCTCGGACAGAACTTCCTGAATGACGCGCAGGCCATTGAGCGCATTGCTACGTCGCTCGGCGATCTCTCCGGCCGCACCGTGGTCGAAATCGGCCCCGGCGCCGGAGCCATTACCTCCGCACTCGTGGCTCGTGCAGCCCGCGTCATTGCAGTTGAACTGGACTCAGGCCTTGCCGAGCATTTGCGCGCACGCTTCTCGGCTGACAAGATCACAGTACATCAGCAGGACGTGCTCACCTTCGACTTTCAGACTGCCGCGGCGCAAGCTGGACATCCGCTGCCGGTCTTCGGCAACCTGCCGTACTATATTACGTCGCAGATTGTGCTCAAGCTTGCGGCCAGCGCGGCCGCGCTCGACCGTGCCGTCCTCATGGTGCAGCGTGAAGTTGCTGATCGCATCACGGCCGATCCCCAGTCGCGGGATTATGGACTGCTCTCAGTAACCGCCCAGCTCTACGGGCCGGCCACGAACCTGTTCACACTGCCGCCTTCCGCATTTTCGCCGCCGCCCGATGTACATTCGACGGTCTTTCGCTGGCGCTTTGCTCCAAGATTCACCGAACTGGGAGTGGAGCAATCAACGTTTGTCCCGTTCCTTCGCAAGGTGTTTGCGCAGAAACGGAAGACGCTTGCCAACAACCTGCGCGCCGCGGGCTTTTCATTCGATCGAATCTCCAGAGCACTGAATCAAGCCGCGATTGATCCGCGCGCTCGTGCAGAAGCTGTCTCAATAGAAGCCCTGGCAGCGCTTTGGAAAGCACTCGAAACCATACCCGAACTTCCATTATAGGAAGCGCTCAAGTCACCCGAAAGATGGGCCAAGCCGAGAGTGCATCGCAACGTGAGTTGAACGGTGTGTCTGGATGGATGTGAGTACGGCCCCCACAAGGCTAAAAGTTTGCAGGAGCGCATCGGACAAGGCATCCGCAGCGGCCGTCCGAAGGAACGGCAGATGGCGCGCCCTGGAATGTCGCGAGGCTTCGATCGGCCGTCAGGCACAACGCATGCATGCATGAGACGGCGGTCACCTGGCACACTTTGACCGCGTGCGGCTGCACCATCGCCTGCGTCACACCTCAGGTGCGATTTATTCCGCCCGGCATCGTCGGGCTGGATAGGCTCGCGGTTTCCGGCAATAACTCGCGCCCATCCTGTGACGCCAAAGGCCACCCGATTCTTCGGGCGGCCTTTGTTCTGTTGTGGATTTTTCTATTGGGCCGGTTCCTTCGCTCGGGCACAGAAAGCTTGCATGCTGAGCAATCTCCGCTGAGTTAGCGGTTATCCTCGGAAAGCGCCGTCCTTCAGGGCGGGGATGCAGAGAGCGGATGCTCTGTGCTAGACCGCCTTTGCAGGAACGACAACCCGAGTTCCTCGATTGGAATACCAGGTTTGTCGAGTACCCGGGGGCCGTCGAGGTCCGGATCGCCTGGGAAGTGAGCCCTGCTCGAATGGGGCCAGCAGCAGGAACCCACCGAGGGACTCTCTGAGTCCGGCAGGACTCTCCTTCCCTTTGGCGAGGGGAGGATTGTCAAACCGTGTTAGTGATGAGCACCGCCACCACCACCACCGCCCATGGCTCCCCCACCGACGTGTGCAGCCCCGCCCCCGCCGCTCGGAGCCGGAGCGCTGCGGACGGCGGGAGCAGCAGCCCTGGAGGCCGGTGCATACGCACTACCGCTGCGGTTCGCGCCAAATGTGGAGCCCATGGCGCGGCCCTGACCGGCAGCCGGGACCCCGCCCACATTGGTCACCACCGTGTGGTTCACAAAGCCGGAGGCGGAGTGATCGTAACCCGGCCGAGGGCTGAGCGGATGCTGCGGCAGCACGGCATGCCCGGCAATCATCGCCACCGTATTTCTGTCGCGCGCGGGTAACGAGTCCCCCATCGGTATAGGGCGGCGATTAACGGCGATCAGTGCGCCGGAAACGCCAGGATGGGGTCGAGGACGCGGACGTATGGGCGGACGATAGCCGCCGAATCCGAAGCCAATGTTCGGTCCAAAGTACAGTCCAGTGCCCCACCAGGGATTGCAGCCGCCCACGCCGGGCGCCCATCCCCAGCCGAAGCTGTTGTAGTAATTCCACGCGCCGCATGAGTAAGGCAGATAGCCCCAGGGGTTGGCCGAAATCCACGTATATCCATAGCCCGGGGAGTTCATCCAGCTGCCGTTGCCGTAGGGGTCCCATGCCGGGTTGGAGGCGTCGTAAGGCGACCAGATTTCTCCCTGCCCAGGAACGTTGTACCAGTTGCCGTTGGCGTCCAGATCATTCCACGCCGGGTTGCTGCTGTTGGGGTAACTGCTGGTGGCACCGGTGCGGGTTGTGGACTCGGCGGTCAGCGCCTGGTCGCGGTCAGAGTTCCACGAGTCCCACGAATCGGGCTCGATGGACTCATTCAGCGTATAGCGCGTCACGTCATTGGCGCTCAGGGCCACGCTCTCGCCGCCATGCAGATCCACCGTAGCGGCAGAGCTGAGTTCGAGATGCGCGTTGCCTGAGAAAACGGCCATCTCGCCGGGAAGGTTATCGAGGTTGATGCGCATCACCGTAAAGCCGCTGGCTGTCGCCACGCTGTCGCTGAAGCGCAGGCTCATGGCGCCTACCTGCCCGTTGCCCTGCAACTCAAAGTAGCCCAGGCCGCCTTCGAGGGTGATTTCAGCCTCGCCGGTCGCGCCCGCTCCGCTGAGCACCGTCAGCGTCAGTGAGCTGTTGGGCGACAGGCGCGCCACGCTGCCGTCTTCAAACTGGATCTCGGCGCGGCCATCGTCGGCCGTGGTCACTCGTGTGCCTTCAAACAGAGGCGTATTGGCAATGGCTCTGTCAGCCAGCACGTCATTGCCCTTGGAGAGCTGCACCCCGCCATCCACGCTGCTCAAGCGCAACGCCCGAGCCGGCTGCGCGGGCTGATCTTCTGCCCGTAAGGCGGGTGCAAGCGCCTGCATTCCCAATATCAGAGCGGTCACGCTCAGAGCCGTCCAGCCGAGTCTGCACCGAGCTCCATCACTGCCCATCTTCGCACTGCACATCTTGCCGTTTTTTGATTGGTCGCTCATGGAACTTTGACCTCCGACTGCGTTGCTTGCTGGCCGCGCTCCAAAGTATCGCGATCCGGTCGGCCCGCTGCTCTTCCCTACCAATTGGACACGCCACGCTTTGCAAAGTTACTCCAAAATTTCGCTTTGGGACGTTTTATCCTTGCGCGCGGGCCAACAGAAGTTTGGCGTGCTTGCGCACCCGCTCCATCACCTCCGGGTCATCAGCCAGCCGCTCGAGGATGTGGCGGATGGCGACGATCTGCTGCACGCGGCCGTCGCCGGCCGCTTCCATGATGTAATCCATCTCTTTATCCAGGCCCAGCCGGTCATGCTCCAGCAGAATCTCCAGCCGAGCACCCTCCACCACCGTGCTGGCGACCGCCACCAGCGACTCACTCAAAGACTGGATCTGCTTGTCCTTGGAGTAGTTGAACCGGCAGCTTCCGGTGCCGTCCGGGCCGCGGTAGGTCAACTGCTTCCACCCTTGGAAGGCGACCTTCATATGACTCTCGCAGTCCGAGCTTAGATTTCTCGCCTGGTGAACTGTAGCAAACACGCGGGCCGCGAACTCGGCGCTTACCTGAATGTCGCGATCGATGTTGGCCGGCTCAAATCCCTGCGAAGGATCAACCGGCGCATTGCCCCGTTCTGAGCGGAAATGGCCGGTGCCGTCGGCGTGGAGCGCGAGCACCCAGTGCGCCGGCGTGAGCCCAGGGTTGGAGTAATCCATCTCCACCGACGGTGCCGCGTCGGCCAGCGCCGGAAGCGCCAAGGCAAGCAGCATCAGAGCCAACGTTGTCACCCTCGCCAAAGCCTGCGCTCTCCAGGCCGCGCTGTTCATCGTCCCACCGCCTGCGCTGCCAGCGTTTGCGCCGTATGGATATGGCAGATGGCGATGGCCAGGGCATCGGCCGCGTCCGCCGGCTGAGGGACTTGGCTGAGATTGAGCAGCCGCGCCACCATGAACTGGACCTGCTCCTTCTTGGCCAGCCCATACCCCACCACGCTGGACTTGATCTTCAGCGGGGCGTACTCGGCCACCGGCAACCCCTGGGTGGCGGCTGCCAGCAGCGCCACGCCGCGCACTTGGCCCAACTTCAAAGCAGATTTGGCATTCACTGAGTAGAAAACCTCTTCAATGGCCACCGTGTCGGGCGACCAGCGGGCCATCTCGCTGCACAGCTGGATAAAGACCTGCTCCAGCCGCTCGGCCGTCGTCAGCGGCTTCTTCAGCCGAATCGCACCCATGGCCCGCAACACCAGTTGGGATTCGCGCGCCGTGTGCTGCGATTCAACAATCCCATAGCCAGTGATCTCCGTGCCGCAATCAATTCCGAATACCCGCATTGCGTCCAAGTTTACCCCATGCGCTTGTCTTTCTGGCAGTGACATTTCCGTGACATGGTAGGAATGCGAAAAGGGCTTCGGCCCAGAAACAACAGCGGCCTGAGCGCATGCTCAGGCCGCTGGCGGTTAACTGTTGGGATTGGACTAAGGCCATCGCGCTGCCGCGAGTGCCAAGAAGCCCGGCGGTCGTTGTTTTCCGCAGGGGCCGAAGGGGTCCGGGGACGCGATGCCCTAGGCCTCAGTCACCTCACGTACGATACATCTGGAACAATCAATCTTCATCAGCTGGATCAACCTCCTTTCCCGTGTAAGCCCAAACTACTGCGAACCGGACGTGCCGTCAAGTGCGAGGTTCGATGCCACGGAGGCGCCTGTTAGGCCAGCGCCAGATTCACATTCTCGATCGCTTCGTCGATTTCGGCCGCGTTTTTGTAGCCGACTGTCACAGAATCCACCTTGGCCTTCCGAAACGCGAAGCGCATTGCCTTTCGGCGGTCTTCGTGGTTGAAGATTCCCTCGCCGATCAGCTTCATGCTGATCACTCCCATGCCTTCCTTCTTCACCTGGTGGATATGGCCGACGACTTCGTTCACATTGCCCAGCATCGGCGCGTCGGCAACCTCGGCATCCATGCGCGCGCCTGTGTGGTTCACGCGGATCATGGCCACATCGAGCCACTGGTTGCCCGGAACCTGGCGCAGCGCAGGCAGCCCGTGCACCGAAGCGCCGTGGCTGAGGATGGTCTTCTTCTGCTCGGCTTCCAAAATCGCATCCTGCCAGCGCACGGTGTCGGCGACCCAGGTAGGAGTGTGCTGATAGTGCAGCAGCATGATGTCGAAATAGTCGGCGCCGGCAAACCGGCGCAGCTCTTCAAGCTTCTCGCCAGGGTCGACATCCCGGCGGGTAGTGACCTTGTGCATGATGCGATAGCTGTCGCGGGGAAGACCCTTCAGAGCGATGCCCAGCATGCGCGGCGTATCGCCATAGGACTCCGATGTTTCAAAAAAACGTATGCCGTTGTCGTAAGCGTGGCGAACCAGCCGCGTAAAGCCGTCCTGGCCCAGGTTCTCCTGGATCTCACCGCTCATCGTGCCCGTGCCAAATGCGAGGCGAGTGACTTTCACGTCCGCGCGGCCCAGCCTGACCCAGTCCGCGGCCGTTCTGCGCTCGGCGGCCAGGGGCAGGGTTCCCGCAGTCGCCAGCGCGCCCGCGGCAAGGCTGGCTTTGAGAAACTCGCGTCTTGAGTGTTCCGTCATCAATCACCTCCGCATAGCCCGCAAGGGGCCAGTTGCCCGGATGGTATCACAAAGCCGGCTGAGGCCAGGTGAGGGATTTGCGCAATAGCCCCGGGGCAGTTCCTGGTTTCCGCCCCCTGAAGCGTAGCCCCTTTTCTTCGTTCTACCAGCTGTGCAGCCACTGCTCATCGTGGCCGATGCGCACCGGCGCACCGAACAGCTCGCTGAGCCGCGTCTCGGTAAGCAGTTCCTGGCGCGGGCCGTCGCCGACGATGCGCCCGGAGCGCATCAAGATCACCCGCTCGATCTCCGGCAGGATATCGCCAAGATGATGCGTCACCAGCACCAGCCCGGTCCCCTCTTGCGCCAGCCGCTGCATGGTTTGGCGCAACTCGCGTTGGGCGGCCAGGTCGAGCGCGTTCGATGGCTCATCCAAAAGCAGCTGTTTGGGCCGGTGCACCAGCGCGCGCGCAATGACGATACGGCGCTTTTCCCCGGCAGACATTTCCCCCACCAGCTGATTGGCCAGACGCGTGGCCTCCATCCGCTCCAGCGCTTCGAACGAACGCTCGCGCATCTCCGGCGTGACATGCAGGTTGGGCCAAAGCGTCGAGGCGGAAAAGAAGCCCGCAGTCACCGCGTCCAGTCCGGTGGTGACGGCGGTACGCTCGCCCGGCAGTTCCGCGCCCACCACGCCGAAGTGGCGGCGCAGCTCGGTCAGGTCCCAGCGCTCGCGGCCAAAGATGCGGATGCGCATCTGGGCCTGCACGATGGGGTAGACCTGGCAGATCATGACCATGATCAGCGTCGACTTGCCGCAACCGTTGGGCCCCAGGATAGCCACGTGCTGGCCGGTCTTCACGGTCAAGTTCACGTCGTGCAGAACCATGCGTTCTCCGCGCGCCACGTTCACCCCGCGCAGTTCCAGGAAGTCACTCTCGCTGATGGCGGTGCTTGCCTGATCTATTCGTGCCTGATCTATTAGTCCCCGATCCATTTGGGTCGGACGTGTTTTAGCCTCGGTCATCCCTGTCTTGGTCCTTTTACGATCCTTTTATGTCTGAGCCCAACCCACCTGATAGATTAAATGGGTCACCTATGATGTCAGACGAATCCCAAATTCTGCTTCCTCGCGGCTTTCAGTTCGGAGCAACCAAGGCCGGACTGAAGAAAAGCGGTCGGACCGACTTTGCACTCATCGTTGCCGACGCGCCGGCCAGCGCCGCTGCAGCCTTTACCTCCAATCGCGTGACCGCGGCGCCGGTGATCATCGGTAGAGAACACCTGCGCACAACCGGCGGCTTGGTGCGTGTGGTAGCCATCAACGCCGGCAATGCCAACTGCGCTGCGGGCGAAGCTGGCCTTGCCGCCGCGCGCGCTACCTGCGCCGCTGCTGCTGGAGTCTTTGCCTGCCAGGCCGAGGAAGTGTTTCCCTCCTCCACCGGAATCATTGGCGTGCCGCTCCCGGTCGAAAAGCTGGTTGCCGTATTGCCGGCTCTGGGCGCGTCGCTGAACTCTGAGTTCGACCACTTTCAGCAGGTGGCGCAAGCCATTCTCACCACGGACAAAGTCGAGAAGACCGCATTCCACCGGTTTGAAGTCGAGCAGCAGGATGGCTCGACCCGCGAAGTGCGCTTGGCTGGCGTATGCAAGGGTTCCGGCATGATTCATCCGCAGCTGGTGCCGCACGCCACCATGCTAGTTTACCTGATGACCGATGCATCGGTTGAGCCGGGCGACCTGCAGGCCTATCTCAACCAAGCCATCGAGCTCAGCTTCAATCGGATCTCGGTGGACGGGGACACTTCCACCAACGACACGGTCCTGCTGCTGGCTTCGGGCGCAAGCGGCGTCTCCATCGGCCGAGAGTATGCACCCTTCGCAACCGCACTCGGACAGGTGTGCAAATCGCTGGCGCAGCAGGTTGTGGCCGATGGCGAGGGCATCACGCATGTGGTGGAACTGCGCATCGACGGCGCGGCGACCGATGCCGACGCGCTCCGCGTAGCCAAGGCCATTGCCCACTCCCCGTTGGTAAAGACCGCGTGGGCCGGCGGCGATCCCAACTGGGGACGGCTGGTTGCCGCGATCGGATATTCCGGCGCGGAGATCGATCCTGGACGCATCGACATTCGCTTTGGAGACCTGCCCATCTGCATCCATGGGGGCCGCGCGGCGGAATTCAACGAAGCCGCGGCCCACGATTACATTGCGCAGCCTGAGTTCTCCATCAGCATTCAGCTCCATCAGGGGACCGGCTCATGCGTGTTCTGGACGACCGACCTGACGGTCGACTACATTCGCATCAACGCGGACTACTCCTCATAGCGAAGGCGCGAGGCCGCGCAACAGTTTACGAACGCGTCTTCCAACGCGAAAAGAGAAATACCGCGACTCCAAGTCCAACCAGCGCCGCCGTTCCGCCCAGCACCTTGGCCACGGCCAGGGGTTTGTTGGTCTCGTCCGTGCCGGGAATCGCGGAGAGAATGATGGTCGCTGCCGTGCTGATGAGTCCGATGGAGGCCAGCAAAATGGCCATCGGCCTGCCTCCCGGAACGCGGTGAGCTTCGATCGGGGCCGGCCGGCTCTGCATGCGGATCATGGCGCTGAACAGGAACAGGTAGGGGATGAAAAGCGAGATCACCGACATGCTCACCAGCACGTTGTAGGCGCCGCGCACCGTGGTCCCGGCCTGGCCAAGCAACGCGACGATGACGCCGGCGATGCCATAGGCAGCGATCGCGATCCACGGCGTACGGTAGCGGGAGTGAATTGAACCGAAGGCCGGGGGAAGATAGCGATCGACGCCGACCACGAATGGCAGGCGCGCGGTCGAGGAGAGATTCGCGGCCGCCCCGCCCACTGCGTTGAGCGCGACCAGCAAGGCGACCGGCACCAGAAGCCAACCCAACCCGAGGCGGCTGGCAAGCAGGGAAACGCCGGTGACAAATCCATCGGGACCGCCAACCGCCTGTGCGGGAAGCGTGAACAGGAACGCGATCGTGCCTCCGATGTAACCGATAGCCAGGATGAATCCAGCCACCATGAGCGCCACGGGAATGGAACGGCGCGGATTCTGAATTTCGTCGCCCATGGCCGAGGCCGCCTCGAGGGCACTGAAAGCGAAGAAGACGTTTGACCAGAAGACCGCGTTATCCAAGGACCAGTGCGGCGCCAGCCTGGCGCTGGTTAAATGAATGGCCGGGCCAAAGCGCCAGTAGGATGCTCCAGCGAGCAGCAGCAGCACGGCCAGCGGCAGCAGACTGCCCAGCGCACCAATGTTGTTGAGCCACTTGCCCACATCGACGCCGCGAATGTTGAGCAGCGTAATGGTCGCCAGCCAGAACGCGGCGAAGACGATGTAGTAAAGTGGACGGCCACTGAGACTGTGGGCACGCGGGCCGAGGGCATAGAGGGCAGACGCGGCTCCGAAGTAAAGCACCGCAGCAAAAAATGGCAGGTTGCTCATCCAGTAGGTCCAGGCGCAAATGAATCCTGAGAAATCGCCAAACGCTTCGCGCGTCCAGATGTAGATGCCGCCCTCTTCCGGATGCCGCGAAGACAGTTCCATGACGCTGGCTGCCAGAGGAATGAAGAAGCAAAACAGTGCAGCGACCCAGACAACCAGAATGCTTGGCCCGGCACTGGCAGCAGCGGCCGTCCAGCGCACGCTGAGCACGGTTACCACGTAAAACAGCACCAGGTCGCGAAACCGGATGCCTCGCTTGAGCGCTGGAGGTTCAGGCATGTGCGCGCAGCATAGCAGAATCGTGCCGCGGGCAGAAACTAAATTTTGCCAACGTCCTTCAGCACGGCCATCGCGGCATTCCGCCCGTTGATCCCAATGACCGAACCGCCAGGATAGGTGGCCGCGCCGCAAAGATAGACGCCCCGCATCGGCGTCCGCGCGGAGAGCCGGTTGGCCCACATATATTGCGGCAGACACTCACCCTGAAAGATGTGACCGCCGGTGAGCCCGACTTTCTTCTCGATGTCGGGCGGCCCCAGCACCTGGGCGTCGATCACGGCGCTGTCGATATTGGAGCAAAAGCGGCCAAGTGATTTGATCACCAGTGCGCGCACTTCCTCGCGCCGCGCGTCCCAGTTCCCTTGCGCAAGTTTGTACGGCACATATTGCGCAAACACACTCATCGTGTGCTGGCCGGCGGGGACGATCGACGGATCATGAGCGCTTTGGAAATAGAGTTCGCACCACAGGTGCTCAGGCAATTCGCCGCGACGCGCAGCGGCAAAGCCGGCCTTCCACTCCTGCTTGGTCAGCGGCGCATTGATCTGGCCATAATGGTGCGGCTCATTGCCCCCCGGCCGAGCAGTAAAGTTGGGCAGTTCGCTCAAGTGCACGTTGAGCTTGACGGTTGAGCCCTCGATGGGCACGCTTTCCACCTGCGCTCTCCAGCCAGAGTCGGCTTCATCGCCGAGCAAAAGCAGCGTCTGCCGCGGGTCAGCGTTGGAGATGACGGTGCGCGCATGGATTCGCTCGCCGCCTTCCAGTTCGATCCCCTCGCCGGCGAGAATCCTCGCCACCGGGACACCGGACACAACCGTCGCACCGGCCTCGCGCGCGGCATCGCAAAAGTAGAACGACACCATGCCCATGCCGCCGCGCACATAGCCCCACATACCAGACATGCCGCCGAGCCGGCCAGACGAATGATGAAAGCGAATTGACGCCGTGCCGCGATCGAATGGGCTCGCGTTGGTGCCGATGACACCTTGGCCAAGATAGGCGCTCACGAGACGCTCGTCTTTGAGATAGCGCTCGACGAACTCCGCCATCGACCAATCGAACAGCACGCCCCGCGCCTCGTGGTCGTCGCCAATGCGTTCTTCCAGTTGCTCGCGCGTCGGCGGCTCGCCAATCCACACGTCGCCGGCGCCCTCCGGACGCAGCGCATCGCGCAGCCGACGGATCACCTCGCCCATGGCGCGCCAGCCTTCGACATCGCCAGGAGCCAGTGCGCGCAATTCGGCTTCGCAGCGGGCGTCATCATCCCACAGCTGAATGCTCGAACCATCGAGGAAGGGCACAAACAGCCCATTCACCGCGGGCGTCCACGTGTAGCCGCGCCGCGGCAGCTCGAGTTCTTTGAGCACCAGCGGATGCAGCAGTCCAGCCAAGTATGCGCAGGGGGACATGCGCACGCCAGGGAACGATTCTTCAATAGTGCAGGCTCCGCCGACGCGCGAGCGGCTTTCGACCACCAGCACGCGCTCGCCGGCACGCGCCAGATAGGCCGCGCAGGCCAGACCGTTGTGGCCGGCGCCAACGATGACCGCATCCCAGGTTTTGGCCCCCAGTTCGCGCAGTGGAACCGGCAATCCGATCTCGCCGAGAACGTCGGCCGTAGCTGAACTCATATGCGCTTTACCCTAGCATCTGAGTTGCAGCTTGGGAAAGCTCTGGTTTTGATCCGAGTTCGCACGGCATCGTTCAATGAAGAGGCGCAAGTCGACCGCTATCCATTTCCTCTTATTCCTTCACTTAGCGCCGAGTTCTGAGCGGAAAGCGAGCCCCGCAGCATTTAGAATGACAGCACCGGTGGACCCTCACTCAATCATGACCAAAAGCAACCGTGACATTCCAAACGCGGAGGAGGGCTTCTCGCTCATCTCCAACCAGAAGCTGCTCATCCTGTACAACACCATGCTCTGCTGCCGCGGCATCGCGCTCGAGGCAAGTAGCGATCGCAAAAGCGCCGGCGGCCTGCTGGGGCACGAAGCGGCCGTGGTGGGCGCCGCCATCGATCTGCTCCCGCAGGACACCGTGGTTCACACGTTTTCGCCGCATGCGGCATTGGCGGCCGTCAACTCGAATGTGTCTGCATCTCCGGACATGAAGCAGGCGGTGCGCTCAGCCGCGTGGAGCAAGGGCGGCCAGATTAGCGTCGTCTTTGCCGGCAGCAAACAAGTCGTGCAGCAGGCATGGCACAAAGGTCTGGCCCTGGCTGCGGACCGCAAGCTCCCCGTCCTGTTTGTCGCGCTCGGCGCCCGGGGGTCTCTCGATGCCGAAGCTGGGGAACTACGCATCCCACAAGCCGAGACCATGCCTTCGCTGCCCCGGATCAACGTCGACGGGAACGACGTGGTAGCCGTGTACCGGGTGGCCACCGAAGCCATAACCCATGCGCGCAAGGGCCATGGACCGGCGCTCATCGAATGCCGGCATTCTGCCCCGGACGATCCCATCGAGAACATGCGCAAGTACCTCATCGGGAAAGGGATAAATCCAACGCCCTGGCCCGGCGCTGTGGCGAGCATTCCTCCTCCGCCAAGGGCCCCCTCAAGGAAGCCGGCACCCGGGGCTGCCGGTCTCGGCCCGGTTTTGGGAGTGATAAAGTGAGTGAATGAAGGTGAGCAGACGTGTGGTCCCCAATCCTGTCATTTTGACTCTAGTTGTGGTGGCAGGGCTTCTGCTCTTTGCCGTCGATTCGACGTCGGCCGAACAGGCCGCCACAGCCCCAGCCGCCGCACAACAAGCCAATGACCCCGGCCGAGACCAGCAGGCATCGGTCTGCGAGCCTTCTCAGCTCGGCACTGCTTACATTCCGGTGGATAGCTGGGTTTATCCCGCCGTGTGGCGGCTCTACGCGCTCGGTTACCTGGATACGGTTTACCTGGGCATGCGGCCTTATACCCGCGCCAGCCTGCAACATATGCTGGAACAAGCGCAAGCCCATATCCAGGACAACGACCCGAGCCCGGCCGGCGATGAGGCGCAAGGGATCTATGAGTCGCTCACCCATGAGTTGCAATTCGACGAGCGGGGCCCATGCGGCGCGCACAAAGGCAACACCCGCGTTGAATCGATCTACTCGATCGAGCGCGGCATCAGCGGCACGCCCTTGCGCGACAGCTTCCACCTCGGATCCACCATTATCAACGACTACGCGCGCCCCTACCAGGCCGGCTTCAATGACTATTCTGGCGCCAGTGGCTATGCCTCGGCGGGCCGCTTTCAGATCTACGTGCGCGGCGAATTTCAAGGCGCGCCGTCGGGCGCCGGCTACTCAACCGCGCTGTCCACAGAATTGGCTTCGATCGACGCGACCCAGGACTTCTACAACCCCACCTGCTGGAATGCTCCAGCCCCACTCCCGGCTTCTTGCGTCCCATTGCCCGTGAACATTCAAAGCCAAATACCGTCCGGGCCGATCAGGGCCAAATTCGATGGGCGGTTCCTGGAGGCCTACGCCTCGGCACAGTGGCTGAACCACGTCATCTCGTTCGGCAAGCAGGATGATTGGCTCGGCCCCGGACTGGGAGCAGGCATGGCCTACTCCAACAACGCCGAAAACATCTACTCGTTCCGCATTAATCGCATCGAGCCGCTCCGCATTCCGTGGCTCTCCTACATCACCGGCCCGTTTCGCTACGAGTTCTTGGTCGGATCTCTGAAGGGCCACGTCTACCCCAATGATCCATGGGTGCATGTCGAAAAGTTGAGCTTCCGGCCAACCGAGAATCTTGAATTCGGCTTCGAACGCACAGTGATATGGGGCGGCAAAGGCCACGAACCCATCAACCTGCACTCATTTCTGAGAAGCTTCTTCAGCACCAGCGCGCCGCAAGCCGCAGTGAAAGACAGTCCCCGGGATCCGGGCGCCCGGTTCGGTGCCTTTGATGTGTCGTACCGGATTCCCTTGATGCGCAAGTGGCTCACGTTCTATACCGACTCGGAGGCGCATGACGAGGTGTCTCCTCCGGATTCGCCGCGCCGGTCGAGCTATCGGCCGGGACTCTATCTCTCGCACGTGCCGGGCGTTGCCAAGCTCGATCTGCGCGCGGAAGCAGTAAACACGGATCCGTCCACCACCGACAGCCAGGGCGGCCGTTTCGAATATTGGGAAGACATTCAGCGCCAGGGCTACACCAACCAGGGACAACTGTTCGGCGACTGGATTGGCCGCGAAGACAAGGGCGGGCAAGGCTGGCTGACCTATCACCTGAGCGGCAACGAGTGGCTCCAGCTCGGCGTACGTTCCCAGAAAGCGACCAAGGACTTCATTCCCGGCGGCACCACGCTGAACGACGTCAGCTTCCAGGCGGTAAAGCGCATTGGCAAGAACCTGGAGCTCAACGGCTACTTCAGCTCCGAGCGCTGGAGGGCGCCGATCTACCCCACCGGCACGCCCACGTATCCAGCCGCCCAGCACAATGTGACCAACACGACGATTCAACTGACATGGTTCCCGAAGGACAAAGTCACTTTCTAGCTTGCGGCCAGCTTGCAGTTTGTCCTTCACAGATCCAGATCTATTTCGCGCGCGGATGGGTGCGATCGTACACCTGCGTCAATTGTGCGGTCGTCAACTGCGTGTAGCGCTGCGTGGTAGAAAGCCGCTCGTGTCCAAGCAGCTCCTGGATAGCGCGCAGATCGGCGCCTTCTTCCAGCAGATGGGTCCCGAAGGCGTGGCGCAGCGTATGCGGGTGGACATCGGCGGAGAGTCCGCGCAGCACTGCAATGCGCTTGACGATGCGGCCCACGCTTCGAGTCGTGAGTCGAGCCTGGCTGCCCACCGCGCCGCCCGGTTTTCCCAGCCCGCGCAGTTGCAGGTTTAAAAACAAAGCAGGCGTGGCGCTTCCCATTGCCCTGCCTTGAGCGGCCAGCCGGGCAGAGCGCTCGGCAAGGTAAGCGCGCAGAGCCTCGGCGGCAGTGTCGCCCAAAGGTACATAGCGCTGCTTGTGGCCTTTGCCGCGGACGAGAATCGCTTCGTTGGCCCAATGAATGTCATCGAGGTTCAGGCCGACCAACTCAGCGTTGCGGATGCCGCAGCCGTAAAGCACTTCGAGAATGGCCTTGTCGCGCGCAGGCCAACTGGCTGCGTCTTCATTCACCGAGTCGACAACCTGGTTCATCTTCTCAATGGACGGGACGCGGGGCAGGTGCTTGGGCAGGCGCGGCGTGGCTACCAGAGAGGCGGCATTCTGCTCCACGTATCCGGCGCGCGCCAACCACTTGAACCAGCTGCGCACCGCAGCCAGCGCGCGTGCCGCGGATGCCTTTGAGAGCCCGCGGTCATAGAGCGCACCGAGGAAGCCGCGGATCTCGGTGTGCTCAATGGAGGCGACGCTCAGCTGGCGGCCATGGCGTTGGATCATGTATGCGGCAAAGCCGTGCAGCTCGCGCTGATAGGCGCGCAGCGTATGCGCCGAAGCCCCGCGCTCATTGAGCAGTACGCGCAGGTATTGATCCACCAGCGCCTCTAAGCCAATGCCTGCCGGGGGCACCGCGGCCGCGCTCACTTGGAATCCTTGGCCGCAACATGGATCGAATTCTGGTTCGGCTGAGGCGACTCGTCCACGGGCTCTGTGTTGGAATTAACCATCTGCTGCAGTCGAGCAGCGCGCGGATGGTGCATGCGATGCACTTCCTTCAGCCGTCCCAGTGCAAGGTGCGTATACACCTGCGTCGTAGAAATATCGGCATGGCCCAGCAGCACCTGCACGCTGCGCAGATCGGCGCCGTGCTCGACCATGTGAGTCGCACAACTGTGGCGCAGGCGATGTGGACTGGCGCCGGTCCTGGCCATCTTCACCAGGTGCCACACCCATTGCCGAGTAAGCGGCATGCCGCGCAGGGAGAGAAACAACCGCGTCGCATCCTGCCGCGCAGCGTTTGCCTTGCGCGCGGAGCTGATGCGCGCCAGATGCGGCCGGCCCTGGCGCAGGTATTCATCCAATGCTTCAAGCGCGATGCGGCCCAAGGGCACAATGCGCTCCTTGTCGCCTTTGCCACGCACGTGTACCCGGCCGGCATCCATCGCCAGATCGCCGGTAGAGAGTCCGGTCACTTCCGACACGCGCAGTCCGCCCGCATAGAGCAATTCAAGAATGGCGTGGTCGCGCAGCGCCGTGGCTTGCGCCTGCGGATGCGAGGCAGCCATCCCGGCGCGCTCCAGCATCTCCGCCACTTCCGGCTCGGCCAGCGACTTGGGCAGCACCTTCCACGCCTTGGGCGATTCAATGTTTACCGTGGGGTCATGATGGATGCGCCGGTCAAGCAGCAGCCACTTGTAAAATCCGCGCAGGCAGCTCAGCTTGCGCGCGACAGAACGCGGATCGATGCTGTGAACGCGCAGGTGTTCGAGGAAGGCAGCCACATCCTGCTGCGCCGCGGTCAAAAGCACGCCATGACGGCCTTCAATGAACTCCGCGAAGGTCTTCAGGTCGCCGTCATACGCTTCGCACGTGAGCGGACGCAAGCCCTTTTCTACGCGCAGATATGTCTGGTAGTCGTGCAAAAGCGTGAGGTTGCGCGCCGTGTCCACAGTTCCGATTATCCGCGTGGCTGGGGGCTCCGAACCGGCGACATCATCGTCGCTGAACCTCGTTCATTACTGAATCAAAATCAGCAACATCAAGGCCCTTGAAACTTGCCCGCTCCGTTCGTACGCCTCAGGCGCTGAACATTTCTTTGCAGTGAACGGAAGAGGGCTCAGGGGTGATCTTTTGACATCTTTGCGCCCGGCCTGCACCGACGCCGAGGCCGATTGCCCTGCTTGGACCGCAGCCAGCAGGCCGTATAAGCTAGAAACGGTCGGCAGTCTTCAGAAGATACGGAGACTTTCAGTCCGCGGAGTAACAACAATGACCCTCAAGGGATTCTCGTTCATCGGCAGCCAGCGCGGCGCATCGGGCGGCGCTGCTCTTCACGGACTGAACCCGGCAACCGGCGAACCGCTGGAGCCGGGGTATTTCTCAGCCTCCGCTGCTGAACTGGAGCGCGCCGTCGAACTAGCCGCGCAGGCGTTTGCGGTTTACGCGTCGACCAGCGGCAAAGCCAAAGCCGTCTTTCTAGCCAACATTGCCGATGGGCTGGACGCCCGTCAACAAATACTGGCAGAACGCGCGCATCTGGAAACAGCTCTGCCCATGCCGCGCCTGCTGGGTGAAGTCGCGCGCACCAGCGGTCAGCTGCGCGTCTTCGCTTCTCTGGTCGAAGAAGGCTCCTGGGTCCAGGCGCGCATCGATACGCCGCTGCCCGAGCGCAAGCCGCTGCCGCGGCCGGCTCTGCGCTCGATGATGCGACCGCTGGGACCCGTCGTCGTGTTCGGACCCAGTAATTTTCCTCTGGCCTTTTCCGTCGCTGGCGGAGACACCGCCTCGGCTCTTGCTGCCGGCTGCCCGGTCATCGTGAAAGCCCACTCCGCTCATCCGGGAACCAGCGAGCTGGTCGCCGAAGTCGTGCAGCAGGCGGTCACCCGGGCTGGCTTGCCGGAGGGTGTTTTCTCGCTCATCTATGATGCCGGCGTCCAAGCAGGCGCATCCCTGGTGAGTCATCCTCTGGTCCAGGCCGTGGCGTTCACCGGCTCGCTCAAAGCGGGCCGCGCGCTGATGGACCTGGCCGCCGCGCGCCCCCATCCGATTCCCTGCTTTGCCGAGATGGCCAGTTGCAACCCGGTCTTCATTCTCCCCGGCGCGCTGGCCAACGATGCGGAGGCACTGGCCCAGAGCCTGTTCAACTCCTTTACGCTCGGCGCGGGACAGATGTGCACCAAGCCCGGCATTATCCTGCTTTCCGAGCAGCGACAGAGTCGAGCCTTCACCGCGAGGCTTTCTCAGCTTGTCGAGCAGGCGCCGACCTTCACGCTTCTCACCGCCGGCATCGCACAGGAGTATGCACGCGGCACCAGCCGTCGCAGCACGATGGCTACCGTGACCGGGAAAGCCGCGGTGTCTGACTCGGCTCCAGCGTGCCCCGCCAATGCGCAGTTTTTTACCACGAGTCTGGACGAGTTTCTCCGCGAGCCGGACCTTTCCCAGGAAATTTTTGGGCCGGATACGTTGCTTGTACATTGCGATTCTTCGGCCGACTACCTGCAGGCGGCCCGGGCGCTCGAAGGCCATTTGACTGCCACGCTGCTCGGCACTGAAGAAGACCTGGCGGCCAATCGCGAGTTGATCGCGGTCCTCGAACAAAAAGTGGGCCGGCTGATCTTCAACGGCGTTCCCACCGGTGTTGAAGTGGCGCCTGCGATGGTCCACGGCGGTCCGTATCCATCCACGTCCGACGCGCGATTTACAGCGGTCGGCTCCGCCGCGATCTTCCGCTTCGCGCGGCCTGTCTGCTTTCAGAACTTTCCCGATGCGCTCCTGCCCGAGGAACTGCGGCGAGAAAATCGGCTGAGGATCGAGCGCATCATCGATGGAGTTCCGAGCCGTGAGCCTCTAACCTCTTAGAGCCTGTTCGCGATCTTCTAAAGGCGAGGGCGAGCACGGTCGCAGCCGCCATTGCGCCCGGCCCTCTGCCGAGAACCACCCGATCGAATTGATCCATGCCCCGGCGATCGATCAGCCGGGGACCATTTGCATGCCGTCGGCACACAGCCATTGGCAGGTTCGCTGACGAGGCGCTCAGTTGACGGTGGCAGGCGAACAATTCCCGATTCATTTTCATTAGGACGCTTCTGTGAAATGAGGTCGCGCCGGTCGCATTGCTGGCCGCCCCATCGCCTGGAAGCCTTGACCGCTCTGGCTCCTTGCGCGAACATTCACATGCAAGTTGGCGCTGTTTGGGTGAGAATAGGGTTGGATCGATTTGAAAGAAACGGGATTGAAACACATTGACAACTACACAGATTGATATTCGTCGATGGAACGCCCAGGAGTTTGAACGGCTGGTTTTGGACGCGCAGCCGAAGGTAGCCGTATTCGATTGTGACGGCACAATCTGGAGCGGGGACTCCGGCTCCGCCTTCCTGGTCTGGTCTCTTGAACAGGGTCTGGTATCGCGCTCCACCAGCGACTGGATCGACACCCGCTATCGCGCCTATCTGGCCGGAAAAGTGAGCGAGCTGGAAATCTGCGGAGAGATTGTGCAGATTTATGCCGGCCTGCGCGATCAGGAGCTGCGCGCATCGGCGGCAGAATTTGTACAGCAGTTTGTTGAGCCGCGCATATTTCCTGAAATCAAATCGCTCATCGCCACGCTTGGCCGGGCGGGCGTTGAGCTGTGGGCCGTGAGCTCTACCAATCGCTGGGTGGTCGCTGAAGGCGTGCGTCCGCTGGGCATTGCCGAACAACGCGTGCTGGCGGTCGAGGCGCGCGTCGTTGACGGCGTCATCACCAGCGAAATCGTCTCCGTGCCCACGGATAAAGGCAAAGCAGAAGCGCTCCGGCTGGTCGGATTGCCCAGTCCGGACGCGGTGTTCGGCAACTCGATTCACGACCTGGCGATGCTGGAAATCGCACGCCGCCCCTTTCCGGTCAATCCCACCCCGGCACTGTTGCAGGCTGCGGCCAGGCGCGGCTGGGGCTACTTCCGCCCAGAGGCTGCCGAAGGGACCGAAGCCGCCGTCGGCGGAGAATGACGCTGGCTCTTTGCCCCTCCGGCGGGGGCCAGCCCCCGCCGGAGGGCAGCGCCAGAATTCCAACCAGCGCACCCAAGCAAGTACTGGCCGGATCCACAGGGGATCGGTTTGCGGAGTTTGAACTGAACTTTAGCGACCCTCTCGAACTGGTCAATTTGAATCGACCCTTCAGGAAACTCCGCAGTGATTTTTTTAGCTCGCCGCCCATCGCCTTGATCCCCGGTCTCCGAGCGGGCGAGAAGCATGCCAGTCCGACCCCTGGAGGCGCCTGGTTGAAAATGCGTTTCCGTCTGCGATGAGTCCCCGGGGGACACTAATTAGAATCGGGGCACACCGCAGGACAGGTTGCGAGCGCTCCGCAGGTTGTTTCGCGTTCTTTGGGTGTCCATTGGTCCCTTACATTTCCTCTAAATTCTTGATTTCATTAGATCATCCAATTTAAACTAAACGTGTGTCTGAGGATCAGCCCAGTTCCACAACCCGGCAGAATGGTCCCGCGCTCCGTTTTGTTGCCGCGGCCCTGATTGTGCGCGGAGGCGAGGTGGTGATTGGCCAGCGGCGGTCGGACCAGCCGATGGCCTCGCAATGGGAGTTTCCCGGCGGCAAAATTGAACCGGGCGAAAGCCCGGAAGAAGCACTGGCCCGCGAACTGGAAGAAGAGCTAGGCATCCACGCGGTGATCGGCCCCAAGGTGACGCACATCCGCCACAACTACCGTCATGGTGGTGCGGTCGATTTGCAGTTCTTCGCCGTGCATGAGTTCTCCGGCGAAATCGTGAACCGCATCTACAACGAAGTGCGCTGGGCCAGGCTCGTCGACCTTCCCGCCTACGACTTTCTCGCTGCGGATCGGGGATTGATTCGCGACCTGGCCGCGGGAAAACTGCTTTAGCATTTGATTCGCCCCCCCTGGCCAGGGTGGAGGGAATCTCAATGCCCCGGTAGCAGTCCCCACAGCATCACCAGCGTCATCCCAATGACAATGGTGCTCGTCCCCCACGCGATCAGATTCCACAGCCGCGAGTTGCGATGCTCGCCCATCAGGTCCTTGCGGTTGATCAGCATCAGCATCAGGATGATGACCGCCGGCAGCAGCACTCCGTTCAACACCTGCGAAAGCACCGCCGATTTGACCAGCAGTCCGTCGGGCAGAAAGAGCACCGTGGCCGCGCCGCCCACAATCAGCAGCGTATAGAGCCAGTAGAAAAAAGGCGCTTGCCTGAAGCTCTTGTCTACGCCGGATTCAAAACCCATGCCCTCACACACTGTGTATGCAGTAGAAAGCGGCAAAATGGACGCTGCGAACAGTGATGCGTTGAAGAGCCCAAAGGCAAACAACACGAAAGCGTAATCGCCTGCCAGCGGGCGCATTGCTTCGGCAGCGTCGGAGGGCAGCACCAGGTCGCGCATGCCATGCGTCCACAGCGTGGCCGCACAGGCCACAATGATGAACCAGGCCACAATATCCGTAAACAGGCTGCCCACAATTACGTCAAGGCGCGAGGCGCCGTAGTCCTTGACACGAATTCCCTTCTCAACAATCGACGACTGCAGATAGAACTGCATCCACGGAGCAATGGTGGTGCCCACAACGCCAATGGCCGTGTAAATGTAGGCCTTGTCGCGCCAGGCCGATCGCCCCGGCATCTGAATCGTTGCCAGCAGCGCCGTATGCCAACTGGGCTGCGACAACACGCCGGCAAAAATGTAGGCAATGTAAACAATCGACGCGACCAGAAAAATCTTCTCCGTGCTCTTGTAGCTGCCGCGTACCACCATGAACCACACCAGCGCAGCGCACAGCGGGACTGAGATAAATTTCGACAGATGAAACAGCTGGAGTGAGCCGGCAATGCCGATAAACTCGGTGACCACGTTGGTGTAGTTCACCACCACCAGCAGCACCATCAGGATGAAGGTCAGCCGCAGACCAAACTCTTCGCGGATCAGGTCGCTCAAACCCTTGCCGGTGACCACCCCCATGCGGGCGCACATCTCCTGCACCACGATCAGCGCAATGGTGATGGGAATCATGGTCCACAGGAGCGAATAACCGTACAGTGCGCCGGCTTGCGAGTAGGTGAGGATGCCGCCGGAATCATTGTCAACGTTGGCGGTAATAAATCCGGGGCCGAGCACGGCCAGAAAAAGCAGTATGCGGATTCGCCAGCGCTTGCCCATGCCCGAGGCTTTCCTTAGGAGGATTCATGCCAAGTTTTCTCCCTGACCATATCAGGCGGGGGGCGAATCGAGCGAGGTCGGAATCGGAAGAACTCACCATGCGCTTTGAATTGAATCCCGCCTCCAATGAGCTGGATCGCCGCGAATTGGTTCGATTTGCCTTTTCGTTTTGCCTTTTCGTTTTGCTTTGATGAGTCCTGCCACGCTCGCCTCCGGCTCCCGCGCCCTGTTCGGTGCTGCGGCGCTCACGTGCATCGCATCTTTCCCAACGACACAATCCGCATATCGATGAAGAGGACCGACCACGCTCTGGCCGCAGTGCTTTACGGGCTTGAAAGAGAGCGGCTCGACCCCGGGCAGCGTCCGCCCACCACGCTGCAGGTGCCCGCAAGAAAGATCAAAGGCTGGCGCCTGCACCCGAATTCCGACGATCCAGCGCAAAAGTCTCGCCCGCCGCTCCCGGAGCTGAGGTTGAGGACCGTCAGCGTGACAACGGAACGGCTGAGGCTGGATCCCTGTGGATCCAGCCGAGTTGCGGGCGACGATTTTTCCTTCGCGGATAAAGAAACCGGCGAAAAGTCGGCCATGGCTCGAATTGCGACTTTCTGCTATCAATCTAAGTTCCCCAGGACCCTAAGTTCCCCAGGACCCTAAGTTCCTCCAGGGCCCTAAGTTCCTCAGGACCGAATTCGCGATTCCGAGCTCCGTAGTCAGGTTCAACGATGCGAAAACGTGGCCGGGAAAGCTCTTCAGCATCAGTCTCCGAAAACACCAATCACTCGGCCGGAAGTCATGATCGGATCATCCACCGACTTTGAGCATTTCTTGACAAGCTACGGTAGAATGCCTACCATCCAGTAAGATTTAGGGTAGACATTCTTCCATGACGAACAAGGCACAACAACGATCGAATCTGGTTCAGGGCACACTGGACATGCTCATTCTTCGCACCCTCTTATACGGGGCGGCACATGGGCACCAGATTGGTAAGCACATTCAGCGGACTACGAACGATTTTCTGCAGATGCAGCACGGGTCGCTATATCCAGCGCTGCATCGCTTAGAGGAAAGAGGTTGGGTCGCCTCGAAGTGGGAGACCGCGCCCGACCGCAACCGCGAGTTCAAGTACTACCGGCTCACTGAAAAGGGCCGGAAGCAGCTTGTGGTTGAGGAATCGCAATGGAAGCAGATGGCCGAAGCCGTGGCACGTGTCATGTGGCCCGCCGTTGAGGAGAGCTGATCTGCGATGGTGGCAGATCAGGCAATGAGATAAGGATCTGGAGCAGAACTACAGTCTGATCTTGCATTGGAAGAACTTGAATTAGAAGAAGAGGAAGAGCGGGAAGATCGGCTATCTCGAGAAAAGGTTCACTACGGGGCGCGACGTGCCTGCGGCAACACGAGGCTGATTCGAGAGCAGAATTGCCTTCCTTGAGAAAAGTAAGGGAGGAGGTCAAGCATGGCGAAAGCCGCCCCCGAGGACCTTCCTTCATCCCCGCACTGCTGGCCATCGCCTCCTGCCCTGATGGCTGCTCCCTAACTGCGCATGATCCTGAACAGTTTTTTCCACACCGAAATCGAGACCGACCACGCCCATGGCGCTGCCGGCCCTCACTGGGGCAAGATCAGCCAGCAGTGCTTCCTCGCCCAGTAGATCCAGGGTGGAAGCCGCGGCCGAGGCCAAGTGCCTGCGTCCCCAAAGATCAAATTTTCCTCCTGCTGAGCCGGAGCCGTTGCAAGCTTTTCCGATCGCGCGGTTGCCCTATCCGGCCGCATTGGGCTCGATTGTCTGCAGAAAGATCTTGCTAGCTGGTGGCGAGTGTAATGACCTTGGCAAGGTGGTCATGGATGAGCTGCCATTGCGTCTCGCCCTCAAAGCCGGGAACGGCCGGGTTGCACCGGTTGCACCAGGCGACATCGCCATCCGAGAGCAATGGTCGACCGCATCCTCGTACCGGACCCAGACGCATGCCAGACGCATGCGAGGTCCCCCGTGCGTTACCCGCCCCGACAGATTGTTTTCCTGGAATCTTTCGCTTGGGTGGTCCGGGTGGGGCCCGATCGGGAAGCCAGGGCGCAAGACCTCCCAGCCCTTCTCTCACCCATCCGTCTTTTCCGGATTTGTTACGCCGTCGCCATGAGCGCTGAATCGATTTCCGATTCCGTCGGAAGCGCGCTCAGCAACGAAGCAACGACATCGGCCGCGCTATAAGTCTCCTGACCGGGCCTCAGAAAGCTGGCGATCGTATTCAAGTCGTCACCCACGGTAACCAGGGAAGGCTCGACGGTGTGATCCCGGCGGGTCTGCGCGTGGCCCACGTTGGCCAGCAGGGCGTTGCACAGGCATTTGCGTCCGACCGTATCCTCATTCTTGCCGCCCTTGGCGACGTAGTTGGCCACCGGCTCGGCGGCGCAGCGGTAGCCGATGTGGCCGTCACTGGCCATGTAAGGTTCGCGCAGATACCCCAGATCGCAGACGCGCTTCCGCTCCTGGTAAATGGGGAATGCCGAAGCCGTGCCTTCCAGTTGAGCCACCTTGAACGGAAAACCCGTCGGCGAGGCCAGAGGATCGGTAAACACCTCACCCGCGCCCACCTTGGCCTGAGCCATCAGGGTGGCCTTCAGGTCCGCACGCATGCCGGATTCGGCAGAGAACGCGAACGCTGTGCCCACCTGGATACCCGCCGCCCCCTGCAGCACGGCTTCTCGAAGCTTCTCCGCATTCCCATAGCCGCCGGCCAGCCAGAAGGGCACGCCCAGCGCGCGCAGTTCTTCAATGCTCACATGGTCGCGTTCGCCATACACCGGCTCTCCAGCTGCATTCAGCTGCAGCTTGCCGCGCGGCGGCGCATTGTGACCGCCGGCCGTCGGGCTCTCGATGACCAGACCATCCACGCGCCCACTGGCGCGCCTCAGCATGGTGGTAGCCAGCGTGTTTGAGGAAACGATGGCCAGGAACCTGGGCCGTTGGAGCTGGGGCAGAGGCCCCTCGATAAACTCCGCCGCATTCAAGTGCATCTGGGTGTCCTGACCCACGACCGCACCCGTCACCTGCAGTTTGTACTCGGCCATGTGGTGGGAAGCGAAAGCATCGAGCACGCCCGGGATGTGCAGCGGGATGCCTGCGCCCATGAGCACATAGCCGACCCCGGCCAGCATGGCTCCATAAATCGACGCCAGGTGCGGCATCTGCACCTTTTCAAGAAAATTAATCCCCACGGGATTCTTATGGCCATCCTTGGCCAGGAACACTTCCACGAAGTTGCTCACCATACACAGCTCAACCAGTTTGCGCGGGCTCGTCCGCTGGTGCATGGGTACATTCGGGTAGGGCGAGGTCGCGGGCTTGCCCCCGGGAACAAAATATTCCTGCCAGATGCGCTTGGCCATCTCCTGGAATGGAAAGGCGTCAATGCCCCGTTTCATGTCTCCGCCCAGATCTCCATCGGCAAGCCGGCGTACAAACAGCTGGTCGAGTGCCGTGCCGGAAACCACGCCGAGCTGGCCCAGTTTGGACACCGTATTGGCCAGACGCCAGTTCGAGACGCCCACGCCCATCCCGCCCTGGATGACTTTGGGGAATTGCATCATCTTTGGATTGTTTCACAAAACCCGTTACGTCAAGTTGTTTTTTCTTCCTCTTTAGTTGCAGGATCGGAACCTGCAGGGATTTTACCCGAATTGCGCGCAAGGCTCCGTCCTTCACGGCGGGGATCGAGAGCGCGGCGAGCGAAGCTCGCCTTGTGCTCCCATTGTCTCGCGGGAACAAAAACCGAGTTCTTGCCTTTGGATACCAAGTTTGTGCAGTAAACCCAAGGGCGGGCCACGCCCGGATCGCCTGCCGAGTGAACCCTGAACTGGGGGGTCAGCAACAGGAACCCTCCTCCATCGCGGCTTAGCCGCGATGACGGGAATCCCCTTCCTTTAGTACGGAGGGGAGAATGTTCAATTTTGGATGTCGCCTGCCAGGGGCCCCATTCGAACCCGATCAGGCCCGCAACTTCCCCGCACCGTGCCAAAAAACTTCGGGCTAGAGCTTCTCGCGCAGGAAGCTGATCACGTGGTCGGCCTGCACCACGCCCACCATGCGCCCCGCCTCGTCGACAACCGGCAGCGCGTGCAGGTTGTACTTGTCAAACATCTCCGCCAGATCGTTCTGACGCATGTCCGCCGGGCAGCTAAGCACCCGCGGCTCGGCCAAAACGGCCAATCGTGTTTCCGGCTGGGCCATCACCAGCCGCGCCAGGGAAACCGCACCGCGCAGCATGCGTTTGTCGTCCAGCAGGTAGACTTCCGTCACGCTCTCCGGGTCGCCGTCGTAGGCGCGCAGGGCGAGCACGGCCTGGGCCACGGTGGCCTCCGTGCGTAAGGGGACGAAGTCGGTCGTCATGCACCCGGCAGCGGAGTTCTCGTCGAACTCCAGCAGCTCTTCCACTTCTTGCCGCTCTTCCGGCTCCATCTCCTCGAGAATGGCGTCTGACTGCTCCTCCGGTAGTTCGGCCAGCAGGTCCGCTGCCGCGCCGGGGTCCATCTCCTCCACAATGTCGGCAATGCGCTCTTCATCCAGCTTTTCGAGCAACGCCTTTTGCAGCTTGGGATCGACTTCCTCCAGCGTCTCTGCGGCCACTTCTTCATCGAGCGAGGTAAACACGGCTTCGCGCTCAGCCGGCGCCAGATCCTCCAGGATCTCCGCCAGATCCGAGGGGTGCATCTCAGCCAGCCGCTCGTACTCGATGCGCAGCTTCACGCGCCGCGCGGGGTCAACCTCGATCACATCGACAAACTTCCAGGGGATAGTGCTGGCTCCCAGCCTGCGGGACAGCGACTCCAGCACCGCACGCGGCAAAACGCCTTTGAAAATCCTGCGAAATGCACCGCGCGTGCCCACTTCGACCTCAGACACATGCAGAAGGTGCGCAGCCCCGCGCCCCAGCCATTCCAGGTCCACATCGTTCACACGGACCACTTTGCGCCCATGAATGTCGATGATCTGGCGATCCATCAGGTCCTGCTCGAGGAACAGGAAATTGCCCTCATCCTTCAGCGGCACCAGCGCGCCTGCGGTGCGCAATTCGAGCGTGCCGGCCGGCGTTTCCATCACTTCCTCCGAGGGCACGATGCATAGCCCGGCGCTCGTTTTGAGCACCAGCCCGGCAACCTTGCCGGCATCGGGACCGGTAGCCACCGCAATGTCCTTGAGCCGGCCGCGCAGGTGTCCCTGGGAATCGGTCACCGGCGTACCGAGCAGTGCGGTCAGGCTTACGCGGGCTGTGGTGCGTGGCTGCATCAGGATGAGTTTATTCCCTCCGTGCCGGTTCTGCCCTACGCTCACTCTGCCGGAGTGCGCGACGCCGAACCGACTCCCCTTGCGTCGGCTGGTAAATCTCCTGTGATTTTTGCGCCTCGCGGCGGGCGAAGACCGGATCTCGACCTGCTGTTTCAGGCAGAGGCTTGACACAATTGCTTTTAGAAACGAAACTTCGAGCAAGGTTGCTGAGGCGCGGGAAGCCGATTTCAGGCCCATACCGCTCCGGAAGAGGCGGATACGAACGCGGTGAGCGCACCCAGGGAAGGGCCGATCAGTTTTTCGCTGAATTCCACCATGGAAAGCGTCAGCGAGGTGGAGGCGGCGGCAGACAAGCTGGCCGAGGCGGCCGGGCTTGACGAGGACGAGCGCTTCCGCTTCGGCATGGCCGTGCGCGAAGCCGCCGTCAACGCCGTGCTGCATGGCAACGAATATGATCCGGGGAAAAAAATCACCGTCAAGCTTGAGAACACGGGCGCAGACCTGGTGATCTCGGTTGCCGACCAGGGCAAGGGTGTTGACCCCGACACGCTGCCCGATCCTCTGGCGCCGGAGAATCTTTTGCGCGGCACCGGCCGCGGCATCTTCCTCATTCGCTCATTCATGGATGAGGTACACTTTCGACAATTGCATCCTGGGACCGAGTTGACGCTGATCAAGCATCTGGCCCCGGCGGAAGAAAAAACCTAAACCATTGACGCGGCAAATCATCCTGGCTGGACGGCGAGCGTCCGGCTCTCGATCCGGGGCAACAGGATTATTGACGGCGCTGCCGGCAAAAATGCTATAAACGAACTACCAAAAAAGGAGGAATTTCCGTGGCGCTTACGATTGCTTCCCGTGAAGTGGATGGTGTGACAGTCCTCGACCTGAGCGGGCGAATCACTTTGGGCGAAGGCAGCGTGCAGTTGCGCGATGCCATTCGCGACCTGATCAGCAAAGGCTCCAAGAGCATTCTGTTGAACCTGGGAGACGTAAATTACATCGATAGCTCCGGCCTGGGCGAGTTGGTCAGCGCCTTCACCACGTCCAAGAATCAGGGCGCGACACTAAAGCTGCTCAAGCTCACCAAGAAGGTCCATGACCTTCTGCAGCTCACCAAGTTATATACGGTGTTCGACATTTACGATGACGAGGCCAGCGCCATCGCGTCCTTCAAATAAGCTGACCCGATTTCGCAGCTGCTGTGCCTCAAGAAGAAGGCCATCCGCCCCCCCGGATGGCCTTTGCTATCTGGCGCGATCTGCTTCCTCTTGTTTTCTAAAACTTCACCCCGGGCACGGTGCGCGCGCTCTGGCTGGCCTCAAAGAAGGCATTGTTCACCTGGAAGCCGGACATGCCTGCCCAAAGGCTATTGGGAAACTGGCGAATGTAGATGTTGTAGTCCTTGAGCGCATCGTTGTAGCGCTTGCGAGCCACGCCGATGCGGTTTTCCGTCCCTGCCAGCTCATCCTGCAGCCGCATGAATTGTTCGCTGGAACGCAGCTGCGGATAGTTTTCCGTCAGCAGCAGCAAGCGGCCCAGCGCGCCGTCCAGCTGTCCATTGGCGGCAATCTTGGCCGCCGGCCCCTGCGCATTCAGCATCCCTGCGCGCGCGTTGGCAATGTCGCCAAACACCGTGCTCTCTTCCTTGGTGAATCCCTTCACCGTCTCTACCAGGTTGGGAATCAGGTCAGCCCGCCGCTCGAGCTGCACATCCACTTCAGACCAGGCCGCCTTGACCCCTTCGTCCTTGGCTACCATCTGGTTCCTGGAGCTGACATAGCTGCAGCCGACCATTAACCCGGCCAGCACCAGCAGACCCACGAACCCCAGAACCGCCAAAAGTCCCTTGCCCATACCGTTTTCTCCTCCGTCCGCCGCAGCGGACCGTTCCACGTTCAAAACCTGCTCTTTGCTACCAATCCCCGCCAGCGCCGCCCCCGCCGAAGCTGCCCCCGCCGAATCCGCCAAACCCGGAGCCGCCGCCCCCGCCACCGCCACCAAAACCACCCCCGCCGCCAAAGCCGCCCCCGCCGATCCATGGCCCGCGTCCCCAACCGCCGAGCAACAAGCCGAAGCTCATCAGCAGCCGCAGGATGAAGAATCCGCCAAAGAAGATCAGAAGGAGGATCACCAGCAGTACCTGGCCCGCGGAAGCATTCTGATGCCGGCGCAGGGGCCGCGGGGCCAGGGCCGGGTCTTGGTCCAGAGTCACCTTGGCGTCCGCCGCAATGGTTTCGGCAATCCGGCCCACGGCCAAGGTGAGCGCGCCGTCAAAGTCGTTTGCCCGCAGGTCGGGAACCATCGCCCGGCCGATATCGCCCAGCTTGCCGTCGGGCAGAATGCCTTCCAGCCCGTAGCCCACTTCAATGCGGCGCTTGTGATCGCCCACCGCCAGCAGAATCAGCACCCCGCGGTCAGACCCCTTGCGCCCCATCTTCCACTTGGTTTCAAGCTGGTCAGAGTATTCGGCCGCGTCCTCCCCATCCAGGGTCTGGACCGTCACCACCGCGATCTGAGCATTGGCCTGCGAATGGTCCAGCTGCGCGCAGAGGTGGTCCAGTCGCGCAATCGTCTCATCCGACAGCACATGGGCGTTGTCGCTGATGTAATCGGTGGGTTTGGGGAGCTGGTCCACCTGCTGGGCGCCCAACGCCGCAGCAGAAAACAACACGGAAACAGCCACCAGGAGCCGGAAAAGATTCGAATGTATGAGGCGAATGCCTTTCATCGCTCTCAATTGTACGCGGCTGGCGGCCGAAAAGTTCCCAACCCGGGTCCGTCCCCGTTCCCGCCCTGCGTCCCATGGATTTCGGTCCAGGCCCGACCTCGTCCTCGCCTCCAGGCTCTAAACTGGAACAGCCATGACCGACGCCACCGTGACCACCCCGCCCATCGCTGCCAAAGTTCCGACCGAAACCGCCCTCCACGGCGCCACCCTCAGCGACGATTACGCCTGGCTGCGCGATAAAGAGAACCCTGAGGTCACTGCCTATCTTGAGGCCGAGAACGCCTATGCAGAATCTCGGATGGCCCCGCTGGCCGGCCTGCGCGAGCAGCTCTACCAGGAGATGCTCTCGCACGTAAAGCAGACCGACGTTTCGGTTCCCTTCCGCGAAGGCGACTTCTGGTATTACACGCGCACCGAAGAGGGCCGCCAGTATCCCATCCACTGCCGCAAGCCCGTCAATCCTTCCGCGGTAGCCGGCTCGCCGGCCATGCGCCGGGTGGTCAGCGCGCAATCGGAATCCGAGCCTGACGCATTTGCCGACGCCGTTGAGCAGGTCCTGCTCGACGGCAACCAGCTTGCCGAAGGGCACGCCTTTTTCGCGATCGGCGCCACCGATATTACCGGCGACGGCCGCTGGCTGGCCTACACTACCGACACCACCGGCTTCCGCCAGTACACGCTCTCCATCAAGGACCTGCTCACCGGCGAAACCCTGCCCGAAATCGTGGAGCGCGTCGGCTCGGTCGTCTGGGCAGCCGATCATCAAACCCTTTTCTATACTGTCGAAGACGAAGAACAGAAGCGCCAGTTCCAGTTCTATCGCGCCACCCGCGGCCAGCTGAAGCAAAGCGTCCTCGTCTACCAGGACGACGATGAGCGCTTCAACCTCGGCGCCGGCCGCACCCGCGATGGCCGCTACATCATCATGGAAGCCGCCAGCCACATCACCAGCGAGTCGTGGTTTCTGGCCGCAGACACGCCAAAGGGCGCATTCACCCTCATCTGCCCGCGTGAAGATGAGCACGAGTACTCGGTCGACCATCGCAACGGCCAGTGGTTCATTCGCACCAACGACCAGGGCAGAAATTTCCGCCTCGTCACCGCTCCGGTCGCCACGCCCAGCCGCAAACACTGGACCGAGCGGATCGCCCATCGCGACGACGTCATGCTGGAAGATATCGACCTGTTCTCCGGCTTCTTCGTCGCCAGCGACCGCGAAGACGGTCTGCCGCGCCTGCGGATCTGGCGATTTCAAAGCGATGGCCCGGAAGCTGTCTTGTCAAATGAGATCGCCTTCCCCGAGCCGGCCTACAGCGCCCATCCGCACATCAATCGCATCTTTGAGACCTCGACCTTTCGCTATGGCTATCAATCGCTCGTAACGCCGAGTTCGGTCTACGAGTACGACATCACCGCCGGCACCTCCATCCTGCTCAAGCAGCTGGAAATTCCGGGCGGCTTCGATCGCACCCTCTACGCCAGCGAGCGGGTGTTTGCCGTCGCCCGGGACGGCGTCAAGGTTCCCGTCTCTTTGGTCTACCGCAAAGACCAACGTCGCCAGGGATCCAATCCCCTCTACGTTTACGGCTATGGCTCCTATGGATACTCGCTGCCACTTGGCTTCAGCAGCAACCGGCTCAGCCTGCTCAATCGCGGAGTGGTCATGGCCTACGCGCATATTCGCGGCGGCGGCGACTTGGGCAAACCCTGGCACGATGCCGGCAAAATGCTCGTCAAGCGCAATACCTTCACCGACTTCATCGCCGCAGTCGAGCATCTTACCGCTGCCGGCTACGGAGACCGCACCCGTGTCGCCATCGAAGGCGGCTCCGCCGGCGGCCTGCTGATGGGCGCCGTTTCCAATCTCCGCTCCGATCTGTTCCGCGCCGTGCTCTCGCATGTTCCGTTTGTCGACGTCATGAATACCATGCTCGACGCCACGTTGCCGCTGACCGTTCCCGAATACGAAGAATGGGGCAATCCCAACGAGCCGGACTATTTTCATTACATGCTGAGTTACTCGCCCTACGATAACTTGAAGCCCGCCTGTTACCCGGCGATGTTAGTCAAGACATCGCTCCATGATAGCCAGGTCATGTACTGGGAGCCGGCCAAGTATGTCGCCAAGCTCCGTACCTTGAAGACAGATAGCAATCCCCTGCTCTTAGTGACCAACATGCAAGCCGGCCACGGCGGCGCCAGCGGCCGCTATGACTACCTGAAAGAAATCGCCTTCGATTATGCATTTCTGCTGGGCGAGCTGGGGCTGATCGGTTAAGCTCGCTCCTCTTCCTAATACCTTTTTCTCCGAGCGACTGAGATGTGTTTGTCAGGTTGTGTTGCGTGCTCTGGCGTTCTGTGGCTCGTGGCAGCGCCAGGCGCCGTCACCAAGGCGCAGCAGAGCTGCGTCCATGCCCGCAAGCGTTTATGCGTTCGGCGCGCAGATAACCGCACCGGAAATTCTCCCCTTCGACCTGAACCTTAATCCTCCCCAGGATTGCAAAGGCTGATTCGACGCCAGGGTCAAGCTCTCTCTCGAAATCGATTCCGCGGGCCTGCCCTCAAAGATCATGTTCATTGAGCCGCACTTCGACGATCTGGACAGGCTTGCGCTCGAGATCACCGCAGCCGACCGCTTCAGGCCAGGGACACTGAACCGAGCGCCCGTTCCCGTCCTGGCATCGCTTTAGGCGCTCATCAAACGTTCTATTCTCGACTCGGCGGACGCGGGCGGCAAGCAGGAACAGATCCTGGGTTTGCGCGAGCTCGCCGGGCAGACCCTGGGCCGGCCCGGGCGAGCCAAAGGTGAAAACGATCTTCGCAGGTTCATCGCAGGTTCTGAAGATTCAAAGTATCCAGACATCTCCGTCCGTTTGGCTCTCAACTCAGTGGCGGCGCAGGATTCGCCCGAGGCCTAGACGAATGCATATCACTGGCGACTGCATTGCGGCTGTCATTGTGGATGAGCATGGGATGCGGAAAAACCCGCGCGTGGAGAAAGGTCTGGAGCCAAGCATGCACCAGAATGCATTGATTGCAGTCGCTGAATTGAGCGAAGAAGCCAGGAAGAATCATTTCCGCGGGACGGTCCTGATCGGCGCAGTGGTGGACCGAGCAGGCATGCTGCGCGATGTCCGCATCAGCTCTCTCCCTGGGGTAAGGCCTCGATGAGCAGGCCGTTGATGTGGTTCGTCATGAACGACTCAGGCCCGGGATGGGGAACGGCCAACCAATTCTCGTCCCATCCCGATCGAAGTGATCTTTGCATTCCGCTCAATCGGGTGAGCTCTTACAGCTTGAGGCGATCAACCGGGGGGACCGGACACGGTAAACTATGAGCAGGACCTTATTCCTTGAGCGCAGGACCCGATTCCCCACCGGTAGAAGCCCTTGCAATTCCGCCCAATGGCCAGCAGCCGGCGGGATTCTCTCACGCCTGGCGGGCACTCCGGCACCGCAACTTCCGCCTTTTTTTCGGCGGGCAGACCATCTCGCTCATGGGCACGTGGATGACGCGGATCGCCACCAGCTGGCTCGTCTATCGGCTCACCGGCTCCGCACTCCTGCTAGGCACCGTAAGCTTCGCCGGTCAGATTCCCACCTTCCTCATCGCGCCATTCGCGGGAGTCTGGGTCGACCGCCTGGACCGCCGCCAGGTCCTGGTCTGGACGCAGGCGCTCTCCATGGTACAGTCGCTGGCGCTGGCCGGCCTCACGCTCTCGCACCTGATCACCATTCCCTGGGTGCTGGCCCTGAGCGTCATGCAGGGCTTGATCAACGCCTTCGACATGCCGGCGCGCCAGGCCTTCATGGTGCAGATGGTCGAGGACCGGCGCGACCTGTCAAACGCCATCGCCATCAACTCATCCATGGTGAACATGGCGCGTCTTGTGGGCCCGTCGCTGGCCGGCATGTTGATCGCAGTGTCGAGCGAGGGCTGGTGCTTCCTCATCGACGGCATCAGCTACATCGCAGTGATCGTCTCGCTGCTGATGATGCGGTTGATGGTTGTCCAGACCAGGCGCAAGGTCACCTCCACCTGGACCGAACTGAAAGAAGGATGGAGCTATGTTTCCGAATTCCTTCCCGTGCGCACCATTCTGCTGCTGTTTGCCGCTGTCAGTCTGATGGGCATGCCCTTTGTGGTGCTGATGCCCATCTTCGCAGCGCAGGTGCTCGGTGGCGGCCCGCACACGCTCGGCTTTCTCATGGGAGCCATGGGCGTGGGCGCGCTCATCTCCGCATTGTCTCTGGCCGCACGCAAAAGCGTCCTCGGCCTGGTGCGCATGATTCCCCTGGCCGCGGCGGCGTTTGGACTGGGCCTGATCGGCTTCGGCCTCTCGCGCGTATTCTGGCTTTCCATGGTGATGGTGCTCATCGCCGGCATGGGCATGATGCAAGGCATGGCCGGCAGCAACACCATCATTCAGACCATTGTGAGCGAAGACAAGCGCGGCCGCGTGATGAGCTACTACACCATAGCGTTTGTGGGCATGGCACCCTTCGGCAGCCTGCTGGCCGGATCCCTAGCGCACGCCATTGGCGCGCCCTGGACAGTGGTAATCAATGGCTCCGTTGTGCTGCTCGGCGCGGCCTGGTTCCTCACCCAGATGCCGGCGGTGCGCCGCGCGATACGCTCCATCTATCGCGATCTTGGCATCCTGCCGCCCGCACCGGAAGCGGCGCAATAGTTGGTCGATCGTAGTCTCTGCCCAGCCGAACGAAGCCGCCAGTCCGGGCGCGAGAAAAACGAACCCGGGAGCCAGGAAGCGAAATCGCGACAAGAGGCTCAATCTACTGAAATGCTGTCGCGAGCGAGATTCAATTCCCGTAGATGGAGCGATCAGATTCGTTGACCATATGAGTTCGCGGCTTCAGAGAGCTAACTTAATCCTGGATCGCGTTCCCACATACGTGGACCGTTATGCCTAACTCGTCAAACATGGCAGCCTTGGTTGCCAGAGCTCTGTCGGCAATCTCAGCCGATGGCGCATAGGCGATGTTGACGTGATTTGCGCGGTGCCGAGCCATCATCTGGTTCTGGCTCACCCCATGCAGCAGAGTATGCACAATGGGCCAGGGCGGAGTGGTCTCGCGCCAGCGCCGCTCGGTCTCTTGCCGGGGAAGCGAAACCACCGAACCTCTGCCAATGTCCACATGCAGCGCGCCGCTCTCAACAAACACCCGGCTCCAGACAATCTCTCCCGGCTTGCCAATCCCCTTCAACGACCCTCCGCCGAGTGGGAAATACATCGCCGGTTGCCGCTCGCTTCGCGCACCTGCGTAGCCATTCACAAAGTGATTTGCCGGCGCCGCGCCCGAAATCTGCAGCAGCCACACAAAGTCGTCAATCCCCTCCCCCTTGTAGTGCTCGCCCCAGCGCAGGTCATGGAGCGTTGTCGAAGGGTCAAGCCCCAATGCCGTCCAACAGCGATTCGTGATCAGTTGATCCACGCCGGCGCATTCATCCACCTCGTTGAAGTGCGGCAGCGGCGTGCCGGCATAAAGCTCCTCCGTCGTTCCTTCGGCAAACACTGGCGGACGATCAGCATTGTTAAGCAGTCCTTCGGCGAGATCAGAAGCAGGCGTCAAATCCTTCAGTCCCTGCTGATATTGAATGCCGATTGCGTCGCAGCCAAACTCATGCGCAATGCGCACGGCCGCAATGTACATCTTCGCTTGCTCAAGAACCTGTTCCAGCGTCAACTCGGTCGCAGCGTCTTTGCCGAACGCAAACTTCATGCCTCTCGCCGCCATCCAGTTGTACACCGCTTCGGCTTCGGCCTGACTGACGGTCCGCATCTTCGCCACCAGTGCCGACTGGCTGAGCCGCTCCTTAAAAATGCCGGCAGAATTCAACAGTTCGTCATCAATGATCGCGTTGTACATGCCCATGCAGCCTTCATCGAAGACACCCAAAATTGCCTTCCGACTCTTCAACTCCGCGGCCAGCGCCTTGCCCAGCCTGGTGCTCTCGCTGGGCAGAAGGGCCACCTCAAGCGCCTTCACATGCGACCGGTCATGCGAGATCTTTCCCTCGCGCAGCCACTCAGTCAGAGCGTTGACAAAATACTTGTCGGTAAAGTCCTTGCTCCAGATCGACGAAAACGGCGTGCCCGCCTTGATGAGCGATCCATTCAGATTGAGCAGCCCCACCAGACCCGGCCACTGCCCGGACCAGTTGGCCACGGTCAGGATCGGTCCCTTGTGGCTGCGCAACCCGGGTAGCACATGATGGCTGTACTGCCAGGCCGCCGTCGCAAAAACCAGTCGCGCCGCGGGATCGATCCTCATGAAGACATCCATGCCAGCGCGCTGCGAGGAGATGAACCCGTGCTTGAGCTTTTCGTCGTAGGCATGCGCCCGCACCAGCTTGATGCCCTGCTCGGCAAAGGCCGCAGTCAGCGCCTCTTCCATGGCGCGCTGTGCCGGCCAGCAAACCTGGTTCGCGGCAAGCCGAAGGTCCCCACTGGTCACCAGCAAAACTTCGTTCGCTGCCGATTTGGCTATCTCATTGGCTCCCGCCGCCATGCTCTTCGTATCTCCTCAGGCTCGCTCGCCGCATCGTTCAGCTTTCCGCCGGCTGGCCTTCCGTCAAGAAAAAATATACACCGACCACCCTCAAAGGCAGGACGCTGGCGGTAAGGCTGAAATTGCGCCTGCCGACGAACCGGACGGATTGCGGACCGACCGCCTCCTCCCGGATAAGACGCCTCTGGCATGAATGGACCTCCGCGCCCCTGGGTCGCCCTCCAGTCCATTTCCGCCTGTTTCCTCACTCAAAAACCGTTTTCGAGCGCAATCCTTACCAGATTGAGTAAAAATTGCCCTCGGATGGATGCGATCTGTGCTCTATTTTCGAGAGCAAGCAACTTATTTTCAGTTATTTCCATCGAATTTGATTATTGGCCCTGTGGGTGCTGCTCAAGAGCAAAGGATCCTGCCGGCCCGATCCGTGTTCGATCCGAAAGGCAAGATTCCTGCAAAAACAAAGGAGCATAACAAAATGAGAAGCAATCGACTTGAAGTACTGGGATTGGCAGTGAGCCTGGCCGCCTTGGGTGCGACTGGGTGTGCGACAAAGAATTATGTGAAAACTCAAACCGCGCCGCTGATCGAACACACCGACCAGCTCGACGCGAAGACCTCGGCCAACAACCAGCAGATTCACACGGTTGATGATCGCGCGCAATCAGGCATCAAGCAGTCTCAGAGCGCGGCAGACGCCGCCAACCAGAACGCGCAGTCGGCCACCACCGCAGCAGCCAACGCGCAGACCGCAGCTGTCGATGTCGTGCATCGCGCCGACACCTTGGACAGCGTGGTGCGCGGGCTGGACAACTACAAGCCGATGGCCGATGTTTCCGTGACGTTCGGCTTCGACAAGGCCGTACTGACCAAGGACGACAAGGCCCAGCTGGATGACTTTGCTGCCAAGCTTGGCACGGCCAAGAGCTACATTCTCGAAGTGACGGGCGGCACCGATTCTACGGGATCTGCCCAGTATAACTATGAACTGAGCCAGCGCCGCGCCGATGCTGTGGTTCAGTACCTGGCCTCAAAGTACGGCATTGCCGCGCACCGCTTCTACCTGATCGGCATTGGCAAGGACAAGGAAGTTGCCCCCAACACTACCGCCGAAGGCCGCAAGCAGAATCGCCGCGTGGAAATACAGCTGCTCACCAACATGGGCGGCGACCAGGTCCCGCAGACTGCGCAGAGCGGACAGTAACCTCCCTGCATTTTTGTT
Organism: Occallatibacter sp.; assembly: GCA_036519195.1. Lineage (GTDB taxonomy): Bacteria > Acidobacteriota > Terriglobia > Terriglobales > Acidobacteriaceae > Telmatobacter. Next base: position 1,188 of record DATDLS010000098.1, on the reverse strand, counting down.
CAGAAGCTGATGCGAATGTGAGCTGAAGAGAGAGAAGGCCAACCCCGGACGGGTTGGCCTTTTTTCTGGTTGCGTAGCTTGAATATGCGGGACCATCCATCTGCCGCAATCACCCTTGGCCCCGATGGCACGGCAAAGGACGGCCCCGGTCAATACCGATGCCGCGGCTTGAACTCCCAGGCCAGCCCCAAGGTAATTCCGTGCGGGTCGAGGTACCAGTTGGGGTTGCCAAACGCATCAGGCCAGAATTGATATTCATAATCGCCCCGCACCCAAAGATTGCTACAGGCACGATAGTCGATCCCGCCGCCGAGGGCATAGGCGGTTTGAGTTTCGAATTGCTCGCCCCCCGCACCCAAATTGAAACTCTGGCCGGCATAACTCACGATGAACTTGGCGTAAGGATGAAACCTGGGGTAGCGCAGGTAGGTGTAGGTGGGCCCTCCCCCGACCGTCGACTGGCGAAAGGCGCCCGGCTGGGTCGGCAACGTGCGACTGGCCGTGACGCCGCGGGCCTCCGCCTCCAGGCCAAATCCATGCAGGAAGGAGGGCAGCCGGGGAGGAACAAAGTCGACCCATAAAGCCCCACCCTGTAACTGGCCGTTGTTCAGATTTCCGGCATAGTCTGAAAAACCCGCGCCCACCTTGAGTTGGAGGCTATCTTGCGTGGCTGAGGGTGCCACTTGCGCATTCACGGGGGAGCAATGGGAGAAAGTAGTAACAAAAAGCGCAGCGACAACCACTTTCAGGTTCATACTTTACTCGACTTTCTTTCGACGAAGGAGTGAAAGAGAAACTAGGCAGTCATCCGGTCCAATGCAGTAGAAGAAAAACCATTCCCGATGGGCTCGGCGCTTCCCGAATAGACCTTCGGCGCAAGGAGACCCGGATGATTTAGTAGGGCCGGATCAATAGAAGTACTTCTCCATCCGGATGGAGCTTGTGATTTGGTACCTAAGCATGCTGCAAACCGCGCAGTAGACAAAAATCGGCCCCCGTTATCAACGGGGGCCAGGTTGCCTTGGTTCTCTCGTGTGAGAGCTTTTTTGGCGGCCGATCGGCCTGGGGCCGTCGGGCGGAAAGCCTTGGGGGAGGGCTGCTGCGGTCTTATGGCCGCTCCGCGCCGGTCGAAGGAACAGCACCCTGGGGTGGTGCGGCTCCCTGGGCCGCCAAACTGTTTTCCATCAA
>DATDLS010000097.1:0-3223 GCA_036519195.1 Occallatibacter sp. | reverse complement strand
ACCACGTCCCCACCCTCATCCAACACGCAATACCAACTCCAACGATCGCCAAGATCCAACCCCACGGTGTACTTCTTCTCCACAAACTTCCTGGTCTGCTGTGCTCCCACAGTGATACTCTTCGTCATAGCCGGTCTCCTTTTGTTGTATTGCGCCTCGAGCGCGTTATCACTGGGAGCTTATCGCATCCCGCCTGGAGACCGGCATTCTCATCCCATCTGTTTTCGACAATTGACGGACCAAACCGCTAGAATCTTGTCTCCAAGAAGAAGATTGTTTTTTCACGATCGTTGGCCAGCGCTGAAGATGAAAATACGAGAATTGTTCGTACGAACCTTCGCGACGAAATACTTAAACTGAAGCAAGAACAGGGCAACAATATTTTGGTCGGCGGTGTAGATGTTCCTTCACAACTGGTGGAGCTTGGCCTGATTGATGAATATCATTTTGTCGTTATGCCAACCATTGCTGGAGAAGGCAGACGATTGATGGAGGGCGTCAGCCTGCCCGAGAAATTGCAATTGAAGCTGGTTGAGTCGAAGCCTTTTAAATCAGGATGTGTTGCGCTTCGTTACTTGAAACAGTGAGAGAGAACTCTGCGAGGCTCTGCTGCTGGCACGTAGCAGAACTGGCTTTTCGCGCGTAGGGCTGGCACACTTATGCCGAGGCTAGGGCGACCTAAACTTTACCGGAGACGTTGGCATGAAAATCGTCGTGCTGATTGTGAGATTGCTGCTCGGGCTGGTGTTTTTCGTCTTCGGCCTGAATGCCTTTCTGCAATTCCTCAAGGGCCCTATACCCGGCGGCCTCGCCGGACAGTTTCTTCAGGCTCTATTCCAGTCGCACTATGGGTTGGCGATCGGCGCAGTGCAGGCGGTTGGCGGCGCGCTGCTGCTGATCAATCGCTATGTTCCGCTGGCGCTGACGATTCTTGGGCCGGTAATCGTAAATATTTTGCTCTACCATCTGCTGCTCAATCACGAAGGCATCGGGGGCGCGCTGATCGTGGCGGTGTTCTGGTTTGCGTTGTTCTTCCACTATCGCCAGTACTTTTCCGGGATCTTTACCGCAAAGGCTTCGTCCGCGTCGTGACAGCGAATGCTCGCGGGTTTACCCACAGTTCGAAGCGGTTTTGCGCCGACCTCAGGCGCTGATCGCTGAGCCGTGATCCGTTTGTGATCCGTTAGCACTGCTTACTACTGCCTTCCACTGCTTTACGTTGCCCGCCGTGCGCTCTATGTTGTTGAAACTACGTTTTCGAGTAAATTCGAATCCCACTATCTCCGCCAAGCTATTGAAAATAAATAAGTTAATGTTGTTTTTAAAGTCTAACCGAAGTTCGTCACGAAATGGTCTTGAAACCACCTAAGTCTTTCAAAATCAGTTCAGGCTGTCGCGAAGTCTGCACTACATTTTGAAAGTGATTTCAGCCGTTCCGGCAGGGTGAGGCCGAGCTGGTGCAGTAGGGATTTCTGTTCAGTCGTCGGTTCGGTAATCCGGCGCAGGCGGATCTCGCGTCCATCCGTCGTGGGCAGCACGATGTCGGCGCTCTGCAACGTGGATAGCAGAGCCAGTGCTTTCATCGGGGAAAATGGCTGAGTATTGTCGACTCCGTCGGCCGAGGGCTGAGGGACGATCGCCGGTCGACGCTGCAGCAGATGCTTCAGCGTCACCCACAAGGCATAACCAAGAAAGGCCACCAGGACATGGGCTTTGACCCGCGGCTCTTTCTGATGGAATAACGGCCGAATCGAGAGCTCGCTCTTGAGCGCGCGAAACGAGGCCTCCGCTTCGGTGAGTTGCATGTACATGGACCACATCTGCTCGGCCGAAACCGCCTGCAGGTTGGTACGCAGCATGTAGGCGCCTTCCCGCAAGTCCCGCCACGCCACTTTGTCTTTTTTCATTTCCCACAACAGACGTACACCGGTGGGGGTGTCGCGCAGCGTGACTTCGAACAGATCGTTCACCTGGGGATGCCGCGCCTGAATCCGTCCCAGTCTGCGCTCCATCTTGTAGCGGTCCTTCAGTCGGCCGCTGGCCATGCTTTTCTCCAGAGCTTGCAGAGCCTTTTCCATGCCTAAGGAAAATCGCTTCCGGATCGCCTTCTCTTTCTCCTTGCGACCCGCCGTGCGGCACAAAATGTAGGTCTCTTCGCCCTGCGGAATCGCAATCTGCTTCACCTCCACATCCGCTCGCACCTGCGTCCAGTCGTCCTTCAGCAACTCGGCTTCAAAACGCTTCATCTGCCGGCGCGGCGTGCCCACCAAATACTGCCCACCGCGTTTGCGAATCGCTGCCAGGTTCTCCTCACTTACGATCCCACGATCCATCACCCAGATCCGCCGTGCCTTGCCGTACTTCCGTTCCACCATGCGCAGGATGCTCTCCATCGTCGACACGTCGGCTCGGTTGCCATCGAAGGTCTCATAGCTGAAGGGAAATCCTTCCCGGTTCACAATCAATGCGATCACCATCTGTTCGCAGTCCGGACGATGATCGCGCGAGTAGCCCCGGCTCATCAGGGGGTTGTTTTCTGCCGCCCCTTCCACATACGTGCTGGTCAAGTCATACAACAGCACATCGAACTCGGCTCCGAATAACTCCCCGTAGCGCTGCTTCAGATGCTGTTCCAGTTTGCTCTTGTGCGGCAGAATCCGGTCCAGACAGCGATACAGGCGAGTGTCGTTGATCTTGCCTTCTTCGATTTCCAACAGATCGTCCAACGCAGTCGAGGGATACCAGCGTTCCTCGATCGCCAACTCACTGCCCGGAGCGCACAGTCGGTTGATGGCCAGCACCGCGGCCACCCGTGACCAGGGCACCTCGGCTGCTTCCTCGTCCAGCACCTGCTCAAAAAAAACATCCAGTCCCAGACGCTTCCACAACTCCCAGCCCAGAAAACACCCCCCGAACTGCCGGGTTCTCTCCAGGCGGACGCGATTCACCAAGACGCGAGCTACCTGCGGATCATCGTCTGGAACTTCAATATGAGAGGGGAATAGTTTCAGTTGTTCGCCTTCGCCCTGCTCGTTGAACACCTCCACGCTTTTCAGCCACCGGGCCTGCGCGGATCCATTCAACTCCCCCAAGTAACACAGCGTCCTCTGGCGAGGACCGTCCACGGTTCGCACCGTCTCTACCAACGACCAGTAGGTGTGATCCTTACCGTCCTTGTTGCGCTGATGCGACCGCAAAAACATCTGCCAGCGAGTTTGTCATC
>DATDLS010000096.1:0-2296 GCA_036519195.1 Occallatibacter sp. | reverse complement strand
TACAACAACCATCGCGTGATTTTTGCTGATGGCGTGAGAAGCTTTATGCAGAAAGTCCAGACGAACGTTGGCTATGCAGGCGAAAATGCGCTGGACCTTGGCTTTCGCCTTCTTCCAGTTCTTGCTGTACTTCTCCTTGCGACTGAAAGCCTGCTGCGCCTTGCGCAGCCGGTCTTCGTGCTCCTTGAAGCTGTTAAGCGGCTCGATGAATTTGCCATTGGACAATGTGGCAAAGCGAACTACGCCCATGTCGATGCCCACGGCAGAGGTCGAAGGATGAACTGGCTTCTTTACCTCACGCTTGGTAAGGATAGAGATGAACCATTTGCCAGCTATTTGCCGGACTGCGACACTCCTCGCCTCACCAAGGACCTCCCGGCTGTTGCGATAGCGGATCCAACCGAGTTTCGGAAGGAAAACCCTGCTGTTTTCCTGATCGAGTTCAAATCCTTGCGGGAAGCGAAAGCTATCGTGCTGCCCCTTCTTCTTGAACCGCGGCGGTCCTACGACCTCAATTGGATGGATCTTGCCGGCCTTCAGCTCCTTGAGCGATTCAAAGTGTCGTTTCCACGCATCTTCGAGATTCTTCAGTGACTGTTGCAGCGCCTGCGATGGCGCGTCCTTCAACCAGGACGTCTCTGGTTCTTCTTTCCATCGAGCCCTCTCCTCGCAGAGCTCGTCAAAGCCAGGACGGAAGCCGCACAAATCGTGGATCTCCTGCTGCAACGCGAGAGCACGGTTGAAGACGAAGCGGCACGAGCCGGCAAACCCGCGCATCTGATGCGCCTCTTCTTCATTGATTCGCAGTTCAAATTGGTACCTTTGGAGTCGAGTTACAGTCGAAACATCTTCGCCCATTATTCGCCCCACTCCTTTAGATTAACTCAGCTTTTATCTAAATTCAAGCTCAAACACGATTCAAAAAAGACCGTCAGGCGCAAACACTTGTCGCCGTGCTATCCATCCCCGGCATCAATGCCGGGGCTTTCGCACTATCACGGTAAACAACCCGAATCTTCGGGCCGTATAGAGATTGCTAACTCCGAAGCGACAGTTGTTTCGGTCATGATCGGTGCTTGCGGATTCCTGGATGGGAGCCAACTCTTGGTGGTAATCCGCCTCGGTGAGGGCATTCCCTGATAACGCGCCTTTTGACGGTTGGAGCAGAGAATGAGACTCATTTTGGATGAGAGCAAGGACCGGCAGAAGCCAGTCAAGCGACGGTCAGACAGTTGAACCGGTATCGGCTGCGACAGCGGTTTTCAATCGTCAGGAGCCCGGTGAGTCAGGTCAGTTGCGATGCGGCGACATTTCGTAACGCTTGCATGGGAACGACGGACGCCGAGGCGGGCGCGTATACCTGCTGCAGCCAGACAACAGATGGCGAACACGATCGAAACCATGAGAACGGTGACCTCGTTCGGAAGGTCTTTGGAGCTTATCAACAGGGAACTGATACCTCCATTCGAGAAATGGGGGGCGATGTTTCAAAACGAGGAATCAAAAAGCCGCGAAGTCGCTGGCATAGATTTCTATGAAATGAGCGAAACGTTATGGCTTATTGAATCACTACTTCTCCAAACGTGGTATGTTTCATGCCCATTTCGCAAGGCACTCGTGGCCGAAGATGATTGCCACTGTGCTGCATCCTCGCTTGAGTCACCGCAACATCAGCGGGTTCAGACGACGATGTTCATAGAAGAAACGGAGAGTACGAGCCATGCCTATTCCTGATCAAGAGAATCTTCCCCTGGCCTGCAGCCGACTTCCGAATCTGCCCGAAGCGGAACGGATAAGCCGAGCCGAACCTGCCGAGCGAATTCCCGTCACAATCTTGCTCCTGCAGCGTTGCGGCACTCCGCCGCTCGCCATCCCCAAACACCTTCGGCAAGCTGACTTCAGGCCGGTAGTTGCTGCCGAGTTGATCGGAACTGAGCACATGTCCTGCAAGTCCTGCACAGTCGAGGACTCGATCAGGTGCCAGAACAAGCATTGTACGGAAAGGAGAACACAGCATGGCCACTCCAACTAGCTATAGACCGATTCCAGGCAGCGAACGCCCCCAACTCCCGAACTCACAAGAAGTCGGCATCCTCGATGCCGCTGAGCGCGTCACGGTCACAGTACTGTTGCGGCAGAAGCCCGGAAGCCCCGAGGTGCCTGACCTGCAGTACTGGCAGGACACCCTCCCGAATAAACGCGAATACCTTTCCGAGAAGGAGTTTCTCGAAACCTATGGCGAGGCTGAGGAAGATGCCCAGGTCGTCATCAACTACCTGAAGAGCATGGGCCTGGG
>DATDLS010000095.1:0-3277 GCA_036519195.1 Occallatibacter sp. | reverse complement strand
GCGACAGCAGCAACGACACAGTTCCTTTCGAATGGCGTGTCCTATGCGGCGCAGCTGCTGGTGCCGTTCTATCTGATCCGGGTATGCGGGAAGTCGCCGAGCGAGACAGGGCTCATGCCGGCGCCATTGGGGCTAGGAATGGTCTGCAGCGTTCCACCCAGCCGGCTTCAAGCCGACCCACAGGGACGGAAACTGGGACAAAGAGGATGGTTAGCTCAAAGGGGTTCCGCCTCCGACTCAGACCCGCCAAGATCGTCGTCGGAGACGGAGCCCTCCTCCTGAAGAAAACCCAACTGAATGAGAATATAGTTTCTTATCTAAACCCACTAAGGCACGAATCAATTTATTGGCCGGTTATCTCCGCCAATGCACTCATTGAGATTGGACTAAACCGCTGCGGCGGTACTTGGTAGTGCCAGCATGCTGCGGCCGAGGGTAGCGCCGGTTTAGGCCTCCCTGGTTGCATCTCTTTTCCCATGAACTCTTTTGCGAGAGCATGGAACCGCTGCTTGCAGCGCATTCCATCTCGCAAAGGAGTTTCCCATGACATCGCTTCGCCAACGGATGATCGAAGACATGCAGGTGCGGAATCTCGCAGTGAACACGCAAAAATCGTATGTACAACAGATCTCTCTGTTTGCACGCCACTTCAATAGGTCTCCGGAACAGCTGGGTCCAGAGGATATCCGCGCCTATCAGGTCTACCTAACGAATGAAAAGAAGCTTTCGCCTGGATCCGTGCTTATCGCGGTGGCCGCGCTGCGCTTTCTCTACAAGGTCTCCTTGCACAGGGATTGGCAGTTTGACGACGTCATTCCTGCTCCCAAGAAGCCGCAGAAATTGCCAGTAGTTTTGAGCCCAGAGGAGGTCGTGCAGTTTCTCGGCTGCATCGAAAGCACCAAGCATCGTGCAATCCTGACGACCTGCTACGCCGCGGGTTTGCGCATCTCCGAGGTAGTCTCTCTGAAACCAACCGACATCGATAGCCAACGTATGGTGATTCGTGTCGATCAGGGCAAGGGCCAAAAAGATCGTTACGTAATGCTCTCGCCCACACTGCTGAAGATATTGCGTAGCTGGTGGCGAGTGGATAAACCGCGCGACTGGCTCTTTCCAGGCGGCATTCCCGGTCGCCATATTAGTAAAGACGCAGTGGAAATGGCTTGCCAAGACGCCCACAAGCTTTCAGGCATTCGCAAGCCGATAACGCCCCATTTGCTTCGCCACGCATTTGCCGTCCATTTGCTGGAATCGGGCGTCGACGTCCGCACCATTCAACTGCTGCTCGGCCACCGCAGCCTGGCAACCACTGCCCGTTATCTGCGGATCGCTACCAGCAAGGTCTGCTCGACGTCCAGTCCACTCGATCTTTTGCCCCGCCCCGTCTGCGCTGATTCCAAGCCCGCCACACCTCAGTACTTCTAAGCGGCGGAGCGATGGATCGCCCGAAGCTGGAAGTGGCGGACATCTTCCGCCGCTACGGGGGCGCCTATCGAGAGAAGCATGGCGCGTCGATGTCCACAGCGCAGCGACGCGTCATGAGCGCCATCCAGATGTGCCGGACGGCGGCTCTCGGAGGACAGATCGAACAGTGTAATGCGTGCGGTAAACAGCGCATTTGCTACCGGCCGTGCGGCAATAGGCATTGCCCAAAGTGCCAGTCGCTGGCCCGCGCCGAGTGGATCGAAGACCGTCAGGCCGAACTTCTCAACTGCGAGTACTTTCACGTTGTTTTCACCGTTCCGGACAAGATCGCTTCGATCGCTTACCAGAACAAGGAGGTGGTATACAACATCCTCTTCCAGGCCACGGCCGAGACTTTGCGCACCATAGCTGCCGATCCCAAACACCTGGGCGCGGAGATTGGCTTCTTCGCCGTCCTGCACACCTGGGGGGCCAATTTGATGCATCATCCGCATCTGCATTGCGTCGTGCCCGGCGGCGGGCTCTCGCCCGACGGCGCACGCTGGGTTCCTTGCCGACCTGGATTCTTCCTGCCTGTGCGCGTGTTGTCCCGACTGTTCCGCCGCCTGTTTCTGGAGCGTCTCCAGGTCGCCTTCGACTCAGGCAAACTGAAATTCTTCAGCACCCTGGAAAAACTTCAGGGGCGTCGCGAGTTTCTCCGTTACCTGGATCCTCTCAGTAAGTCAGAGTGGGTTGTCTATGCCAAGCCGCCCTTCGCCGGACCCGAGAAGGTGCTGGACTACGTCGGCCGCTACACCCACCGCGTAGCGATTTCGAACAACCGCCTGCTCGATATCGAAGCCGGTCAAGTGAGCTTCCGGTACAAGGACTATAGAGACCGCAGTCAGCAGAAAACGATGACACTTTCCGCCGAAGAATTCATCCGTCGCTTCCTCCTCCATGTTTTGCCGCATGGGTTTCATCGCATCCGTTATTTCGGCTTCCTCGGCAACCGCTACCGCCGAGAGAAACTGGCCCAATGCCGTCAACTGCTTGGCATGGCGCTTCCGGAAATGTCCTCAGAACCATCTGCCGTCCAGGATTAACGTGACCGATACGAAAAACTTACCGGGACATCCTTGCGCCAGTGTCCGTACTGCCACTGTGGTCACATGATCGTCGTGGGGGAAATACCGGTGCCCCCAAGACTGCCGGCAATCAAGGACTCCTCATGAGCAACAGTAAACTCCCCAGAGCCCGTCGGCTAAGAGGTTGGGTCCACCAACGCTCCAGGGAATCCCTGTCTCACACTGCGCTGAATCTCCTCCTGCCATGTCAATCCCGCCAGTCAAACTGGTTTCAATCGGCTGAAAGCACTTCTTCAACCCATATCTGCTCCAAGGCCATCATCTTCCGCAGTCCGATTTCCCCTCCTTCAGCCCTCTACCAATCATTCAATGCACATAGGGCAAGCATCGTGGAGCGGTTCAGTCCAATCCATTTTTAGCGCACCGGCACGGCGCTCGGCATTTGCGGTGTCCGCCAACACCTTGCGGCGCCGCGCCGCCACGCTAAAAATGCTCTGCATTGACGATAACTTCCCATAAGCCGACCTAGTCATGCCGAGCTCGGCATAAACACAAATCCTTACCGTGGGTGGTATAGAGATGCGCTTCTTCCGGCACGTAACCGAGGACGCTGCCATGGTTAGGCCGGAGCATTCCAGTAATGATCTTGACAGTGGTCGATTTGCCGGCACCATTCGGTCCCAGAAAGCCAACGATCTCGCCGGAAGCGAGCGTGAAACTGACATTCTGAATAGCGGGAATGCCACGAAGACTTCTCGAAAGGTTTTGTGACTCAAGCGTGAGAC
>DATDLS010000094.1:0-5808 GCA_036519195.1 Occallatibacter sp. | reverse complement strand
GTGGACTACGTGCGACGGTACGCGATCCATCAGGCCGGAGCTTTCTTCATCACCCGTGCCAAGGAGAGCATGGATGCGCGGCGGGTGTATTCGCATCCCGTTGACCGCGCCAATGGCCTGATTTGCGATCAGAGCATCATGCTCAACGGGTTCTACCCGGCAAAGCACTACCCGGAGCATCTTCGCCGTATTCGCTTCAAGGGCCCAGAGACCGGCAAGACTCTGGTTTTTCTGACCAACAACACCGCACTACCTGCACTGACCATCGCTGCGCTTTACAAAAGCCGATGGAAGATCGAGCTGTTCTTCGAGAATACGACATGGTGCACTCCTTCGTATGTCCTTAAATTTCAAGGGTCAGTTGTGTTGAACTTGTCTGTGATGGGGGAGTTGTCTGCTTAGGTTCCGCGATGAATTTTTCCAGGTCTTCTTTGCGCACTATCCACGGAGCATTCGCACAGACCTGCTCAGCGGATAAGCGTTTCGTGTGAATAAACTGCAGAACCCTGCTCGCCGTTAGGCCCAGGCGATCCTCAACTTCGCCGACGAACATTTCTCCACGAGCCTGTCGTTCTCCTTCCCGATATCCAGCAATTGCATGGTGTTTGCGGACCGAGCAGATGCGTGTTGCCGTCCAGTTCAGTCCGTGTGCAGTGGGTTGTCGACCGCGATTCAGAATGGATGCGATTCGGGCGTCAGGCTCAATACGAGCCAGCTTGCGAATGACCTCGACAAGCTCACTATCGGTTGCAAAGCGATGATGCCCGGTACGTATCTTCGGAAACTCCAACTGGGTGTGATCTCCGCCCTGCCAGTGCAGCACAAGACGGATCGTTTCGACTTCCGATGTTGTAATGATCTCTCGCAGCGCAATACGCAGCAGGCGTTTTTTGTGTTCGGGCGAGCTTTGCGGATGTTCCCAGAGCCGTGGCAGGTCGCGCGCAATATCCAGCAATTCACTCTTCTGCTGATTTGTTAGCGGGAGTCGCCTGGCTTGGTTCAACGCTGCCAGCTCGGCTTCTAGCCCCGCTTCGACGGCCAGTGACTGATTCCACCGCCGCTCCAGTTCCGCCGCCACCAGTCGATTGTCCGGGTCAACGGCATCGTACTGGCGCCGCGCTCGCGCTGCCTCATAACGAGCTTGCTCTATCGCGAGCGCCTTCTGTCGAATCCGCTCGTCGCCGGACTCTTCCATAGCGGCGAAAGCTTCCGTGGCCGCCTGTATTCCGAGCGGCGTGAGACATTGCAGCAACTGCTCAGAAACCAGGCGATCGGCGCGCAGACCGCCGAACATCACACAGCAGGCTTGATCGCGATTCAGCACGTAACCGCTGCACTGATAGCGAATCACACCCGCTCTCGGATATTGCGCCAGCACCTTGGCGCCGCAGTGGCCGCAACGCAGCAGCCCTGCAAGCAGCGCTGGTCCTTGCTTGACCGAGCCGCGCACCGCATTACTTCTCGCATTGGCGTTGTTAGCGATCATCTCTTGGTTGCGCTCATACGTGTCCCAGTCAATGTAGCCTTCGTGGTGGTCCAAAATCAATACCGTCCATTCCTCGCGGCGAAGGTGATCTAATCGCCGAAGGCGCTTTTGTCCGTCTTCCAAGCTTGCTACCGTCTTGCTGCGCCCATACACATAGGCTCCGGCATAGACCGGGTTCTGGAGAATGCTCAACACCGCATGATAGCGGGCAGGCTGCCAGACCACCTTATGAGCCCCCTTTGCCCCCAGGCCAATGGGCAATTGAATCTGCTCCCTGTCCAGCCAGAAATAGGCCTGCCGCACGCTGCCCAACTCGGCAAATTTTCGGAACACCAACTCGATGGCGGATCGAATCCGCGCGTCGGGACCTCTCTCCAGGCGCTCGTCAGGCGTCTTAACATAGCCGATCGACGCTCGTCGTATTAATTCGCCCCGTTTCGCCTTCGCGAGCGCGGCGGCTTGTCCACGTTCGCGAAAGTTGGCCACTTCCATTTCGCTAATGGTCCCTTTCAAGCCCAGGACAAGACGATCATCGATCAGGCGCGGATCGTACACTTTATCAGCATCGATCAGCAACACGCCCACTAAGGCGCAGAAGTCCAGCAGCGTGTGCCACTCGCGGCCATTGCGAGCCAGACGCGATGCCTCGACGCTGAAGACTGCGCCTACCTCGCCGGCGCACACCGCGCGCAGCAGTTGCTCAAAGCCTGACCGCCGCGTTCCCGTTGCCGAAGATCCAAGATCCTCATCGATGACCTCGACCTCCTGCCACCCCAGTGCGCGCGCCCGATCTGCAAGGGCATACTGCAAACGCTGGCTCTCCAGGTTGTGTTTTACCTGACGGGGCGAGGACTGCCGGACATACACGAAGGCTCGACGAGCCAGATGGTCGGTGGTAATTTTATTCATCGCCGACCTCCTTGCGCATCGTGGCCGCCAGGGCCAGAATCCAATGCCTCAGCGCCTGGCAGAGTTGCTCCCGCACCGCTGGCGGGAAATCGACGACTGGAACTGGTGGAACTACTTCTTCGAACAGCTGCCGCTGAGGTCTGATCTTTCGTTGAGACATCTCGATTTTCCTCCTGCACTATTTGCTCACAGCAGGAAAGGCACGTGACGACTTCTCTGCGCAGTGCGATCAGCACTGCGGCGGGCAAGCGCGCAGAAGAAACTATCGTTGTCTTCGCCATATCTGGACGCGTCATCCACTCCGGCACGGCCAGTGGGCGCCCGTCGGGTCGACGGAGGATATAGTACGCATCCCCGTACAGTTCGCAGCGCCTGACTACCTGCAGACACTGAGATCGCAAAGGGTGGAAGCGGTAGTGGATGGTGACTTCATCGAGACGATTTAGATGGGCAGTATGTCGCCCTATTGTTCCGCGACGTCAAACAATTTCTCGGTCTGGAAGACCCGCAAAACCGTGTCTCCAAAGCCACGCAGCGAACCGCTCCCCTGATCTTCTATCTCTATGACCTGGTCTTGCTGTGGCACGCACAATCCGGCCATCGCCTCGCACCACAATCTGCCATCGAGCGGCCTTGGTACACGCGCAAGACATCGGTTTCGTTTGAAGATATCCTGCGCAATCTCCGCCAAGCTACCTGGCAGGAAAAGATTTTCGGCGACCCCAGACTTAATGAACACACGAGAAAAATACTTCAACCCCTTGTAGAATGGGTCAAAGTTGCTACATAAAAGTGGTAGGGTCGAGAACTGGCGCGTTTATGTTAGGCTCCGGTGGTCGTTCCTTTGCTTTCGCTCAGGTCCTCAGTCCGGCTACCATCATCACGTTTCCAGTTCCCGCCGCCTCAAACCGGACAGGCGCCTTTAGCGCATCCGGCTTTCCGATTGACTTCACCATAGAGCTATCGGGTATTCCCTTCGCTCACCAGTAAAGGTTCTTCAACAGCGGACGAGGCTACAACACTGGGGTTTCTAGGCTTGCGCCAATCCCCTGCCCACCCACCGAATCAGACGCATGTCAAAAGTAAGGTTCCTTCTCTCCACCGGCATTACTCGGTTTCATCGATACTACGAACCTCTCCGCAGCCCCAGACAGCCCAGCCTGGCTCTCGCGAGATGCCGGTTGGTCCCGATCTTCCGGTTCCACTGCTGGGGTTTCCCGTGTTCCGTGTGCCTTCCTATACATGCATGTCGTCGCCACTACCCCGACAGACCCAACGGACCTAAATCGCTCGTATTCTTCCGTCAGCTTCGGCCTTCCCCGTGTTTTGGGCGGGTCGGCATCTGTATTGACTGTTGCCGAGTAGAGGAGACCGCTTTATGCTTTAGGCTTTCTTTGGCTCTGTCCGCCGTTTCCAGCTTCGTGCGCGTTTAAGTCCGCCATGACATTAAGCGTTCTCCCCCCTCACAGACCTCACCGTGCGGATTTCCCGCAGCGAGTTCTTCAAGACACGCTTCGTCCCTCTTTGCCTAGGTGTGCCTGCCCTCTGGCGTCAACAGCGGGTTCTGACGTAAGACTTCGTAAAATTTTGTCCACGTCATCGGATTCCCTCTTGTGCGGCGGTTTAGCGACTTCCTCCAGATACTACAAACCTCCCGATAGAACCGGCGAAAACTCGCAGAGTTCGTTCGGCGTCCGTAGTATTGGTAGTGGCCGCGGAGTTTGGCATTCAGGGTTAGTTGCTGTTCGTCTACCGGACTGTGCCGGTACCGTTTGCACCAGTCGGCGATGCTTTTCAGCCCTCTACGGAGCCGCTTGTCAATCGTCTTCACATGCACGGTGAACTTCCCCTGACGACTGCGGGCGCATATATGCGGTAGAGTAGCCCCGGGGAATCTCACCCCGAGGCTCTCGCAGAACCGAGCATGAAGCTCTCACCTCACTCGGCTCCCATCAGGCAAACGTGCCAGTCATCCCGATTTGCCAATGTACAAAGAGTCCCGCACATTCCTTCGCAAGTCGTTGTAAGAACTGACTCGCTTGGATTTTGTAGTGCCTGAAGCGCTTGAACTTACGCATCGCCCATGCCACGAGCGTCTGATTGACGTATCGAAACAAGGGATACAGCGCCGAAGGGGCATAGTGTCCGTAGTACTCAATCCACCCCCGAAGGAGAGGATTGAGCCTGCATGCTATGTCCTGGAAGGACAGCTGTGTTTGTCGTCGTAGGTTCAAGTCCCGAATCGTCGCACACATGTCCTTCATTGCCGAGGGACTGACTGCCGGATTGAATCCTCCAAACAGTGAGTTATCCCGGAAACGTCGCACCAGACGAGGGCGGAAACAGTACCCGAGGAAGTCAAATTTGACATTCGGATATTTGCCTTTGCGCTTCGCGTCTTTGCAGTAAACGATTTTGGTCTTTGTCGGATGCATCTCCAGGTGGCACTCCGCCAGCCGTGCCTGAAGCTCAGCCTTGAGGGCTTCTGCTTCTTGCTCGGTTCGACAGTGCACCAGTCCGTCGTCTGCATATCGACACCATGGGAGTTTAGGATGTGTCCTCGTCATCCAAACATCAAACGCATAGTGCAGGTAAAGATTGGACAAAATCGGGCTAACCACTCCGCCTTGCGGCGTACCGCAGCTTCGCTCTTTCGTGATCCCATCTTCCAACACCATCGGCGCCTTGAGCCATCTTTCGATGTATAACAAGGCCCACTTACACGTGATGTGTTTCCGAACGGCCCGTAGCAGGAGTTCGTGGTCAATGTTGTCGAACAGGCCCTTGATGTCAAATTCCAGAACCCAATCATATTTCCAGCAGCGCTCTCGCGTAACCCCTACAGCATCCAGGGCCGACTTGTTCGGCCTGTATCCATAGGAATCTGCCAAAAACATTGGGTCCAGAATCGGCTCAATCACCTGCTTAACAACCGTCTGCGCCACGCGATCCGCTACAGTGGGCACACCCAAAATCCTTTCTCCCCCACTCTTCTTCGGAATGGAGACGGCGCGCACCGGCGGCGGAAAGTAGGTTCCCGAGCTCATCCGATTCCAGATCTTGTACAGATTGTCTGAAAGATCGGAATCAAATTGCTCGATCGTCTGCTCGTCCACTCCGGCCGCTCCACGATTGGATTTCACCGCTTTGTACGCTTCGTACACCAAGCGCTTATCGATATTGAATGGTTTGTTCGTCGCATGCATCGAGTTCATCCTGTTGCCAGTTGTTTCGGTTCATGCCACAGCCTGACCCGACCCCTTTGCTCCAGTCCCATTACAGGACCTTCATTGCTCCTACGAGTCGGTCCGCCCCAGTGCTCCGCTTCGGTACTCTCGCCTCACGGTTTTGGCCGCTTGAACTTCTCCCTTAACATCAGAGCCACTGGTTCCTGCAGTTCCATGCAATTGCCT
>DATDLS010000093.1:0-2859 GCA_036519195.1 Occallatibacter sp. | reverse complement strand
GTCCCGCTCGAGGATAGTGGCTGAAATCCCGTCGGAGCGCGCCACCCGAGGGGCGGTCGCGAGGGCTCCGATCCCTCCCCTTTAACCAGCCCGCCACTACCTGCCAGGGAGGAAGTTACCTCACTCGACAACTGATACCGGCCGCTCAAAGCGACCGATCCCCCATGCCCGGACTCGGCATATGCCCTTGCTACCGGACCCAGGCGTCCTGCCGTCCGCCGAATGGAGCGGAGCCCCTGATTGAGATCTTCAGGGTTGGACATTTCTCTCGCGCTTGTCTATTGTAAGGTTCGAGTGGAGCGAGCGATGGCGAAGGCGAAAGATATCAGTGGAACCGGCTGTAGCGACCCTCAGTTTGCGGCCAGGGAGATCAGGCAGGTGAGCTGCTTGGAGCCTGGAGAGACCAGCGGAGGCGGTGGTGATGACCGGCCGGCATCGTCGCCATTGCGCCCAGCCCAAGCTGGTGATCCTTTATCCGTTGCGGCGCGCCGCCCTGAAGCAACTGCGGGGAGAGCTCTGTCGCCCATGAGCGCGCTGCCCTGTCCATTACCGAATCGCTTTGCCCAGGCCGATCAGGACTTTGAGAAAATTGTTACGTTCCTATCCGAGGAGGCGAACCAGTTGAGCTACAGCGATGTTGAACGACAGGTGGGCGAGATGGTGCAGGATATGTTGCGGAAGATGATAATGCAGGCGTATCCGGAAATGCGCCAGCCGGGGCAAGCGCAGGAGCAGGAACCGGTTCGGGATGCCGCAGGCACAACGCTGATGCCAACCTAGGTGCATACGCGCAGCCTGGAAACGATCTTTGGAACAGTTGAAGTGGGTCGAACCGGCTATAGCGCGGCGCGAAAGAAGTCGAGTCTTCACCCGCTTGATGCTGCGCTCAATCTCCCCGATGAGAAGTACTCTCTGGAGGTACGGCGCCGGGTGGCGATCGAAGCATCCCAAGCGTCTTTCGATGATGGCATCAAGAGGCTGAAGAAATCTTCCGGGGCCCATGTAGCGAAGCGGCAGTTCGAGCAACTGACGATTCGCGCAGCGCGGGACTTCGAGGCATTTTATGCCGAGCGCCAGAAGAGTGCGTGTGCGGATCAGCAGGATCAGCAGACCGATTCCATCCTGGTGATCACGATGGATGGCAAGGGCGTGAACATGCTGGACAAGGATCTGCGCGAACCCACTCGGCGCGCCGCCGCCGAGCGGGAAAACAACTTCACGTCGCGGTTGGGGCGCGGTCGCCGGCTGAACGCCAAACGCATGGCCTCAGTAGCAGCCGTCTATACCGTCGAACCGTTTGTGCGCACGCCGGAGCAGGTCCTGCCCGAACAGAAGCCGCAGGAGGTAGCCATACGTCCCCGGCCGGAACATAAACGCGTCTGAGCAAGCCTCGCCCGCTCACCGCAGGAAGTGATCACGGCGATGTTCGAGGAGGCAGTGCACCGCGACCCGGAAGGGCAGAAACGCTGGGTCGCTCTCGTAGATGGCAACGAAACACAGATCCGTCTTCT
The DNA here is from genome assembly GCA_036519195.1 of Occallatibacter sp. Lineage (GTDB taxonomy): Bacteria > Acidobacteriota > Terriglobia > Terriglobales > Acidobacteriaceae > Telmatobacter. The sequence continues at coordinate 1,348 of DATDLS010000093.1, read as the reverse complement.
TGAGCGGCTGTCCGAAGAGCGTGATCTCGCCGTGCCCATCGTCGTGGACTTCATCCATGTGGCGGAGTATGTCTGGGAAGCCGCGAAGGCCCTTTTTCCCGACGATAAGAAGAAACAGAACCGCTGGGTACTGGAGCACATGCGGGAGATCCTGCGCGGAAAAGGCAACAAGGGTGGCGGCAGGGATCAGACGAAGTGCCACATTCGGCAAAATGGGGTCCGCAGAGCGCAAACCTGTGGATGCCTGAGCAAACTACCTGCAGAAGTATGAGCCCTATCTTCACTATGAAGAGGCGCTGAAGAGGGGAGTTCCGATCGCAACCGGAGTCATCGAAGGCGCCTGCGGCTACCTGTTCGAGGACCGAATGAATCGTAGCGGAGTAGAGTCGAAGTGTGACGCGGTTGGTCAGGTCTGACCTATCTGTTTCCGGCCCTTCCGTTTGCCGGTGTCTCATTATTCAGTCCATGCCCCGTTTTCACACCCCGCTCGTCGAACCGGGCATGCAGATTTCCTGCACCTTATGTGCTCGAGTCCATGGTGCTCTGCATTCTGCAAAGCGCCGAAGCCAGATGTTGGTGGCAGTGCGCGAAGGGGCCAAATGGCAGGACCACAAGGACCACTCTGCCTCCTAGGAAGCGCCGCTCGGATGGGGAAGACTGGATCAAGGGCCAGCAGCTGACCCGATTCTGTGCTCCCTGAAATCCGGAGAGGCGGCGTTGTCGCCGGCGGATTGGCTCGGGAGCCCGATAGAAAGCGCCAGGCACTCTTGGCGGAATTGAAGTAGTGCCTGGGTGGCTTGAAAAGTTGGAAAGATGCGTGGGTTCGAATCCTTCGCTCCCGCCGACCTACGCCACAGCGCGCTGCATTATCCCAGTCCCGCCAGCCGTTCGATGAGCCTTTCCTTTCGCTCATGCGGCTGCCGGATCGCGCGAAGTCGGCGAAGGAAGTCGTCCATCGCGCCTTGCTCCTCGATCGACGCTCAGTCCCGAGCCGAGCATTGGCAACTACCTACGCCGATTTCTTACCGACCGCTTCGGCCAGCACACTCGTCACGAAGGCGTTGAGGGAAACACCCTCGCGGGCGGCTTTGATTTTCAACTTTTCGTGCAAACTGCGCGGCGCGCGCTGACGCCATTGCCCCAATGCGGCCGGGCTTGGAACATCGCGTCCCAATTGGCGGGCTGCGTCCTTCCATTCAGCGATGGCGTTCTCGACATCCGCCAGCGCCGCCTCGCGGGTTTCGCCGTCGCCCATGCAGCCGGGCAAGGCTGGTACGGACGCCAGCCAGCCGCCGCCATCAGCGTTCGCCAGCGGTTCCACCAGAATCGCGTATTCAGTCTGCTTCGC
>DATDLS010000092.1:0-37721 GCA_036519195.1 Occallatibacter sp. | reverse complement strand
CGCGTCAACGAAGTCGGAGGGAAACACGGCACGCAGCGGCTGGCCGATGGCCTCGGCGCGGCTGAATGCATACATGGCCTCCATCTGCGCGTTCCAGCTTTCGATGCGGTCATCAAGGTCAAGCGCGAGAATGCCGACGTTGATTGACTCGACGATGTTCTCGTTGAATTCCTTGAGCCGTTCGAACTCGCCGATCTTGGCTTCGAGGCGCGCATGAAGGTTGGCGTTTTGCAGCGCGATGCCGATGTAGCTGGCCAGCGACTCCAGAAGCTCGACATCTTCGCTGGACAGGAAGTCGCCGCCGATGGTGCGGCCGAGGCCGATCACGGCGATGGTGCGGGTGGCCGAGCCGTCTTGTACGCGGCAGGGCAGGTAGTAGTTCAGATCGAGCAGTCTGGCCGTCTGCTGCTGGTCATCGGGCAGGTGGAGGGCGTGCTGCGCGTTTTCAAGAAAGATGTGCGAGTGGTCTTGGGCGTGGTCGAAATCGAGGAAGCCCAACGCCAGCGGATTTTGTGCCGGCCGGTCTTTGCTGACCATCACTTCGGGAGGCAACCCATGCCCGGCAGCCAGGCGCAGGCGCCTGGAGTCCTGCATGAGGAAGACGGCAACCCGCGCCACCAGCAGCGTCTGGGGCAGCCGTTCCACGATCGAAGCGAGCAACGCATCGGGATCGGTTTCCGAACTGAGGCCGCGGCCAAACTCGACCAGTGCCTTGCGATAGTCGTAGCGATGGCGATCGAAAGCCCTGTCGACCCAGCCCTGGATTCTTCGCTTGAGCGGATCGAAGATGGCCGCGGTCGCCAGGATGGTGAGCACCAATCCCCATTCGCGGACCGACTCCGGCATGCCCTTGTGCACCACCAGCGCGATCAGGGCGATGATGCCGAAGTAGGCGCCGACGAGCAGGCCGGTGGCCAGAGTGTAGGCCACGCCGCGCTTGAAGATCAGGTCGGTGTCCATCAGCCGGTAGCGAACGATGGCCCAGCTGAAAGTCAGCGGCAGAAAGACCAGCGAGAGCCCGGCCAGGTTCGTCAGCAGACGCGGCGGGTGCAATTCGAGCAGGAAGGGGATGGCGGAGAACAGCGTGAAAGGCAGCACCGCCAAAAGCGTGCCAAGGTTGACCCACTTCAGCTGCTGCCGCAGCAGCGGCGTGTTCGCAGTGCGGTAACTGCGCAGAAAGAGCAATGCGGCGAGGATGTAAAAGGCAACGACGTAAGCGGTTCCGGTTTGCTCGAGACGGTGCTTTAAGAGCCCGGTCGCGACTCGCGTCTCAATGGCCCACAGCCACAGCCCCACCAGGCCCACGCCCGGCGCATAAATGAGCGGCAGAAGCCAGCCCCGGCGGATGTTCTTGAAACGCACTTCCGGGAAGCTGAGGGCGAAGTGAAGCAACAGGGCCGGCTGCAGCGACTCCGCGATGACATTGATCCAGAACACCGTCCAGTCCAGCCCGTCCAGTTCGCCGGTATATTTCAGCGCGCAGACGGCGAAGGAGGCGAGGCAGAAAAAGTAAAAGTGTGTGGCGCGCGGCGCCGTCCAGCGCCGGAACAGAACATAGATCCCGATCGACAGATACACCAGGCCGATGACGCGCAGCGCCTGGGTCAGGCCACGGTCCAAAGGTTCGGGGATGACGACCGTGTCCAGCGGAGTGCCGTCGCGGGTGATGGCGTAGCTGGCCTTGCCGTAGCTGCCGGTGCGATCAAGCACCCGCTCCAGGTCAGACAAATGGGTGATGGTGCGCTCGGGAAGGGACTTTTTCAGTTCGAGCTCGGTGCCCCCCGAGGGTGCAGCCGGCAACGCCTTCCTGTCGCCGCTCAGCATGTCCTGCGACCCCACGTCGGGTCGGGCTGCGGTTGCCTCGGGCAGCACGGCGGCTCCCGTCAGCAGATCGCCCTGCTCAATTCCGGCGCGCTGCCCCGGGCTGTTGGGAAGTACCTTGGTCGCCTCCAGGCCGCCCTGCACCTCGCGCCACCAGACCCCGTCGTCCGGCTGCTGGTAGGTCCCATCCTGGCGGAAATTCATCATCGCAAGCAGAAGCAGCCCGGCCGTGGCCAAGGCTAGGACAGTCGCCTGCAGACGGTTGAAGAGACTTCTTTCCATGGGGGGGCGCTCTACACCGGTGATCCTTGCTGCACGTTCATTGCCATGTGGGCAAAATGGACGATATGGCACGTTACCAATGGTAACCGATTGATAATATGCAAGATAAAGACGTATCGCAGTTTGAAACGTCAACCGTCGCTAAGCATGAATCCTAAAGTAAATGCAAGAAACAATAGACCGCATCTACGGAACAGGATGGATCTATGGAAATAGGTAGGTAATTGACAAGGAAGATGTTAACCGTCAGACGCGGCGGTTGAGGGTACATCGTGGAAGGGGAAGAACGTTTTCCTGGACTCTGGGGAACCCTCCCGTTACTTTTGTCCATAGGTGGCCTTTGGCCCGTGTTTGCGGCTGTAGTGATGTTCAGAAACGTACAGTGGGATTGCGAATTCGGACGATCCCGAAGGCTCGGTGCCCCCCCGCAGCAGGACGCTTCGGAACGCCAGCCGGGAGATGTATTCAAGCACGTCGGCGTGTTCGAGAGCCTCGGCGGGGGTCCTTCCCCAGGCGAAGGGTGCGTGGCCGGCGACCAGGACTCCGGGAACCGCTACGGGATCAAGCTTGTCCGCCTCGAATCGGCGCACGATGACGGCGCCGGTGTTGTGGACGTAGTCCTGGGCAACTTCTTCGGCGGTCAAGGGTTCGGTGACGGGAACCGGGCCGTGGAAGTAGTCGGCATGAGTCGTGCCGAGGCAGGGAATGGGGCGGCAGGCCTGCGCCCAGGAGGTAGCAAACTCGGAGTGAGTATGCACCACCCCGCCGATCTGAGCAAACTCGCGGTAGAGATAGGTGTGGGTCGCCAGATCGCTCGAAGGGCGCAGGCTGCCTTCAACAATCTTTCCCTCGAGAGTGGCGACGACCAGGTCCCCGGGCGTCATGGACGCGTAGTCCACCCCGCTCGGTTTGATGACGACCAGTGGCTCGGCGCCGTCGCGGTCGATACCGCTGGCGTTGCCGAAGGTGTGCGGGGCAAGGCCGCGACGGGCGATTTCCTGGTTGACGCGGAGGACCTGTTGGCGAAGGGCAGCGAGCAGCATTGATCTCCTCAGCTTACAGAGCGCAGTAAGCGTTTACCAAAACAGTGTATAACCCCGTTCTGATCCGGCCGCAAGAGCTCGGCCCGGAAAATGGAGGAGCGGCTCCCCCCGTCTCAGCGATGACGATCCTCCGACGCGATGACGATCCGCCGACCTCGGCGTCAGACGAAGGCCTGACGGACCCTGCGCCCGAGAGGATCGAGCGCGGTCTCAGTGCCAGGGGGCAGCGTTCCGCTGGTCGAGGACGATCGTATTGGCGCCCGCGTTGATGCGCCAGTTGAAAGTGCCTCCGGAAGAAGGCCGGAAGCCCGGCCTATTCGGCTCTCAATGCCTGCACAGGATCGAGGCGCGAGGCATGCCACGCGGGAACAATACAAGCCAACGCGGCCACAGCCAGCAGCGTTGCGGCAACTGCGGCAAAAACCGTCGGATCGAGCGGCTTGATTTCATAGAGCAGGTCGCGCATCAGGCGCCCTGCTTCCATGCTCGCGGCCAGTCCCGCGATCAGGCCCAGGACCGCGGGACCCATGCCATCCAACAGCATCTTCCTCATCACCTGTTCGCGTTTTGCGCCCAGCGCGATGCGAATGCCGATCTCGGTCGTCCGCTGCGCCACGATGTACGACATCACGCCGAACAGTCCCACTGCGGCCAGCAGCAGCGACAGCGTTGCGAACGCCGTGAGCAGCGTCGCGTTGAAGCTCTGGTTCACCGTCGATTTGCCCAGCAACTGATCCATTGTGAGCACATCGGAGACGACCAGGTCACGGTCCATCTGCGCAACGATGCGCTCAACCGGCAGAGCGTACCGAGCCACGTCGTGGCGGGAGCGAATCACAAGCGTGCCGACGGTTTCGACGCCCGCATTGAGCGGATAATACTGCATCGGCGCCGGCCGTTCGCCGATGACGTAGCGGGTATCTCCAACGATGCCTACAACTACCGCAGTGCGATGCTCAAGCTCGACATGCACATGTTTGCCGATCGGGTCCTCGCCGGGAAAGTACTGATTGGCGAATGACTGGCTGAGGATGACTTCATCGGCCGAATCCAGTCGCTTGCCTCGGTCGAATGTACGCCCGCGCAGGATCGGTATGCCCATCGCGCCGAAGTACTCCGGATCGGCCCAGCGGTTGATGGCAAACACGCCGCCGCCCGGAGGCAAGAGCGGGTGTTCGACGATGGTGAAACCCCAATCGCCCCCATATCCCTGGCCCGGAACGGCGGTCGCAAAGGCCGCCGCATCCGCGCCGGGCAGGGCGCGCACGCGCTCCAGCAGCGTGTCGAAGAAGCGGGCGCGCTGGGCAGCTGTGCGATAGCGGGCATCTGGAATACCGAGGTGCATGGTGAGCACGCCTTGCGTCCTGCAGCCCATGTCCGCCGAGCGCAGCCGTTGATAGCTCTTGAGCAGCAGGCCGGCGCCAATGAGCAGGATCACGGTCAACCCAACTTCGAGCATGAGCAGCACCCTGCGCAGCGTGGCCCGCGCGCTGCCGCCGCTCACCGAGCGCGATGCCTCATGCAATGCACTCAACACCCGCTTGTCGCTGGCGCTGAAGGCCGCGATCAATCCCGAAAACAGCGCGCACAGCACGACGATGCCGACAGAAAACGCCGCCACCACGCCGTCGATGTGGATCGACTCCACACGGCTAATGTCCGCGCGCGTATGTACCAGCCACCCGAGCGCTGCGGCGGCCAGCACCAGGCCCAATGCGCCGCCCGCCAGGGAAAGCAGAAGGCTCTCCATCAGCCGTTCGCGCATCAGGCGCAGCCATCCGCCGCCCAACGCGGTGCGAATGGCCAGCTCCTTGCGGCGCGACGCCGCGCGCGCCACCAGCAAATTGGCCACATTGAGGCAGGCAATCAGCAGCAGGCAGCAGGTCGCCTCGAGCAACAGATAAAGCGGCTTCTTGATGTCGCCCACCATGTGCTCGAGCAGGGGCCGGCCGTTGGCAGCGCTGTGAATAAATGGATCGCTGAGGTGGGTATTGTGAATGCGCCGCGAGATCACGCTCAGGTCGGCCACGCCCTCGCCGGCCGTCACTCCGGGCTTGAGCCGCCCCACCACGCGAAACATATGAAGGTCGAGCGCCGCCATCATTTCCGGGGGGCTGTCGTGGGAAACCGGTGTCCAAAGCTCGGTGGATGGGTCGGGAAAATCATACCCGGCGGGCATGATGCCGATCACGGTGTACGGCTCCGCGTCCAGGTAAATCGTCTGGTTGAGGATTCCCTGGTCGCCGCCGAAGCGCCGCTTCCACAGGCCCCAGCTCAGCAACACCGTGCCATTGGCCGAGGGCCTGTCATCGGTGTAGGTAAAATTGCGGCCCAGCGCGGGCTGCACTCCCAGCGTGGGTAGCAGGTCCCATGAGATCTCGGCGCTATTGAGCTTCTCCGCGAGCTGCCCACCCGATCCGGAGAGCCCGACGCGGCTATCGCGCACGAGCGCGAGACTGCTGAAACTCTGGTTCTGCTTCTTCCACTCGGCATAGATGCCGCCCGCGACTTTGTTAAAGGGCGAGTCGTTTTCATGAAGGCCCGACTCGTAAAGCATGGCCAGATGATCCGGATCCTGGAACGGCAAAGGCTTGAGCAAAACGCCGCGCACCACCGTGAACAGCGCGACGTTGGCGCCAATGCCCAGCGCCATGACCAGGACGGCGATGATGGTAAAACCGGGGGTGCGACCAAGCGCGCGGGCTCCGAAGCGAAGATCGCGCACAAACTGTTCCAGCCCGTTCCAGTTCCAAGTGGCGCGCACCTGGTCCCGCAGCAACGCCGGATTGCCGAATTTCCGCGAAGCGGCAAGGCGAGCCTCTTCGAGGCTCATTCCGCGAGCCAGATTGTCTTCAATCTGCCGGTCCATGTGATCGCGCAGCTCTTCGTCAAGCTCCGCGCCCAGGCGGTTGCGATGAAACAGCGAGCGCAAACGCAGCGGAATGGTGTAGAACCATTGTTCAATTCGCAATGCTCACACCTCCGTGAGCCGCATCACGCCGGAAATGGCCGTAGAGATGCGATCCCAATTCGCTGCTTCCTTTTCAAGGTGCCCCCGTCCGAGCCGTGTCAGAGAGTAGAACTTCGCCCGCCGGTTGTTCTCGGTCGGCTTCCACTCCGCCTGAATCCAGCCTTGGTGTTCGAGCTTGTGCAGAGCCGGGTAGAGCGACCCATCGCTCACCTGCAATACGTCGCCGGAAATCTGCTTCAGCCTCTGGCTGAGAGCCCAGCCGTGAAGAGGCTGAAGCGCGAGAATCTTGAGGACCAACAGGTCAAGGGTGCCCTGTACGAGATCAGACGGCTTACTCAAACGTACACCTCACGGTTACCGAGAGATGATAACGCATCTCCTCTCGGTAAGCAAGGGAAACGCTCCGCAGCGCCTCCGGGTCTGGATGGGCCGGTTAACAGGCCTTATCACGCTTCCGGATCGCCGCACACATTCTCGCCGCGCTGCTTGAAAGGGCATTACGCTCTCCAGGTTCCTCGCCCGAGCGACGAGTATTTTGTCGCCATAGAGGTGACCGTGGCAGTCGTTTGCCTGCTTGAAGGAATCAATATCCATCAACAGGAGGGAGACCTTCGCTGCCCGTCAACGCCGGAAGCTGGGCGTAGACTCCGGCGAGCGAGCGTTGATTATCGATGCCGATGAGGGGACAACGAATGGCCAGGCCTTCGAACTGCTCCTTCCCGAGCTGCAGACGGGCCTTCTCATTCACCGCCTGAGCCTCGAGCAGCGCGGTGCGCGCCCCTTAGCAGAGCAGTGAAGCCGCGATGGCAAAGGCCGCCAAAGGCACCGAGACGGAAGGCCGAAAGAGGCCGAACATCAGGTTCACAAACCCCCGGAACGACGGCATCAGGCTGCGCACGATTAGGCTCGGCGAGCGCAACGGCACGGTCGGGGGCGCGGTCGGGGGCCCTTCAGTCTTTGCGGGGTGACTGGTGTAGAGCAGGTCGAGCGCGAAGCCGGTCAGGAGCGCCGGCCCGGAGCGCCGGCCCGGGCACATCCCAAAGACTGCAGTGGGCAGGGAAGATTGCGGAATGTATAGATTCATGCGTCAGTAATCACAAACCGAAATACTCCCATCCGAGGCAATTCTTCACATGCTAACCATTGCTCTTAATCCGTCGATTTTCAAGGGCGAAGCCCCTGGTTGGCATCTAAGCGTTTTTTTAAGGAGGCAATTGGGGAATCAATCGGAATTGTGCCTGGGGTTGTAAACTCGGACTCGGTGCGGGCGTCTACTTGAGTGATGGCAGCCGGCACTGCACTGGACGCAATGGCCATAACGACGGCAGACACCGCCGCCGCGCAGGAGTTCGCGCGGGTGGTGGAGAAGCATCGTCCGCAGATCTTTCGTTTTCTTCTGGCTTCCACGCGCGACGTGGACCTGGCGGAAACGTTAACGCAGGAGTGTTTCCTGAAGGCGCACCGCAACTGGGGAAGCTTTCGTGGTGAGTCCAGCGCGATGACCTGGTTGATGCGCATCGCGATCAACCTGCAGAAAGACCACTGGCGCAACCGCCGGATGCAGTTCTGGCGGACGACACGCACCAATTCGGTGGACCTGGACGAAGCCAGCGACTGGCTGCCGAGCGGGGAAAGCTCGGTAGAGCAGCAGCTGCTGGCACGGGAGCGAGTGAGCCAGGTGTGGTCGGCGGTGAAGGGATTAAGCGACCGGCAGCGCACGGTGTTTCTGCTGCGTTATGTGGAAGAACAGGAACTGAGTGAAATTGCCAGCGCAACTGGACTGAGCGAGGGAACCGTCAAGGCACACCTTTCCCGGGCTGTGGCCAGGGTGAGATTGGAACTAGGAGGCAAACGATGACCGACAGATTCGAGGAAAAAGCGAACGGGCAGAAGGAGCAGGTTTTGCCGACCCGCGATCAGGATCTCGAGCTCGAGCAGGCGCTGAAGGATTTTAAGAGCAGTGTTTATGCCTGGAGCGAAGCAGAGCTGAGCCGTCCGCGGATGTGGACCCGCGAGGTGCGGCATCGCAGCTGGCGGCTGGCGCTCGGTTGGGCCATGGGATGCGCGCTGGTGGTTGGTAGCCTGAGCGGCGGATTGCTGGAGCGGCAGCACAGGCTGGAAGCGGCGCGCATGGCCGCTCAGCAGCAGGCGGCCGAGCGGCAGAAGCAGCTTCTGGAGCAGCGGGCGACAGTGGCGGTAACAGATGAATCTCTGTTGGCCGGCGTGGATAGCGATGTGTCGCGGCAGGTTCCCAGTGCGATGGAGCCGCTGGCGCAGATGATGTCGTACGACGAGAGCAAGTAAAAGATGATGTGGTGCGATGAGAAAAAGTAATAAAGATGCTGTTGCCGGACGAGAACAAGTCAAAAGATGATTTCGAACGACGAGAGCAAGTAAATTCTGGCACGAGACGAAGTACAGTCTGGGGTATGCGTTGAATCGTGGCTCCGGAACTCCGCGATAAGAGTTCTGAGACAAGGAGACAGGGGAATGAAGGGCACTTTATCGTTAAAAACTGGCGTGGCGGTTGCGGCCATGCTGTTGGCCGGAACCGCGCTCGCGCAAGAATATGGCGGCGGCGGGGGCGGGGGCGGGGGATTTGGAAATCATCGACCACCGATGGAGCGGGCCATGGGTGGGCAAGGTGATCGCGGGCGCTGGTGGAACAATCCCAAGGTCGTCGAGCGGCTGAAGCTCACCGATGACCAGCGCAAATCGATGGATGCCATCCTGCTGGCCCATCGCGAGAAGCTGGTGGATCTGCGCGCCAGCCTGGAGAAGTCCGAGTTGGAGCTTGAGCCCCTGATGAAAGAGGACCAGCCCAACGAGAACGCGATTCTGGCGCAGATCGACAAGACAGCGGCGGCGCGCGCCGAACTTGAGAAAGCCAATGCGCGCTTCCTGCTGGCCATTCGCGGCAAGCTGACCGCCGACCAGTGGCGGCAGATGCAGGCCGATCGGGCCAACCGTTCGCATGGCGATTGGAACCGGGACGGACAAGGACAGCGCGGCATGCGTCGCGGCGGGCAGACGCCGCCTCCGGCAGGCGGCCAGGGTGGTCCCCCTGCGGGCGGACCACCGGGTGGACCGCAGGGCATGCTCGAGCGAGGCGCTGGTCCGGATGGCCCTCCGCCGCCGGCTGAGGGCGCGTTTCGGTAACACAGGTTTTCAAAAAAGGTTTACAGGCAGAGAGCAAATACGGTTGAACGACAAAACCGATGGCGGCAGGGGGCGATCTCCTTGCCGCCGATTTTTTTGTGATCAGGAATCCTGTGGCTGTTCTTTGATCGGCGCTGGTTCATTGCAAATCCTATCAACCGCTTGGCCATCGGGGACCGTGATCATTTGAAATTCAACGCGGACGGGTCGCTCATTCTCCACATTCAGAGCCAGGACCCCGGGCCAAACCTCCAGTCGAACTGGATGCCCTCCCGTGATACCCCGTTCAATCTGACTCTGCGCTTGTATTGGCCGAAAGAAACGATCCTGGATGGAAGCTGGCATACGACCGCGCTCGAACGAGAGCCGTAAAGCTCAGACCATCGGCGGACAGGCCTGAATTCAAGCAACAGCTAGGGAGCCACAGTCAGGGCAGGCTGCTGCCAGCAAAGGCCTCCGTACCCTCTCGACCGTCGTTGCTCTAGCACTCCCGTCCAGAATTCATCGGGCTCAACTTCTTCGCCGATTTCTTTGCAGCCACCCTCGGCTTCCTTTGCGCCTCCACGATTCTGGCACGAGCGATTGACGACATCCTACCGCAGCTGTACATTGATTAGTTTCACAGCATCATAGAGGTAAATGAAATGAGTATCCAAGCGTGAATCTAAAAGGCAAGACAGCTTTGGTGACTGGGTCCACGAGCGGAATTGGCCTGGGGATTGTGAAGGCACTCGCAGAATCCGGATGCAATGTCTTCCTGAATGGGTTTGGCGAACCTGCGGCTATCGAATTGTTACGATTGCGAATCGCGGACGAGCACGGAATACAAGTCGGCTATGTAAGTGCGGATCTATCAAAACCCGAGGAATGCCGGGGGTTGATTGCACGAACACAGATTGAGGCGGGCCAACTAGATATTCTCGTCAACAATGCCGGTATTCAATACACCGCGCCGATAGAGCAGTTCCCGCAAGAGCAATGGGATGCCGTACTCGCAGTCAACCTGTCGTCCGCATTTCACTTGATTGCGGCCGTATTGCCTGCTATGCGTACAGGGAAGTTCGGACGTATTATTAACATCGCTTCTGTTCACGGGTTGGTTGGGTCGAACCACAAGTCTGCATATGTCGCGGCGAAGCATGGACTGGTCGGCCTTACAAAAGTCGTGGCTTTGGAGACGGCCGGTCAGGGCATCACATGCAATGCGATCTGTCCTGGGTGGGTGCTCACTCCGCTTGTTCAGCGCCAGATCGAGGCGAAAGCAGAAGCGGAGAGAGTCGACCCTGAGATAGCGACGCAAAGACTACTGGCTGAAAAGCAGCCCTCCGGTTTCTTTACTACGAGTGAGCAGATCGGTGCCCTCGTGGTGTTTCTCTGCAATCAATCGGCAAACAACCTTACGGGCGCATGCATACCGGTCGACGGAGGCTGGTTAGCACAATAGGCTACGATGTGGCAATTCCGAGAAGTCCTACGCTTCTCCCACCGCATCAATGGACAAGTAGACGCTTCCTATAAAGGCGAAAGAAGAGATCCGAATGAGAGCGCAGACGCACTCGGGCATGGGGCGCTCCAGACCCTATACGCGCAGACCTCATATCTTCTATGCCGATATGCACGGGTTTAATGGGGCAAGGTTATGAGTTAAGAATGCAGGCGATGGTGCTGGCATCACATAGATTAGGATGCCTGAGAAAAAGAGCTTCTGCGCGGCCAAATCAGTGGGCCATCACATGCCTTGTCACTGCGTATTGACTACCCGTTCGGCCACTACACGAAAATCTTCAGGAACCTCCTGGAGGCCGGTAGTCTCGATGACAACTTCAATTGAAGGCAATTCCTGGAGGGAGGCAACTTTGAAACTCTTCAGCAGAGTGCCCATCTGCGATTCACTCATAAGAAATTTTGCTCCAGCTTCCACCGCCACTTCAGTGGTGCCGCCGAGTAGAACGATATAGCCATCGTTACTAAGATTCCTGAGTAGCGCAAAGCGGACATAACTGACTGTCGAAGAGCCTCTCTGTTGCGATGAAAAAAGGGTTGGCTCGGCCTCAAGGGGCTTCAAATTATGAATGTTTGACCGCCACGGTGCATCCACTAACGGCACAATGCGGAAATTGAGATGGTCTTCGAACAATTGTTCCCATGGATCAATCCACGGGCCACCTAGAAAGATAAAGTTGCCATGCTCGATATCGCGCATATTCAAATCGCGCGGGTACTTCGTTTTTATGACATCAGGAACTGAGGCGGCCTGAATCTCAGTTTCAACCAACATACTCGTCATGCTGGTTTGCCCCGTCGACCCCAGAAAGGCCCACACTCCATGGGTCGGCGAATCTTCTGGGAAGTCCGATGCAGAACGTAGGTAGGATCGGTCGATATAAGCACTGAGCGGAACCGTTTTTCGAAAGATCATTCGGTAAGCTTGGATATTGGAGTCCGAGACCACTACCGTTGTGGGCTTGCCATTAGCGAGCAGAAGGGACAGGAACCCGACCTGCCGGTGCGCCGGCGTAGCGGTCGGAGTGCTCGTATTGGCCTGCCTATGAAGCCGAAATCCAAGAACGCCGACGGTGACCGCGAGCAAGCCCACCAGAATCCAGGGCAGTGTATACCTAAGCGTGTAGGGGATGAGCGCCGCTGCAGTTACGCTTGAAGGTGCTTCCGGATCGTCCGAGGTTAAGGCATGGGGAGGTTCCTGGACAAATGAAGTGGATGCAGATCGTCGAGATTGTGGCGAGCTTAGGATGGGTACATATCTACCTTTGGGGATGGTCAAGATATATTTTTCGTCGCAACCCTCTTTTCGATAAAACTCTTCCAGCCGATCTCGCAGATGCCGGATGGTAACACGCACGATATTGTCCTCGGCTGGGTTGTATCCAGTCGGCCGGTCGAAGACCGCCTCCCCAACCACCTGCTCGTTAATCGTCTCAGCCTTTCCTTCCTGAAGAGCGTCGATCATGAACTTCAACACAGCTCGAACCCGCGGAGCCCGGCTGATGGACTCGTTGGCGAGCAGGCGTGCGAGCGAGGCTTGTGCCTCTAGAGGAACGTGCGTATGAAGCCCCGGAGAAGTTCCTTGAAACAAAGGCTTTATGATCTCCTTAACATCTGCCTTATTTTCTATTTCAACTTTAAGTCTGACCATGTAATCATTCAACCTCCGCACGATTTTACTGTGAAAAAACACCTTGTTACAGGAAATTCTCTGCTAATTCCCCTTGTTGGAAGTATGGGCGGCCTCTTACAACCCTCTTCGAAATCCTTTGGAGGCACGATGAGATTTGTAAAGGCTACAAAGAAGACTAAGGTAGGGCCCTTTGGGTACCCACTCGCAGTTACCCTGATTCTAATTGGGGGCATGATGGCCTATGGGCAATCCGCCCAGGTGCAGGGGCGCGTCACCGACTCAAGCGGCGCGCTGATTCCGGGCGCCAGCGTGACCGTGACGAACGTCGCTACCGGTGTCACTCTCAAGACGCAGACAAATACTGACGGCCAATATACGGTTCCGTTCTTGCAACCGGGGGACTACGGCATCCTTGTTGAACATGCCGGCTTCCAGCCGGTCAAGCACACCGGCGTACACCTGGAAGTTGACCAGAAGGCGGGCATCGATTTCAACCTGAACGTTGGTTCCGCGACCCAGACCGTGCAAGTTACCACCCAGGCCCCGCTGCTCGAGACCCAAAGCGCCTCCCTGGGGCAAGGCATTGAAAATGAAACTGTCAGCACAATGCCCCTGAACGGGCGCGACTATACGCAACTGGTTACGCTATCTGCTGGCGCTGCCAAGAACTCGTACTCCCGCGCCAGCAATGGGTTCACTTTGAACGGAAGTCAGACGTTTGAAAACGCAATGCTGATCAACGGGATCGACAACAACAACTATATTCTGGGCGCCGATTCGGCCAATATGAATGCCCTAACGCCCTCTGTCGACGCTGTCCAGGAATTCCAGGTGGAAACTTCCAATTACAGCGCCGAATACGGGCATTCAGCGGGCGGAATCATCAGCGTCGAGATCAAGTCGGGAACCAATGCATTCCACGGGGGTGTCTACGAGTTCCTTCGGAATACGGCGCTCGACGCCAATGACTTCTTTGCCAACCGAGCGGGCCTGCCTCGGACGCCCCTCCATCGCAACCAGTTTGGCGGAACCATGGGTGGACCGATTTTGAAAAATCGCAGCTTCTTTTTCGTTTCCTACGAGGGGGAACGGCAGACCAGCAATAACGCCGGATTTACTACTGTTCCGATTGGGCAGGAAGCGACGGGAAACTTTGGCTCAATTGCGATCTACAATCCTGCCGACGTCGTGAATGGAACACGGCAGGAGTTTTCTAACAATACGATTCCCGCAAACCAGCTTGATCCCGTTGGTCTGAAGTTGGCAGCGCTCTACCCGGCTGCCGATTATCCAAGTGTGGCCAATCCAAGCGCAGTTAACAACTATGGCTACAGCCAGAGTTTGATCCAGAACTTCGATCGGGTCAATTCCCGTTTTGACGAACAACTGGGAAGCCACGATACCGGCTTTGTCAGTTACAACCGAGGGACAGCCTTTAACGCAACGGGCACCATCTTCGCGTCTCCGGGAAACGGTAACCCCGTTGGGGCAGGAACTACTACCGGTCCATCGACGCAACCTCTAAATGCGTACACCATCATGGGGAGTGAGACGCACATCTTCACCTCTTCGCTGTTCAACCAGTTCCGCGTCGGTTATACGCATAACGACTCAAATCAGTTGCCCTACGAAAACCAGCCCTTGTTTCAGCAATTCGGGATCAACGGAATTCCGCCAGCTCCCGGACTGAATGGGCTTCCGTTTATCGACCCTACAGGGTTCTCCACACTCGGCGACCGCACCTATGCGCCCAACCCTAAACTCGTACAGGTCAGCCAGGGCAACGACGAGCTTTCGCTGACAAAGGGGGAGCACACGATCACGATGGGCGGCGAACTGCTGCTTACACACAACTATGCGGGAACCTCAGATACCCAGCGCGGAATTCTGGACTTCACCGGTCAATTTACCTCTCAGACACCTGGCGTGGGCAGCGGTTCGGCCATTGCAGACCTCCTGCTGGGACAAACCAGCACAGCGACCTTGTCGACTGCCTTGGTGGCGCGCCTGCGAGACAGATACTTCGGCGTCTTCATCAACGACAGTTGGAGGGTCACGCCGAAGCTCACTCTGAACGTTGGACTGCGATACGATCTGCAAACGCCGATGTGGGAACGGAATAACCAGATGTCCAACTTTGACCTCAACCCCAGCAGTTCCGACTATGGGACGCTGGTGGCGGCAGCCAACGGCAGCATAGCCAGTCGCAGCTTCAGCAATCTGAATACAACTGATTTTTCCCCGCGAATAGGCATAACGTATCATGCCACGCCCAAGACTGTAGTGCGCGGTGGATTTGGAATCTTCTATGGAGATCTCGGATTTCAGGCGATCGCACAGACAGGTGCAGCGAACCCTCCGTACTTCTTCAGCGTCTCCAATATTTCTTCGACGGGTGCTGCGGCATCGGAGATGGTGCTTCAAAATGGGTTCCCCTCGGGATTCCTGAACCCAGCCAGCGTCAAGAACCCCGGTGCCTACGGGCAAGCCAGCAACTATCCGATGTCTGCAGAGGATGAGTGGAACCTCGCTGTCGAGCGCGAACTTCCTTACAACACTGTTCTCACCGTTGCATACATCGGCAACAGCACCTCTCATATCATGGGTGACAACGACGTCAATGCACCGCAGCCCGGAGCCGGAGCAATCAACCCCCGGAGACCTTTCCCGGCATACGGAGAGATCGTCTATCAGGGCGACTATGACCACTCCACTTACCAAGCGCTTCAGGTCGGCTTTCAGAAACGATATACCCACTCGCTCTCCATTATTTCCAACTTCACCTGGTCCCATTCGATCGATGACGTTCACAATAACGAAGACAACGTGGGCGGGCAGTACCCGCAGAATCCACTCAACCTGAAAGCCGAAAAGGGAAATTCCGGCTCCGACGTTCCCCTTGTCTATACCGCGAGCGTGATCTACAGCCTGCCATTTGGCGAGTCTCGCAGGTGGCTTGCCAGCTCGCGGATTGGCCGACAGATTGCCGGAGGATGGGAACTGGGAGGTATCTTCACCGCTGACCACGGATACCCTCTTACCCCCTCCGTTTCCCCAGATCCGGCCAACACCACCACCCCGGAGCGGGCCAACCGGGCCTGCGGGGGAAACCTGTCGTATCAGCAACGATCGATCCACGAGTGGTTTAATACCTCCTGCTATACCGTTCCGGCACCGTACACATATGGAGACTCAGCGCAAGGAGTCATCTGGGCCCCAGGAGTGGTGAACTTCGATGGATTGGCTGACAGGATCTTCAAATTCACAGACAGATATAGTCTCGAATTTCGCGCAGAAGTATTTAACTTCGCCAATAGCGCTCATTACGGTTCGCCTTCTGTTGCGGTGGGTACTGCCCAGGTGGGAACCATCTCGGAAGATAACCCTGCATTTCCCAACCGCGAATTCCAGTTCGCTTTGCGTCTCAGGTTTTGAATGACAGCGGGAGCGATTCACGAGATGCCAACTGATTAGCAAGCGGCCTTGGGACGGTCGCAGTCAATTGCGGCCCCCTCTACGGACAGAGCGCTTGGGATAGCTATATCGGGCAGCTCATGCATTGGGACCGCAGAAACGCGCAATTCTACGACCCTAGTTCAGAGGACGGGCCTGCGTGTCAAAGGGGACTCGACACCGAGGGGCTGACTGAGGGGAACATGAAAAAGAAGAGGATGTCGCGTCGAGCATTCTTGAAAGAAGTAGGCGCCGGTGCCTTGGCAGCGCCAGTACTCTCGAAGGTTGTCGGCGGCGCAGCTGCCTACGCAGAATCTGCGGATTCGCGCGCGGTTGAGTTCCCAATGCTTCAAAGCGGGAGGTCGCGGAGACCGAATGTGCTCTTCATCGCAACCGACGATTGCTGTAACCGGCTCGGCGTCTACAGCAATCCGGTCGTCAAGACGCCGAGTTTAGAGCGTTTGGCTAAATCCAGCCTGCGCTTTGATCACGCCTACTGCCAATATCCGTGGTGCAGTCCGTCGCGGACCTCCCTCTTGACTGGCTTGTCGCCGGACACTACCAAGGTGTACGACCTCTCGACTCATTTCCGTGAAGTCTTGCCGGATGTTGTAACGCTGCCCCAGGCATTTCTGAACAACGGCTATTTCACCGCGCGAGCAGGCAAGATTTATCACTACGGCAATCCCGATCAAATCGGTACGTGCGGTCTCGACGATCCATCGAGCTGGAATGAAACGGCAAATCCAGCAGGCGTGGATCATGTCAGAGAAGAGGCATTCCTTACCAATTTCACACCTCAAAATCGGCCGAAGCTCAGCGGGCGCCGCCCTGGAGGTTGGCCTGGCGAGGGAAATTCGAAAGGTGCCCGGGTTCCGGGCGATGGTGGCTTGGGAGCCAGTATCGCCATGTATGAGTCGAAATCGAGCCCGCAGTTGCATACGGATTACCTCGTTACTGAGGCGGCCATCGCCATGCTGGAAACCCGTAGGAAGCAGCCAAACGACCCATGGTTCATCGGAGTCGGTTTTTACAAGCCCCATGTCCCCTGGATCATACCCTCAGAGTATTTCGATATGTACCCGTTGCGGGAGATTCAGGCCACGCCCTTCGATTCTGACGAGATGCACATCGCTCCCGCATGGGCATACATCACCAAAACGCCGAACTACGGCATGACAACGGACCAATGCCGGCAGGCAATCCGGGCCTACTACGCTGCTGCCAGCTTTATGGATTCAAATATTGGCCACCTGCTCGACGCCCTTCAAAGGTTAGGATTGGCTGACAATACGACCATCGTTTTCTGGGCCGATCACGGATGGCAGCTGGGAGAGCACGGTCAATGGGAAAAGCAGACCCTGTTCGAGCCGGCAGCTCGCGTGCCTTTAATGATCGGCGGCGCTGGTGTCCTGGCAGCCGGTCAGGCTTGCGCCCGAACAGTAGAGCACTTGGACATCTATCCGACCCTGGTCGAACTGTGTTCGCTGCAAGGAGCTCCTTCCAACCTTCACGGCCAGAGTCTGGCTCCGCTGCTTTCCAATCCGGGCGCAATCTGGAGCAAGCCTGCCATCACACAGATTTTTCGTCCCGGGAACTATTCTCCCCCTTGGGGCGGCCCGAACATTCCCGCGGGTGGAATTATGGGTTACTCCATCCGTAACGAGCGCTATCGGTACACATCCTGGAAACAAGGCAGCGAGGGCGAAGAACTCTACGATTACCAAGCCGATCCCCGAGAACTGCAGAATCTTGCCGCCAATGGCCGTGCGGCTCCGGTGAAGGCGGCGCTCAGCGCTGAGTTGGAAAGAATATGCCGGCAACGCGGAATGGCCAACGCGCCAGGAGCGCTCAAGGAGTCGTAATACAGCCGTCTTTCAAAAAGAAGCATGCGCATGGCTGGTGCAAAGCGGTTTTGCGAATCATGCTCCTGTTCATTACTGAATGTTGACTTCGTAGTTAAAGCTGGAGGCGTAAAGGATGGATCGAAGAGAGTTCATGTCGTCGGTTGTAGCAGCAGTCGGTTTGCCTTCTGTCTCAGCCACGGTAATTCCCGGATTGGAGAAATTCGCTGTCGAGGGATCAGGATCAACAGCTGAGATGGGCCACACGCGACCGAAGAACGTAATTTTGATGATCTGCGACGATCTGGGTTATGGAGACCTTCACTGTTACGGTTCGCAGCTTCCGACGCCCAACCTGGATCAACTCGCCGCGGGAGGCATGCGTTTCACGCACTGTAGCGCCGGGCATCCGATCTGTTCGGCTGCCCGCGGTGCTCTGCTCACCGGCCGATACGCGCAGCGAAGTCATACTGCACCTGTCTATTGGCCTTTTTCGCAATCCGGAATGGATGTCGATGAGACCACGATTGCGAATCTGTTCCAAAGCAATGGATATCGCACCAAAGCCATCGGGAAATGGCATCTAGGGCATCTCCCGCAGTATCTGCCAACCAGCCGGGGATTCGATTCTTACTTTGGCGTTCCCTGGAGCGATGACATGCATCCATTGCCGTTGATGCGGGATACTTCCATCCTGGAACCGGATACGGATCGAGCGCTTCTTACGCCGCGCTACACCGAAGAGGCATTGAAATTTATCGACGATAAATCGGACAAGCCCTTTTTTCTTTACTTAGCCTTTTCTTATCCGCACGACCCTGCCAACGCCTCTCCAAGATTCCTTGGGCAATCTGGCTTTGGCCTCTACGGAGACGCAGTCGAGGAAATTGATTGGAGCGTTGGAGAGATTTCCCGCGCGCTGAAGAAACGCGACATCTTTGAAGATACCTTGGTAATCTTCACCAGTGATCACGGCTGCTGGTTCCAGGGAAATATGGCCAACCTAAGAGGCAGAAAATCATCGACCTTTGAAGGCGGCTTTCGTGTTCCGTTCATTGCTCACTGGCCGTCCGCGATTCCCGCGGGCACCATTTCGCGTGCTTGGACTTCGAACCTCGATGTGCTCCCAACATTGAGCTCTCTTTGCGGGCTGGGCAAACCCGAGCGGCAGCTGGATGGCATTGACGTGTCGAGTGCGTTGCTCGAGCGTAACGAGGAATTCTCGCGACAGGCAATTCTTTACTTCACCCCATTTAGCGGAGGGTTGCCTATGCAAGGGCTGGATCTTCACTGTGCCCGAAAAGGGAAGTGGAAACTGCGCTTTGCCCAATTAACCGGCGAAATCTATATCAACGACTATACGGCTGGACGAGAAAGCTTCTGGCTGCCTAACGCCGAACTCTACAATCTGGACGCCGATCCCGGAGAGTCGTACAATGTTGCAACCCTCCATCCGGAGATAGTTCAGCAGATCAGGGAAGAGGTTTTCGCGCAGATGAAGACGATGCCGCCGGAGGTCGGGGATGTATTCGAGAAATTGCAAAAGAATGTAGCTTTGCCGCAGACACGAATAGGAGAGGCACCTATTCCACCAAACATGCGGCGCTCTGGCGACCCGCCGGACTCTTCAAAGCCTCGCTAGAGCCTTTTCCGCCCCTTCCATAAGAAATACCTTGTGGAGAAGATCAATGGAGACGCGCAGGACGATATTGAAGTATTTGGCCGGCAGCACCGGTCTGGTGGCTTCGAGCCTCAGCGGAGTTGAGGCCTTTGCGAGTCAGCTGAGCGGTGATTCCGAGAAGCCGAACATCCTTTGCATCGTGGGCGAAGGCCTCCGTTGGGATGAACTGTCAGGAACGGGTAACAAAATCGTGCGCACCCCCAATATGGACCGGATTGGCCGCGAAGGCTGCGTGTTTCACAACGCCTTTGTGGTTAACGCGCTGTGTCTGCCCTCGCGCGCGACGATGCTGACCGGCATGTACTCGCATTCCACCGGCGCAGTGTCGAATGTGCAGGGCAAGATCGATCCGCAGCTGCCGCTCGTTTCGGATTTGTTGCACAGGAGCGGCTACGAGACTGCCTTCCTCGGCAAATCGCACGTCGAGGGCGCGCTCATGGACCACTATTGGGATTACTACTTCGGATTCGTGGGCCAGGCGGACTATTATCGGCCCCGCATCACCGAGGGGATCAAGGGCAAGTATGGGCCGGAGACTCTTTACGCCGGCGAGTACGTCGATACACTGCTGACTCGCAAGGCTGTCGAGTGGCTGCAGCAGAAGCGAGAAAAGCCCTTCTGTATGTTTTTGTGGTTTTATGCGCCCCATGCGCCCTTCTTCCGTCCTCAGGACATGATCAACGATCTGAACGGTGTGTTGATTCCGGTGCCCGGCTCCTTCGATGAAGATGAAAAGGGCTATCCGGGCAAGCCCCATGCGGTGGCTGACGCCGACGACAAGATCGGCTACTCCGAGGTATATAGCGACGATCCGCGCTCCCTCGAGGAACTGGTGAAGGATCACTACGTGGGCGTCGAAGACAACGACCGAAACATTGGCGCCGTGCTCAAGGAACTCGAGCGCCAAGGTCAACTCGATAAAACCGCCGTGCTGCTCAGCTCCGACCACGGATTCTTCCTGGGCGAGCATCATCTTTACGATAAGCGGCTGATGTACGAACCCTCGATCCGCGTTCCAATGCTGCTGCGTTATCCGGGCAAAGTGGAGCCGGGCGCGACCTCAGACGAAATGGTGCTGAATCTGGATATGGCTCCCACGCTGCTCCAGATGGCTCGATTGCCTGTCCCCGGCGAGATGCAGGGCAAGAGCATGCTGCCTCTGGCTGAGGGCGAGAAGATTGCCTGGCGGCAGGAATGGCTCTATGAGTACTACGAGTATCCGGGATTTGAGAACGTGCGGCCATGCCGGGGCGTGCGCACTGTGCGCTACAAGTACATCGAGTTCTTCCTCGATCCGAAGGAGTATGAACTATACGATCTCGAGAATGATCCGGGCGAGATGCATAACCTCTACGGCAAGCCCGGCTACGAGGAGTTGGCTGGCCATCTGCAGACCCGATTGGAAGAGCTGCGCAAAGAGACAAACGATACTTATCAGTACCGGCCGACCGGACTGCCGCTCCATCCGGGTGAGTTCAAGCAGGCCCGGTAAGCGGCGGGGAAGGGAAAAATCGCGCTGTTCATCTGCCAAGGCCTATACTGCAGCTCAACTGCCGGACCGCATTCTCAGCTCACTGGGGTTCATATGAGTAGTGCCAATTTCCACGTTCTCGCCAAGCCCATCGGGCCGATCTGTAATCTTGACTGCAAATACTGTTTTTATCTCGAGAAAGAGTCTCTTTATCCGCAAGTGTCGAAATGGGCCATGAGGGAAGAGGTTCTTGAAAGGTATATTCAGCAGTACATTGAGGCACACGACACCCCGGTTGTGCATTTTGCGTGGCAGGGAGGGGAGCCTACGCTGCTCGGAGTGGCCTACTTCCGAACTCTTGCTGCAATCCAGCAGAAGTATGCGAATGGCAAGCAGATTCGGAATGCCTTCCAGACGAACGGCGTGCTGCTCAATGATGATTGGGCTACTCTCTTCAAGGAGAACGATTTTCTGATCGGACTGTCCATTGACGGTCCCTGCGAGTTGCACGACACCTACCGCGTCGACAAAGGCGGACAACCGACTTTTGATCGCGTGATGCGTGGTATCGAAACGCTAAAGCGCAATGGCGTGGAATTCAACACGCTGACGACTGTGCATCGCGGCAACGCCGATCATCCGCTTGAAGTCTACCGTTTTCTGAAGGAGAACGGCAGCGGCTTCATGCAATTCATTCCCATCGTGGAGCGGATTGCGCATCAGGTAACTGCGGATGGACTTCAACTTATATCGGCCGATTTTGGCGGAGCAGCGCGCGTGGCACCCTGGTCGGTTGAGCCGAGACAGTTCGGACGATTCCTATGCGCCATTTTCGATGAGTGGGTGCGCAATGACGTGGGTCGTTGCTATGTGCAACTCTTTGACGTAAGCCTCGAGATGTGGGCGGGCATGGAAGCAAGTTTGTGCATCTTCAGAAAGCAATGCGGCTCAGCGCTCGCCATTGAGCATTGCGGTGACCTGTATTCCTGCGACCACTTCGTCTATCCGCAGAACAGGCTCGGAAACATCATGGAGTCACCGCTAGAGACACTCGTCAACTCCGACCAGCAGCGTAGCTTTGGCGAAGCGAAGGAATCGACGCTGCCGCGATACTGCCGCGAATGCAACGTTCGGTTTGCTTGCAATGGTGAGTGTCCCAAGCATCGGTTTGCTAAAACTCCGGATGGCGAAGCTGGCCTGAACTACCTGTGCGCAGGCTACAAGATGTTCTTCGGGCATATCGATCCGTATATGCGTTTTATGGCAGCAGAGCTGATGTCGAACCGAGCGCCCGCGAACGTTATGCGATGGGTGGCTGAACAGAAGCGCCGGGGGGCGCTTGAGAAGGCTGGCCGGAACGATCCTTGCCCATGTGGAAGTGGGAGAAAGTTCAAACATTGCTGCGCTAAATGAGCCGCCGAAGATCAAGCTTCCCTTCCCAAAACCCGCTTCAATCGGCTTGGGGTGGTTAACTCGGGCTAGGAATGCGAATGCGCGCATTTCGCTGCGGCAATCCACATGATCGCATAGTCGGCAAATCGTACAGTTGGGAGTCCTTCTGCAGTTCAGACCTGGTGAGAGCTATGCATGAACCTTATCTCAGATCGTCAACGCGGCCGCGTTCGAGCCGTGGTGGGAAGCGGTTCGCTGGAAAGAATCACATGCGCTCTCAATCGCTGTTGAGGAAAGTCGGCGGGATTCAGCGCGACAATAATAGTGGCGTTGCCCAATTCAGCACAGGTACAAATGGTGCGTCATCCGGGTCCGGTGAGATTTCATTACCGGCTGCTTCTGGAACGTCTTCTGCCTGTGAGCGGATCAGCCCAAACCTTACCTTCACTCCAGACATTCGAAACCGGGAGTACCCACTCGCCGGAAATCTGAAATGTGAGGAGCCTATGCAGAACACCTTTCCAACCAAACGGTCACCCTTCCGGCGCGTGCTCGCGCACTGCCAGAGATGGGCGGTCCCGTCGCTCGTCCTCCTCGGGGCCATGCCAGTCTATGCCCAGACTGGCAGCGATCCATGGGACAACGCGGTCAACGTTCTCAAAACCGCTTCCGCGGGCACGATTGCGACCGGGTTGTCGCTGGTCGCTATCGTTGTCGACGGGCTGATGTTCGCCCTTGGCGAAGGCCAGTCCAAGAAGACCTTAGCCGGGATCGTCTTCGGCATGGGTATGGCATCGATTGAATCCGATTGGGACAGCGAATGGAGCAGAGCGGTAGACGTTCAGCGAGATCGATCCACGCCAGCGGAGTCGCAAGCCACTCGGCCGGGCCGATGCAGACGATGTTGTTGCAGAAGCTCGCATGAGCACGCATCGGGGGTGGATCTGCAAGTGTTCGCGATCCGACTCAGTTACGTATGGACTCAGTGAGCCGGAGAAGATTTGTTTTCGCACACAGTTCATTTCGGCGGAATTTAGTGATCCTTGGACGCCACAAGCTCCCTTGTCTTTACTCTTCCCCATGAATGCAGCCAAAGTGACAACGGACGATGAAGCGGCTGCTGTTGCACAGATATTCGCCGTCCAGGCGGGGTTCGTCAAACGCACAATCTGCCAAGGTTTTGGCGCGCGTCCAGCGATCGAGCGAGTGGAGAAAATTTCCCGCAGGGCGGCATCTGCGGCGCAGTCTGCATCTGAAATACCATCGACTACCCAGTGGTGGGTTCGACATTCGGCGCGCAGCACCGGCGCCCATGAAACCAACTGAGGTGACTCTTATGAAGTCTGACGGCCCCCTGATTCTCGCTGTGCTATTTCTGGCCAGCGGATTGACCATCATTTTTGCTTACGGCGTCGGCAGCGCAGGATTCAACGCCGCTTACCCTTTTTCAGCCGCCAACCTGAATTTGTCCATAGCCACCACCGGCCCAGCCGCGATGGGTGGGCTGGCGTTGACGGCGCTGGGTCTTCTGGTATTGCTCTGGGGCCTGATCTGCGCGTTGGTGGGCGAGTTCAGCGGGATGGGCGCCGCGTGGAAAGGCACGGATCGTAGTGAGCGCAAGCGTCTGGAGCAGGAGCAAAGGCTGGAACGTGGGGAGCAAGAGCGCCTCGAGCAGCAGGAACGCCTGGTGAAACAGGAAGAACGACTGCGCGCTGCTTATCCGAGAGACTGAAGGCAAAACCCTCGCCTGGGGGTGCTCAGCAGTCGGAGCCGATGCGGGGCCGCGTCGATTCTTGAATGATTAAAGCAAGTAAGATAATAGAAACGGGCAGACTCGGAATGAGTCTGCCCGTTTTCTTTGCCAGCTATTTTGGGGCTCGTGCTTCAAGATCTCTATTTGGGCAGGTCCTGCTTGCCGGCGATGGTGAATCCCGCTTCTACTTCGGACTGGGCTTGCTGCGGTTGAGCGCCGCCCAGCGTGAGCGTGTATTTGCCGGGTAGGATGGATCGGTTGCCTTGATCATCGACGCTCGACAGGGTGCGCGGATCAAGGGTGAATGTGACCTTCCTGCTCTGGCCAGCGGGAACATACACGCGCTCAAATCCGGCCAGCGAGTGAATGGGGCCGTCCGTCTGGGGCGTCTTCAGGTAGACTTCGACGACTTCATCGCCATTCATCGGGCCGCCATTGGTCACGTTCACGGTCGCCGTCAGCGGGTCGCCGGCGTTAAGCGATTCTGCAGACAACTTGACTGGCCCATAGGTGAATTTCGAGTAGCTGAGGCCGTAACCAAAACCCCATAGGGGCTTGCCCTGGAAGTACCGGTAGGTGCGGCCGCCGGTGGCTGTCCGGAAGCTGTAGTCGGTAAAGTCGGGTAGCCCGTCCAGCGAACGATAGAAGGTGACCGGCAGGCGTCCGGCGGGATTGTTGAGTCCGGCAAGCGTGCGCGCAATGGCTGTTCCTCCTTCGACACCCGGATACCAGGCCTCGAGCACGGACTGGGCGTGCTCCTCTGCCCAGTTCAGCGCCACGGCGCTGCCGCTTTGCAGAACAACAATGAGTGGCTTGCCGGTTGCGCCCAGCGTTTCCAGCAGCTTCTGCTGCGGGGCGGGCAGATCGAGGCTGGTGCGGTCCCCGCCATTGAAGCCGTCAATCTTGATGCGCATCTCTTCGCCTTCTAACTGCGGTGAAAGCCCAACGAAGGCGACGACCACGTCCGCCTGCTTGGCCTGGGCCACGGCTTCTTCCAGCAAGGCCTGTGCGGGCGCTTCCCACTTGAGCGTGAGGCCGCCGCCCGATTGATCGCCGGAATGCGAATACTCGAGCGTGAACTGGTGCGGCTTGGTGTCGGTGAAGTCGATGGGTATGGATGGAATCTTGGTGAATTGCATGACCGGCGGCGCGGTCGGCGAGGCGCCGGGCGCGGCTTTGAAGTTGCCCATCGACGACAGATCCCCGCCCTGGCGCAGACTGCCTTCGGAGCTTACCTTGCCATCGAGGATGAAGCGGTAGGACTCTAGGGGCGAGTAGGGAAAGCTGTCGCCGGATTCGAGCGTGAAAACGTAGTGGCCGGCGGCGGGGACGGTCAGCTGGCCGCTCCAGCGAACCGAGTAGTTGTTGGTTCCAATCTCGGGAACGGGATGGGCGTTCTCCCAGTCAGTCTGGACTTCGGGCTGGGTGAGAACGGCCACGGGGCGTCCGGTCCAGTCCGGTGTGGCAAAAAACTCCGTTTTCAGGCCGTGGCTGGCGCCAAACGCCGTGCGCGGAACAGGCACGCCGACCCCGTCGGCCAGCGTGGAGCCTTGCGCATACAGAACCGAGGAAGCATGAAACTGGCTGCTCATACCGTCGAGCGGAGTGACCGGGCGCACCGGGGTGCCGACATAATTGCCCAGGATGGACGGCAGCAGGTCCGCGGTCGGGCCGATCACGGCGACTTTTCGGGTCTCCCCGCGTAAGGGCAGTACGCCGCTGTTCTTCAGCAGCACGATGCTTTCTTCGGCGGCGCGGAGGGATGTCTGCCGGTTCAGCTCGGAGCCGACTCCACTGAAGGGGATGCTATCCAGACGATTGACGCCGAGCGGATCGAAAAGCCCCAGCTTGAAGCGCGCCGTGTAGAGCCGCTCGGCTGCCTGGGTGATGAGGTCTTCGGAAACCAATCCCTGGTGTACGGCGTCGGCCAGGGAGTTGAAGCCCGGCGTCCAGATGCTGCAGGACAGATCGGTGCCTGCTTGGATTGACAGTGCCGCAGAGTGGGTAATATCGGGCGTCTTCTTGTGACCCTGGTTCACGTCGACGATAGCGCCGCAGTCTGAGACGACGAAGCCCTTAAAGCCCCACGCGTCGCGCAGGTGATCCTTGAGGAGCATCTTGTTGGTGCAGGCTGGGAACTCGTCGATCGAGTTGTAGGCGCACATCACCGACTGCACTTGGCCTTCGGTGACGGTGGCGCGGAAGGCAGGCAGATAAGTCTCTTCCAGGTCGCGCGGCGATGGGTCAACGTTGAAGCCGTGGCGCAGCGACTCCGGCCCGGAGTGAACGGCGAAGTGCTTGCTCGTGGCTACCGCGCGCAGGTGATCGAGGTCCGGACCCTGCACGCCATGCACGAAGGCTACGCCCAGCTTGCCGGTCAGGAACGGGTCTTCGCCATAGGTCTCCTGGCCGCGGCCCCAGCGTGGATCGCGAAAGATGTTGATGTTGGGCGACCAGAACGTGAGTCCGTAGAAGATGCGGTGATTGCCTTCGCGCTGCGCCTCGTTGTACTTTCCGCGCGCCTCTTCCGAGATGATGCCGCCCATGGCCTGAACGAGGCTCGGATCCCAGGTGGCGCCCATGCCAATGGCCTGGGGAAAGACCGTCGCGTAGCCGGCCCGAGCCACGCCATGCAGGGCTTCATTCCATGTCTGGTAGTCGGGAATGCCGAGCCGCGGAATGGCCGTGGCCCAGTCCTCCAGCTGGGAGACTTTCTCGTCGAGTGTCATCCGGCCCACCAGATCGTGGGCGCGTTCGGCGGCGGGAAGTTTGACATCGAGCCAGGGTTCCTGCTGCGCAGGCAATTGGGCAGGCGCAAGAGCAACGGCAAAAGACGCAAACGAGAGCAGCAACCTAAGCCAGCAGCGAGACGGCATGAAGAATTTCCTCCCAGGGCAGCGATCCAAGAAGCGGGAATCCTGAAAGCCAGGGATTCGGGCGGATGCGCAGCCGGTTCAGCTGATTTCCCGTGGTCACCGAACAAAGCAGTTGGAGGACATGCGGAGTCGCGCCAAGGGAAAGTCAGCCGCTAGGAACGAACTCTACAGGCAGAGGGGATGGTTTGGCTAGATTTATCGCTTTACTAGGGAAGATGCGAAGATTCCGACTGGCTCGAGCCGGGCGCGAACAGCGAGGAAAAGACTGGGCCGCTGGCTTCGGCTTTCATGCCGGGCGCGATGGCGCGGATCTTCTCAAACTCAGGTTGACCGGGAAGCGGTTTGAGGTGGAGATCCCCCTAAGTCCTGGATGGACTCAGAGCGGTGCGGTGAACCAGGTTGGCGGCAATGGAGGAAGACATCAAGCCCGGCAATCCCTGGGTGGCGCACCGATGGACGAGATCGACGGTGGCGGCAACGAGTGATGGGTCAAGTCTGGCGGCGCGGGATCAGTTGCTGCAGGCCATCCTGCACGCGATCGCGCTCCCGGGATTGCCACTCGGGGCGACCGCGCAAGAACATTTCATGCTCCTCCCTGCTCCTGGGGTTAACAGCGTTTGCATTGGCTGCCTCAGCCAATCGAGCGCCGGGATATAAATCTGCCTCCGAGTCGCTCGACGAACCCCGCGGCGTTAGATCCATCTGGGTCGTTGCCTCGCTCCTTCTTTCTGAGCTGCTTTTGACCGGCTGCGGACTCTGCGCAGCGAGCGGTCTGGAGTCGAACGGGCGGGACTTGAGGTGAAAGTCGATGCGGTTGACCAGATCCGATTCGATTCCGGCGATCGTATGGCGGGCGATGAGCAGGTCTTCGACCCAGATCTGAATGCCGTCAGCGACGCGAATCATTTCCATCCGCAATCGAAAGTGGGCTGGAAAGGAGCGCAGCGTGCCGGCCAGCACCATGTCGGCGCGGAGCGATTCGCCAATCTGCTGCGCAGTCATCCCGCGTTGCGCAAGTGTAAAGACCGAGTCGCGGGCCAGTACCGAGGCCTGCGGCGTTTGTGCGTTGCTCAACCGGGCCATGGTTTCTTCCGCGAGCAGGGTGCCGAGATGGACAGGAACGCCGACCTCAATGGTGAAGGGCGGAATTGCCAGGCGGGGAAGAACCGGCGCGGTTTCAAGACCTCCGCTCGCGACCGGGGCGAAGAAGCGGTAGCCGCGCTTGTAGACGGTCTGAATGCAGTTGTCCGGATGCAGGTGCGCGCGCAGCGAGGAAAGCAGCCGTGGCACCGAGTCGGCGGTTACGTGGAGTTCACCCCAGAGCGCCTGTTTGACCTCGGCCGGCGTAACAATCTTACCGGCATGGGCGAGCAGCAGCCGCAATGCAGCCAGTTCGCGCGGAGGCAGGTGAAGCGGCGTCTCCCCGCGGAACAGCGTGCCGTCTGCTTCCAGACGCAAGCCTGCGAACGAGAGGGCAAAGGTTTGAGTCTCGCTGCCTGGGGC
This sequence comes from Occallatibacter sp., assembly GCA_036519195.1. Taxonomy (GTDB): domain Bacteria; phylum Acidobacteriota; class Terriglobia; order Terriglobales; family Acidobacteriaceae; genus Telmatobacter. The sequence continues at coordinate 9,336 of DATDLS010000092.1, read as the reverse complement.
AGCGGACCCCTGCAATAAGCTTGACGGTTGATGGGGCCGATCCAACGCCTTACCTCGGAGTGACTGTCTGTGTGCTTGCCTTTGTTAAACCATTCGCATCGGGCGAATGGCAGCCGCGAAGGTTGCTTGCCTGTGACTCCGAACTGGAAAATCTGGCCAGCGAGAAGAGCACGATCCCGGGAAAGGCGAACTTCTTGGAGTTGTATTAACTCCTGGGACAAAGCAATTATGCGCTGTGTGCAAGGGGAGGTGAAGGTAATTTTGGTCTTGTAGCGGGAGTAAAAAGTAATAAGAAGTGGTTACTATGTTACTAATAAGTAAACCTTAAAATCCGAAACTGTGTACCGGAACCGGCGCATCTTCAACGAGGTCCAGAATGTTTCAACTCACGCCCCGGCCCTCGAACCAGGGCGTGGGCTCCAAAGCGCAAAATGGCCGTCATTGCTGCTTGTTTGCGTGCGTCGGCCGGGATTTTCAGGTGCGAATTGGATGGACGGAGGAATGGTCGAACAGGCGAGGTAATCGACCGAGGAAATTGGTAATCAAAGCTTGCGAGAACAAGCAAATCGGGGGAGTGGCATTTCCGATTCCTAGGTCCCTTCCATATTTGATTTGGGTAAGCGCGACGCTCGGACCGGCGGTGAGAATCAGCTCGTTGTCGAGCGTGCCTGCGGGCGGGGGAAGAGGTGCGGTGGTCAATGAAAGCCGTGCCCCCGGTTGAACATCTTGCCGGCTTGCTGCTGCACGGGAGTTGCGCATGAACGGGTACCGGCCGGGCATATTCAGATCGGGGGGATGAACGCCTGCAGAGTGCACGGGCGGTTGGCGCCCAGTTTGCGGGCGTACACCTTGCTCAGATCGTAGGCAGGCAAGCTGTTGACCGTGCTGGTGAGGTCGGCGGTTGAGGACTAATCCTCGTGCATCCATCGAGCGCCGTCCCGGACATCGAACGTGTTCTTGGGAGTATTGCCGGCGCGCCAGCCGATGCCGGAGCTGGACATGGAATGCAGGTTCGGGTTCGCGATCCAGGTCCTCGACCGCGTCGGAGCGTGGCGTGCTGTTCAAAGGCCGGCGGGAGAAAACCTTCAGAAAACCTTCCAGAATGGAAGCCTCAGCGGCTGGCAGACTGACCTTGAAGCTGATCGTTCCGCTTCTGAGGAGAAAGTGAAATGAGTAAGCCGGTTTCCTACGCACATTGGTCGCTGGAGCCCTATTGCATTGGAACGAAATTGCGTGCGCTCAGGACGCAGAAGAGGCTGACGCTGGCGCGACTGGCCGAAGAGTCGGGTCTGTCCACAGCGCTGCTCAGCAAGCTGGAGACAGACCGGATGGTGCCGACCCTGCCGACGCTGGCGACTATCAGCCGTGTCTACGGCGTGGGACTGAGCCATTTCTTTAACGAGCCGGCGCATCACACGCTCTCGATTACACGCAAGGCGCACCTGAGTGGCGCCGAGCGGGGAATGGAGCAGGTGCGGGTGACTCCATTGAATGCAGCCGGCGACGGCGCGGTGCTTTCCGGGCCGCCGATCGAGTCGGGCCGAAGCGCACCAAGGCTGGTTGCGCAGATGATCGACTTTCCGGCCGGCGGCGGCGCCAGCACGTCTGCTCCGCTCAACGAGACCAGCGGGCTGATGTATGTGCTCGAGGGTCGTCTGCAACTGGATGCGGGTGGACTGGATGAATCTCTGGAAGCCGGCGATTGCGTCTACGTGGAAAGCGATATGGCCCTGGCGTGGAGCGCGGCAGGGAAAAATCGCTGCCGGGTCCTGGCGGTGATGCCGGGGCGCGCGGGAAAATAAGTCAGCAATCGGTTCCCCAGGGCGAATCAATTGGGCAACCGACACGATGTGAGCCCTTTGCCGCCCGCGAGTGCGAACGAGGCGACGCGTGCTGAGGTCGAAAACTCAGCCGCGCGGTGTTTGGGGTTCCAGACTTCCAGGCCGGCAAGCGGCAGGCCGGTGCCGGATACCGGCCGGGAAGGCTCCTTTGTGGTCACTGCGGGGATCGGCCTCCCTGAGTTATCAGGCCGTTCGGGAGCTTGGTGCAGGCTTCCGTACCGGACGCGGCAGAGAGGGTCATCGTGACCTGGCTCAATGTGAGTTCCCTGGTTTCTTCTGTCATGGGGAAGCTCCAGATTGCGAGGTGGGAAATACCAGGGGAAAAGCCCGCGCATGGCGGGCTTGAGGTGAATGGTCGGCGCTCTTTATGGTTGGTGTTCAACCCATAAAGGTCATGCGGACCGATTGCCCAAAAAGCGGATCCTCGAAACGCATCCGGATCTTGCCGTCAACTGGATCGTCTCTCAGGATGTTCTGGTCATGGAGCGCACCGATTGCGGACTGGAGCGTAGAAACCGGCAATCCGATCGACTGCAGAACCGAGGTCGATCCTTAACCCTATTCCATCTTGCCGGATCATTGCGATAAGGGCTTTTTGCTGTGCGACCGTGAGCTTGTTCGATGTCTGTGTGAAAATCGGGTCCAGACTGTTGACGGCACGGACGAAGGCATTTTTGACCAATGTTCGAGTCAGTGTGGAGTGCTCACTGCCGTTGGCTCCTCACTGCCTTTGGCTCTAAGATCCTCCCAGCAGATAAGAGCGAGCGTGAACTCGTTGCCAGCCGGCCCTTAATATCAATATCGTGCCTAGAGGAAAGCCTAGGCGCGAATTCGTTGGTTGCGCAAAAATGAAGGCAGGCAAAAATGGCAATCGAAGTCCTTCTTCCGTCAGTCATCAAAATCGGCGGCGGCGCAATTTCTGAAATGTCGAGCATTCTCAAGCGCCTGGAAGTCAAGCATCCTCTCATCGTGACGGATGCCTTCCTGGTGCGAGTGGGGCTCGCGGAGTCTCTCCGCCATCATCTCGAAACAGCAGGCATAGCCTGTGAGGTCTATTCGGAGACTGTACCGGACCCGACGACCGAAGCGGTAGCAGCGGGCTTACGAGCTTTCGTCGACGGCGAGCATGACGCCTTGGTGAGTCTGGGTGGTGGAAGTCCCATCGATTCAGCCAAGGCTATCGGCATGCTTTCATCGAACCTCGGCCATGCCCGCGATTACAAAGTGCCGAACGAGATTCGGAAAAAGGGGCCGCCCCACGTGGCGATTCCCACAACCGCTGGCACAGGGTCGGAGGTGTCGCGCTTTACCGTAATCACCGATTCGGAAACCGACGAGAAGATGCTCATTGGGGGCGCTCCGCTCGTGCCCAATGCAGCGATCGTGGACTTTGAATTGACGATGAGTATGCCGGCAAGGTTAACTGCGGATACCGGCACCGATTCGCTGACCCACGCAATCGAGGCGTATGTGAGCCGCAAAGCGAACTCTTTTGCCGATGCTTTGGCGTTGGCGGCGATGAAGACCATTTGGGCCGAGCTGCCGACCGCATTTCACGATCCTGGGAATCGCCGCGCGCGCGAATCCATGATGTTGGCCGCGACCCAGGCCGGTATGGCCTTCTCGAATGCAAGCGTTGCCCTGGTGCATGGAATGAGCCGGCCGATTGGAGCGCATTTTCATGTGCCACACGGACTTTCGAACGCGATGCTCCTTCCCGCCGTCACATCGTTTTCAGTGAAGGCAGGCGAGGGACGCTACGCGGAATGTGCGCGAACGATGGGAGTTGCAGAACCTTCGGACTCTGACGCCAAAGCGGGGAAGAGACTTATCGACGCACTGTTCGAGCGGAATCAGGACCTCGGAGTCCCATCTCCGAAAAAGTACGGGATCGCTGAGGAGCGGTACTTCTCACTGATTCCGACTATGGCAAAGCAGGCGCTGGATTCAGGCTCACCGACAAACAATCCCCGCATCCCGACGAGAGAAGAAATCGAAGAAATCTATCGGCAGATCTGGGCGTGATTGTCACCCGGTGCCAAGGTGTCAGCGCCTCTAAAAAAAATCCGCGTGGACCCGGCTGAAGAATCCCTCACCCTTGAGCGTTTTCCATTCAGGCCTAAACAGTAGCGCTATGTCGGCTCTGCCCCAGCAATGAAAGTCTCAGTTCGTTTGCCATGTGCCAGGGCCCTGCGGCGTTTACGGGGAGTAATCCTGAGATCCGCGCGTAACCATCGTTTCATGAGTGATTTGGGTTGGCAACAACTGACTTGGTTGACCATGTCGGAGTAGTTTAGGGCGCCTCGCAAAGTCATCCAGACTTTCCCGAGAGTTGACAAGCAAATACAGTGGAGATACAGTCGATAATCGATATACCGATCATCGAGGAACAATGCCAAAACGAAAACTTGACCCGCTACCTTCCGCTGCTTTCCAGATAATGCTTGCTCTCGCAGATGGCGACCTACACGGATACGCAGTCATGCGGCAAGTCGAGGAACAGACCGGTGGACGTCTGCGCCTTGGGCCTGGAACCTTGTATAGTTCGATTCAGACGCTCCTTGCGGGGAAGCTGATCGAGGAGGTTGACCGGCCTGAGGACACCGAAGTACACCAGGAGCGCCGGCGCTACTACCGGTTGACTGCAGCCGGCCGCAAGCTGGCGCGTTCGGAGGCCGAGAAGATGGCCGACGTTTTGCGCGTCGCGCGAACCAGGAAAATCCTGAGGGGGGATTATGTCTGAGAAGATGTACATCCGCCTGCTTCGACTGTATCCGCCGAGTTTTCGCAATGAATACGAGGGCGAGGCTCTGCAACTGATTCGGGACCGTCTCCGCGACGAGATAGGCTTCTTCAAGAGAGCCCGCCTCTGGTGGGACCTCGTAGCCGATGTTTTTGCTGGGCTGCCGCGGGCCTACCTGAACTCTTACGCGATGCCGGAAGCGGCACCACATTCGCTCAATGCCGAGGGCATTCCGTCCTTCAAGGTCCTGGACAAGGGACCGCTGGGGCGCGGTTCGATTCTCTTCGGCGGCACTCTGTCGATGATCGCGATCAGTGCTTTTGGATTTGTCGTGAGTTGGCCGATTCCATACCCGTCGCCCTCGGATACGAATGCACGGATGTCGCCGATTGAAACTGTCATTGAGCGCCTCAATCGCGCAGTGGATCCTGACGCGCTTGTGGGCGGTGATCGGAATGCCGCCAACAAATCTGTTTCAGGGGGAACGGGCGAACCGCAGGCACGGTCGTCGGCAGCGACAGAGGTGAGCGCGTCAAACCCAAGCAAGTCCGCGCTACTCGCGGAAGGCCGCAGTGGCGCCGGCGAGCGGGATCGAGTTGTTTCAATTCAAGCGCGGAATGTGAATGCACGATCGGTTGGGTGGCCGATGGTGCAGAGAGCATTCAAGACCGCGTCCCAAAGCGTCAGCCAACGAGATCTGAGCGCAAACGGGAACGCGGTTGCGAAAGGGGTGACATTGGCTCTCCGGAGCGGGAATCGAGACTCGAACACAGTTTTAGAATACGGGCAGGCTCCGATCCCTGCGGAACAACCAATGCTGGAGAACGCCGACAGCGCCATGATTCAGTCATTTCACTCACACGACATCGTGATGCTTGGCGAAGTCCACGACAACGAACAGGAATATGAGTGGCTCTGCATGCTGGTGAAGAGGCCGGGATTCTCAGATCAAGTGGACGACATCGTCGTGGAGTTTGGAAACGGGCTCTATCAGAAGACGGTTGACCGCTATGTTGCCGGCGAGGATGTCCAATTCGATGAAGTTCAGCAGGCTTGGCGCAATATGGTGGCGGATACCGAACCTGTCTCTCCTGTATATGGATGGCTCTACAAGGCAGTCCGCGACGCTAATCTGCGACGCCCGGGCAAGCGGGGCATTCGCCTTCTGATGGGGAGCCCGCCAAGTGATTGGAGCAAGATCAAGAATTCCGCAGATTTGGCTCCATTCGAAAGCGAACGGGAGCAGTGGTATGCGCAGGTAGTAAAAACGGAGGTACTGGCAAAGCACCACCATGCCTTGCTCATCATGGGGGCGGGGCACTTTCTTCGCGGGCATGACCAGGCGCTGCAGTTCGAGCTTGCGGCGCAACAACATCAGAACGTGCCGCTCGACAAGACACATCTTGGCCCTGGATATATCGAGAGAGAACTTCGCGCTGCCGGCGCAAATCCTTATCTTGTCGTCTTCGGAACGAATGTGATCGACAATCGTGGAGATGTGGATAGGCGCTTCGATTCGTGGCCGGTGCCGGTGATGGTGCCGCTTTCAGGGAATTGGGTTGGCGCGCTTCCGGCGCAATCTGTCATCTCAGGAGGTCATGCGCCGGCAATACCGCTCACGCTTGCCGATCAGGCGGACGCATTGTTGTACCTTGCTCCTTGCAGTGTCTTGCGGATGGTCTATCCGTCGCATGCCGAACTGGATGGCACCGCCTATGAACAGGAGATGATTCGACGCGACATCATCCTGTTGGGCCATCCCGTGACTTTTCCGTTTGGCATGGTTCCACAGTGCGTACAGCCACAAGAGGCGTCGCGCTAATACGTCCCTGTGATCGAAGATGAACGGTTGTTTTCTCGCTCAGTAGGTGCAGGAAGGATTCATGTGTTCAACAGCCAAGAACGTTTCGGCCCTGGCCATCGGCTTCTTCAGCTTGACCGTATTCGGTGGGGCGTCGGAGCTGGTAAGTGCGCGAAGAGAAGCAGTCGCGCCTGTGGCCCAGAATTCCAGCATCGACGCAGTGGAAAGGCAACGGGTGATCAGCCGAGCCAATGCCAGTTTGAAGCAGCACTATTTTGACCGGGATGTCGCGCAAAGGACGGCAGATGCTCTGCTGGCGCATGAGAAAAGCGGCGACGACGACGCGGTGACAGATGGCCAAGCCTTTGCAGATCTGCTGACCAAGCAGATGAGGGAGGCAAGCCAAGACATGCACCTCTCGATGGAATATAGCCTGAGGCCTCTGCCAGAGGGGCCACCCCCGCAGACAGCCGATGGCCTCGCGCGCTTTCGCAATGCGATGCTACAGCAAAACTGCATGATAAGAAAGATTGAGACCCTGCGGCATAATATCGGGTATCTCAATCTCGACTTTTTTCCCGATACTTCTGTGTGTGGATCAACGATGAGAACCGCGATGGCCTCGTTGAACCGAGCGGATGCCATCATCTTTGATCTGCGGGATAACACGGGTGGCACTCCGGATTCGGTGTCGCTCATTGCCAGCTACTTGTTCGATCATCCGGAATATATGTACGAGCCGAGGGGAACTCCCACTGTGGACTCCTGGACGCGGTCCCCAGTCGTTGGCAACGAACTGGCAGATAAGCCGGTGTATGTGTTGACATCGGGCTCCACATGGTCGGGTGCGGAGCAGTTTAGCTACGACTTGAAGATGTTGAAGCGCGCCACGATGGTGGGAGAGACCACCCGCGGTGGTGCCCACGCAGGCGCTTTCCACCGTATTGACGAACACTTCGGTATCGGCATTCCCGAGGAGAAGGCGATCAACCCCTTCGGCAAGGCTGATTGGGAAGGAGTTGGTGTGAAACCGGACGTGAAGGTAGAGGCAGCCGAAGCCCTCGAAACGGCGGTAAAACTGGCGAACGCCAGGGTCGAGAAGAAGTGGCCGTGCGACCGTCGCGAAAACTGCCTGACCTTTTGGCTCACTTCAGGAGTGCAAATGAACGCGAACTCGTCTTCGCTTCCTCGGTTGGTGCCAAATACCAAGTCACTTGTTGACGCTAGATAAGTACCCTGAAGTCGGCATGTCGCAAGTTTTTCGGATGGCTTGGCAGTGCTCGTGGCGATCACCGCTTTTCGCTTTCTGTTCTCGTAACTACTATATAGATGGCCGGTTATTTCCGACCACTCGACCGGAACCCGCGAGTTGACCCTTAGCCGGCCTGGATGAGCGCTTTGCCTGAATTCTTCAACTAAGGCTCGCTTGCACCGTTCGTAAATATAAGCCGACCTTTACCTTGATGATCCAAACACCAATAGAGACCACGAAAAAAGGCGGCTCTTTTCATCCCCTCAAGAACGGGGTCGAATTAGAATCGGTCCAGGGGAGCACATATGGACCGATCTGTGACTATTCATGTTCTGGATCAAACGGCTGGAGAACGTCTCACTCCAGCGGATGTAATGCTCTATCGAATCGGAGTCCCTGGCGAGACACGTGCTGAATCCAACGAGGACGGCAGTTTCTCGTTCATTGAACTGTCTCGGGGTGAGTACTCGTTAGCTGTCTACGACCCTCAATATGCTCCGCACCACGAGCGTTTCGTCCTGACGCCAGAGGATTCAAAGGTCCTTGAAATTCATCTCACGCCTGGAGGTTTCCTGTCGGGCCAGGCGCTTGACGAGGAGGGTGAGCCGCCAGAGCGGTGCTGGTTCACCCTGTTTAGATCGGGTGCGAAAAGAGACAAATCGGGATACATCAGCGATTCTGGCGATCATCAGATTTCAAAGGACGGTACTTTCCGCTCGCCGCCTCTGCGGCCTGCGCGGTATTTTCTCCGCATGGCGGGCATGCTTCGTAAGCCAGCCGTCACGAATCCGTCCGAGGAGCCACCTTCGATAGAGGAGCGCTACTTTGACTTTCTGTATCCCAACGCCCACGACCTGGAAGACGCAATTGGATTTGATATTGCGGCTGGAGAAGTGATCTCAGGGCTGCAGGTGCGAATAGCGCGTCCGATGCTGCATAGGGTCCGCGGCAAGGTGATTGGCGATCTACCTGAGCAGCCTGCGCATATTTCAGTGATGATCGCTCGCGAGATAGGCACGATCGACAATATGGGTGGTGCTGGCGCTGTCGTGCAAGCAGATGGCAACTTTGAATACGCGGCACTGCCGGGTCGTTACTCCCTTGAAATTTGTGAGTTCTCACCCCCTGAGCCTGATGGCCGAACTCATATGCTTCGACGATTTGGGAAGGCTACGATCAACGTCGCCGAGGCTGACCTGGATGGAGTAGAGATTCAGACTTTCTCTGAAAATCTACCTTAGTGAAGATTTCACAACCGTAGTCCCCGGTACGATGCGCCCAAGTCCTTCGTGGTGCGCTTGATTGGTAAACACTTAGAAGCGTACTTCGCGTTAGCAAAGCTTCCTGTCCGGAAGTTAATCTCGATGAGTGCATAATGCGCTCTCCGACCACATGGGAGACGCGAACCGCGGTTCCGGTCGGATGGTCGCCAATCCGGAAATGTTGCCAAGCCGTCAGTTACCCATGAGTAAACAGTATCGAGCCGGCAGAAACCTCACTGCATCAAGCGACGGATTGCCCTTGGTGACAGCAATGTTGGGTCTGGCTCGGGTAAGTTGGGATGTTAGACATTGAAACCAGAGGATTCCCCGCCTGTGCGCCAAAGTTCAGAACGGGGGTAGGCCAGTTAAACTGAAAAGCAGCATGTAGTCACCTAAGGAAGGTTCAGATGCGGCTAACACATCTATTCTTACTGGGG
>DATDLS010000091.1:0-60084 GCA_036519195.1 Occallatibacter sp. | reverse complement strand
GGCGACTTTGGAACTGGTTCGGCGGCGCAGAAGCAGACCGCGGCGGCGATGGTGGCGTATCACAAGACTCATCCGTTCGATTTCGGTTTGACTCTCGGCGACAATTTTTACCCGCGCGGCATGACAAGTCCCCAGGATCCGCGCTGGCAGACCGAGTGGGAACAGCTTTACAGTCCGATGCATATTCCGTTCTATGCCGTGCTCGGCAACCATGACTGGGGCGGAGCTGACAGCCCGGCGGCGGAGATTCTTTATTCGGCCGAAAGCCCAAGCTGGCATATGCCCTCGCCGTATTACACCTTCACCGCCGGCGCTGTACAGTTTTTCGCCTTTGATACTCCAGCGGTCGACGAAGCGGAGTTGAAGTGGCTTGACGAGGAACTTACCAAGAGCACTGCACCGTGGAAAGTGGTTTTCGGCCACTATCATATCTATTCGGCGACGCGCGGCGACAACAAGGAGCTTATCGCGCGGCTTCTTCCCATTCTGAAGAAGAATCACGTCGATGTATATCTGAACGGCCACGATCACAACCTGCAGGAACTGAAGCCGGAGGGAAGCGTCCACTTCTTTGTCAGTGGCGGGGGCGGCGCCGGCCTCTACGAGATGAATCCGTACGACCGCTCCGTGTTCCGGCAAAAGGTCAACGGCTTCACGGTTCTTGAGGCCGATAACACGACCCTCGCAATTTGCTTTGTAGGCACGGATGGAAGTGAACTCTATCGTCGAACCCTCACTAAATAAAGGAATCTGGAGTGACGGGCTGCTGACGCGCCGCGGTTTTCTCTCCGCTGCCGCGGCGGCCGTCGCCGGAGTTGCCGCAGGCCCCGGATGGGCAGCTGTGCCGGGACCCACCTCGCCCGCCGATGTCACACTGCGCATTGGCCCGGTGAAGGTCGACGTTGCTCCCGGAAAGACGATCCTCACCACCGGATACAACGGCAGCGCACCGGGGCCGCTGATTCGTCTGCGCGAAGGCATTCCGGTCACCGTGGACCTGTTCAACGACACCAGCGTTCCAGAGTATGTGCACTGGCATGGCTTTGCTTTGCGCACCGCACTTGATGGCACAGAGGAGGAGAACAGCTCGTCTGTGCCGCCGCATGGGCATCTTCGCTATCGCATGACGCCGCGGGCGGCCGGTTCGCGATGGGTTCATTCGCACGTGATGACCATGGACGATCTCACGGTGGGCGTCTACAGCGGCCAGTTCGGGTTCGTCTACGTTGAGCCGAAGGAGAATCCCGGGCGCTACGACCAGGAGATCTTTCTCTCCACGCATGAGTGGGAACCGTTCTTCATGGACATGGACGACGATGACAACCCCTCTGCCGGGGAACAGTTCGGTGAGACCGATTGGGGCCCCAGCATGGTCGAGGTCGGCTACCGCATTGGAAGTATCAACGGCAAAGCGCTCGGTCACGGCATACCGATTCGCGTAAAAGAAGGACAACGCGTTCTGTTCCACATCCTCAACGCAAGTGCCACCGAAAATATTCAGATTGCCCTTCCTGGCCACGAATTTCTTGTCATCGCATTGGATGGAAATCCCGTGCCGCGGCCTCGTAAGGTTCCTTCGCTCGATCTGGGCGCCGGCGAACGCATCGACGCAATCGTCGAGATGAGCCATCCTGGCCTGTGGATTCTGGGCTCGACCGAGGATGACGTTCGCGGCGCGGGACTGGGTGTCTTGGTTGAATACGCGGGCCAGAGTCGGAGCGCGACGAATGCACGCGCCGCTGTTGCGCCGTGGGATTACACGCAGTTCGGTCTGGAGCGGCTGCAGCCGCCTGCCGACGTCATACTGCCGATGGTCTTCCGACGTATCCCTGCCGGGGAGAGCGGATTGGAACAGAACGGCATGGAACGATGGACAATCAATGGCAACAGCTTTCGCTCATCAGATCCGCCCGTAGCCTTGCGCAAAGGTGTGCACTATCGGTTCGCATTCCACAACACCAGTTCCGACGCGCATCCGCTGCATCTGCATCGCAGTTCGTTTGAACTGACGCGCATTGACGGCAGAGTCACCAGCGGCCTGCTGAAGGATGTTGTGCTCATCGGCGCCCAGCAGCGGATGGAGGTCGACTGGGTGCCCGAGGATGAGGGCTCGACGCTCTTTCATTGTCACAACCAATTCCACATGGACCGCGGCTTTCAGATGTTGTTTGACGTCAGGTAAGGCGACAGCCGGATGCGGCGCCCGATTGTGTGCCGGAACTCGGGCCCGTTCTCACCGATCGCACGTTACGGTTTTTCTGCCAACATGATTCTTCCCGGGAGAGATTTAGAATGGTTGTTGCTTTCCGTCAGGTTTGCGCCGCTGGCCGGCGCAGTTTGCGATCCGTTGCATCCCTAGCCTTGATGCTTGTCTTGGTAACTGCCGCCATCGGTCAGACGAAGACCACACCGGACATCACCAAGACCCCTACACTTTTTGTCGTACCTTACGCTCATCTGGATACGCAATGGAGATGGGAGTTTCCGCAGACCATCAGCCAGTTCCTTCTCCAGACAATGCGGGTGAACTTCGATTACATGGATAAGTATCCGCACTATGTCTTTAACTGGACCGGCGCGAACCGCTACCGCCTGATGAAGGAGTACTTCCCCGGCGACTACGCGCGGATCAAGCAATACGTCGCGAATGGACAGTGGTTCCCCGCCGGCTCTTCGGTGGAGGAAGGCGACGTGAACTTGCCCAGTGCCGAAGGAATCTTCCGTCAGGTACTGTATGGCAATACGTATTTTCGTCATGAGTTCGGCAAGGCCAGTAACGAATTCATGCTGCCAGACAGTTTTGGATTTCCCTCCTCGCTGCCCACGATTCTTGCCCATGCCGGACTCACGGGGTTCTCGACCCAGAAGCTTGGCGTACGCTGGCATCCGGGCGCCGAAGTCGGCGGACCCAATTCGCCGGAGCACACCCTGGACGGTGTTCCATTCAACGTCGGCATCTGGGTCGGTCCGGACGGCAAGAGCGTGGTTGCGGCCCTGAATCCCGGTGCATATGGAAGCCAGGTCTATACCGACCTGAGCGAAGCGCCGGCAACGTCCATGGAGCAGACTCTGTTGAGCAGCGCACAGAGTCCGCCGCTCACCCCGGAACAGGCCAGTCGGCTTCGCACGCTCGCTGCTGCCGATACGGACTGGGTGAAGCGCATCGATCTTGATGGCAAAGCCTCGGGTATATTCGCCGATTACCACTACGTGGGCACCGGAGACATCGGTGGAGCGGCCGAGGAGTCGACCATCAAAGTGCTCGAAGCCATCGCGACCAAGAGCGACACCGTACTACCGTCCCTGCCAAAGCTGAACGGGGCGCCGTCCTTCCCCGCACATTCGGTAATGGTGCGCGTAGGAGAAGGGCCGGTGCATGTGATCGAGTCCTCCGCCGATAAAATGTTCAATGCCATCACGCCGGCAATGGCCGCGCAGATGCCACGGTACGAGGGCGACCTGGAACTGACCGACCACTCTGCCGGCTCGCTTACGTCGCAGGCTTATCACAAACGCTGGATCATCGAGGATGAGAATCTTGCCGACGCTGCGGAGAAAGCTTCGCTCGCCGCCGAATGGCTTGGCGCGCGCGCCTATCCGCAGCAGCGGCTGAATGACGCATGGATGCTGGCGCTCGCCGGGCACTCTCATGACACGGGCGCGGGAACATCGACGCCACGCGCATATCAGTATGCTTGGAATGACGACCTGATCGCAGCCAATCAGTTCGCCGCTGTGCTCACCAGTGCAAGCGCTGCTGTTTCATCCGGCCTCGATACGCGAACGCAGGGCGTGCCCGTGGTGGTCTACAACCCGCTCAACATCGCTCGCCAGGATCTGGTTGAGGCTGCGGTTGAGTTTCCCGGCGGCGCCCCCAGGGCAGTACGCGTCTATGGCCCCGACGGGCAGCAGATGCCTGCGCAGTGGGAAAGCGGCAAGGTGGTCTTCGTGGCCAGCATGCTCTCGGTCGGCTATGCTGTGTTCGACGTGCGCCCCGCCCGACAACCAGCAGCGAATGAAGCGCTGCATGCATCCGATCGTTCGCTTGAAAACCAGCGTTATCGAGTGCTGCTCAACGGGGACGGCGATGTGTCGAGCATCTATGACAAGACACTCAGCAGGGAATTACTCTCCGCACCTCTCAGGCTGGCGATCTCGACCGATGTCCCCCGTCAATATCCGGCCTGGAACATGGATTTCGCACAGGAGCAGGCTGTCCCGCGCACGTTTGTCAGCGGCCCTGCGGAGATTCACATCAGCGAGAATGGCCCGGCACGCGTCTCGCTTGAAGTGACGCGGCAAACCGAAGGCTCCCGGTTTGTCCAAACCGTCAGCCTTGCTGCAGGCGATGCCGGCAACCGGGTCGAACTGCGCGATCGAATCGACTGGAACACTGCGGGCGCCAATCTCAAGGCTGCTTTCTCACTGAGTGCTTCGAACCCGGAAGCAACCTACAGCTGGGACATCGGTACCGTCGAGAGGTCTAATTCGCAGGCGCGGCAGTATGAGGTTGGCTCGCATCGTTGGATCGATCTGACCGACAACAGTGGAAGCTTCGGCGTGACTCTGCTGACCGACGTAAAAAACGGCTCGGACAAACCCGGCGATCAAACGATTCGCGTGACGTTGCTGCGTTCTCCCGCAGCAAAGCCTGCGGCCGACGGCCATCCCGGCAACTTCAGCGACCAGACGAATCAGGACTGGGGGCATCACGACATCATACTCGGCCTGGCGGGGCACTCCGGCAACTGGCGCCAGGGGCAGACGCTGTGGCAGGCATATCGCCTAAACGATCCGCTGATCTCGTTTACGACGGAACGTCATCCGGGAACGCTCGGCAAGAGCTTCTCACTTGTGCATGTCAGCAATCCTGTTGTCCGCGTGCTTGCGCTCAAAAAGGCCGAGGAGAGCGATGAGCTTGTTCTGCGCATGGTGGAGCTGAACGGTTCTCCGATGCCAAACCTGCGGGTGTCCTTTGCTGCGCCAATTAGGTCGGCGCGCGAAGTCAATGCTCAGGAGGAGCCGATTGGGCCAGCCGAAGTGAGCCACGGCGACCTGATTGCATCCTTCACGCCGTATCAGCCGCGCACCTTTGCTGTGCGCCTCGCACCGCCCGAAGCTCGAATTGCTCGACCGCGAGCGCAGCCCGTCGAGTTGCGCTACGATCACGCCGTCGCCAGCAACGATGATACGAAGGTCGAAGATGGAGGCATCGACGGCAAGGGAAACGCGATGCCTGCCGAGATGCTTCCGGTTAAGATCGATTACGGTCCGGTCAGCTTTAAGCTTGCCGCAGCCAAGACCGGCATGCCGAACGCTGTTATGGCCAGGGGGCAGACGCTTGCCCTGCCTGAGGGCCGATTCAACCGCATCTATCTGTTGGCCGCAGCATCTTCTTCGGATGATCAGAAGGCGCTCTTTCGTGTCGGGAATCGTTCCGCCGAACTGAACATTCAGTCGTGGACCGGCTGGATTGGCCAGTGGGATACGCGCCTCTGGAAAAATTCTTCCGACCGTGACTGGGCCGTCTCCGCCAACCACGCCGTATGGCCTACCCTCCATTCGGCGAGCGACACCCGGCCGCTCCCATGGCGCTATCCCGATGACTACATCGGCCTGAAGCCGGGTTACATCAAGCAGGCTTCACTGGGCTGGTACGCGTCTCACCACCACACAGCGGAGGGGCTCAACGAGCCGTACCAGTATTCCTATCTCTTTGTGTACTCGCTGGACGTGCCCGCGGGTGCTCGCACGCTTACCCTGCCCAACAACGACAAGATTCAGATTCTGTCGATCTCAGTCGTCGACGACAATCCGTCCTTGATCCCGGCCTCGCCGCTGTTCGACACACTGGGTCGCTCGGAACCCTAGACGATTCGCTAGACGAATCGTTAGACGAATCGTACCGAAGCCAGGCCGCCGCATCAACAAAGGCGAGCTGCGCATTCGGATCCTCGCCCCTGTCCTCGGCTTTCGCCGTAAGAAAGAAGCCGAAGCCAGCAAAGACTCCGTCCTGATTACCAAAGCCATGTTGGGGGAGTTTCGTTCCGCCGCCGGCTTCGGCGTGGCTCAGACCGAAGGTGGCGCGCGTCGCGAAATGCAAATTTGTGTGAGCGGCTCCGATGTACAACGCACCTTGTGTTTGATCGATCGCAGCCGCAGCAATAAACGACACAGCGAAGTCCCACCTCCCCAGAAAGTCGCAGCAAGCAGAAAGGGCGGGAATTCAAGGGTTCTTTGCTTCATGCCGGTCCAACATCTTATTCTCATGCGAGCGAGCGCTAGAAATAAAACTTGCCGGCCAGCTGAATCGCCCGCGCCGGTTGTGGGTCTGCACCAGTATTGACGGGTTGATCGACTGAATTAATGGACCCAAAGACCGGCGATCCTGCGCCGAAGTTGCCATTCGGATTGGAAAAATTTGCGTGATTGAAGGCGTTGTAGGCCTCCAGGCGCAGTTGGACATAGCGCCTGCTTTCCAATCCTCCAACCGGAATATTCTTGTAGATTTCGAAATTGGAATAATTGAATCCGGGACCATGAAAGAAGTTGCGCCTTGTGTTTCCAAAAGTACCGATTGGCTCCTGCGAGAAGGTGGCCGGATTGAACCAATAATTCCCAGCTCGCCTGGGATTCATGGTCTTGATATGGAACGTGGAAGTGTTGGGAACGTCCGGGCATTCCACAAAACTGAATTCATCGCAATAGAGCGAGTTGAAAACTCCGCCGTCGTAGATGGTGACTGGGAATCCGCTTTGTAGCGCTGTGATGCCGGAAAAATGCCAGCCTTCTAGCGCCATGCGCATTGTCCCATTTCCCTTCAAGCTGCGCGGCATCGGAATTCCATAGTTGTAGAGCCCCACAAGCCGATGGCGTGCATCGTAGGCGGAATCGCCATAGCTCAGATACTGGAAACCAGGAACCGCGTTGGTGTTGTAGCCGTTTGCGACGGAATCTTCCAGGCTGGATGCGTTGTCCAGGGCATGGCTGTAGGTGTAGGCAACTTCAAAATATAAACCGTGAGTCGGCGCCTTGGATAGAGACACCTGCAGTGAGTTATAGTTCGACGCGCCCTCCGTGTGCATGCCGCCGATCGACAGAAAGTCAGGGAGGCCGTTGGGGAGCACTCCTGGGATTTGCGAGCCTGGAACAGTCGCCGGCTGCAGCTTGTCGCCAGGGAAATAGAGTGACTGCTCGCCCGCCAGTTGCACGCATGACAGGGTATTGCCGCCGATTGAAACGGGAGCACCTGTTCCAGTGCCGCTCAAGCAGGCATCGTGTCCAGCCTGGGTTATCGGATCGTCATCCCACGCCCGAACGAGTCTTCGTCCCAGCGAACCGACATAACCAACCGTCAGCACCATGCTGCTGGGCAAGGAGCGCTGAACATTCAGGTTGAAGTTGTAGGTGTAAGGCACATCGAAGTTCGCGTTGAGGTTATCCATTTCCAATGGATAGAGCGGCCCAAAGCTAACTTTCTGGCCGGGTTTGGGGACAGTGTAAGGAAATGGATTCGTTGGGTAAGACGCACCCGGTGTGCCGGCAATATCTTGATATGGATTAGCAAAACTGGGATTGCCTCCCAATCCCGATGCGCCTAAGAGGCTCTGGGAGAACGGTGGATCGCTCGAATTCTCCTGCGTCCCTTCTCCCTGCACGCGATTCCAATACAGCCCAAATCCTCCACGTATCACGAATGCGTGCTGGGCCGCCCCGCCGGTAAGTATGCCCAAACCGCCGTCCGGAGACCACGCGAATCCGATGCGGGGAGAGTAATGATTCCAATGCGTTGTCGGTCCCCCGTTTTTGTTACAACCCGGATCGCCCGGGTAGAGCAGTCCCGGAGGAGCATTGGGAAACACGTTGGACTGCGCATTGCTGGCCGTAAAGCAGGTTACACCCACCCCGTTGTATTGGAGGTTTGCGAACGGAGTCTCGGCGTCAAACCCGATACCATAGGACAACGTCAACGCACTCGACACTTTCCAGTGATCCTGCGCGTACGCATAGTATTGCCACGCTCGTACATCGACAAAAGAACCCGATCCCTGATTGAAGGTTGCTGGGATACCAAGCAAAAAGTCGGCGGCTGGGTCGCCAGAGCTATAGGTTCCGCCGGCATTGAAGTTGAACACTCCGCTATTCGCGCTGTAAAAGGGATTACTAAGAACAAAGCGCTCCAGGTTTGCGCCGAATTTCAAGCTGTGGTTTCCTGCGACCTTGCTGAAGTTGTCGAAATAGTTGTAATTTTCATCTTTGCGCGGCTGCGGCCCGTTGCTGCTGAACCCGAGCGCGAAGTACCCATTCACGTTGATTAGAGGCAGTGTCCCAACGGCTGAATCCTGCGGGATGATGTTGAACCCGAACGATGAAGGCGCGGCCAGCGTGGCGGCCGCGGGTTCCAGTTCCGCAAAATTGAAGCGGTAGTAGCCGGCACGCAGTTCATTCAAGGTGCTGTTGTTGAAGATATGCGTCCATGATCCGTTGAATACCTTGATATGCGAGGAATTGTCGGCCGCAAAGCCGGGCAGAGAAGCCCCGGTGCCGGTCGATTCCGTCGAAGGAAGTGGAAGGGTATTCGAGCTGGGGTTTGAATCGAAAATCGTGGAACCCCAAAGCGCGTCTTTGGCGGTGAGTTGATCATCGACGCGGATAATGCCTTGATCATCGCCCGCCGTATTCGGTGCATTGAAGTTGTAGTAGTTGATGCCGCCACTTGTGTAGTTTGCGGCGGGCACGTATTTGCCCAGCAGGCTGGTTGCAATCGAATTGAAGTTTGACGCCGGAATCTGCCCGTTTGGGAAGCATGTCTTCCATGGCGTTCCTTGCGCGCAAACTCCGGTCGGTCCTTGCAGGCCGGAGGGAAACGGAATCGGATTGCTTGAAAAACCTCCGTCGGAGGAGAAATCTCCACTCCTCTGGGCGCCTGAGAGTACTTGCGTCAGTTGCGTCTGCGCTGTCCGGCTTCTCAAGCCTTGATAGGCAGCAAAAAAGAACGCATGACTCTTTCGGATCGGGCCGCCGAGTGTGCCTCCAAATACGTTCTGATGAAAGTCAGGCCGAGTTGCCGAGAAGTAGTTTCCATCATTCAGAAACGTGTCGCGATAGAACTCGAAGCCATTGCCATGAAATTGATTTGTACCGCTCTTCAATGCTTGGTCGACGATGGCGCCTGAGTTGCGGCTGAACTGAGGATCGAGTGTGCTGGAAATGACATTGACTTCAGCCAGCGCGTCGGGGTTGACCGTGATGCCGGGCTGGTTCAGAAGAATGTCGTTGATGTCCGTGCCATCCAGGAGGTAGGAGTTCTCCTGCGTCTGACTGCCATTGGTCGAGAAAGTTGCTTCACGGTCAGAGGCTTCCATCACTCCGGGCGCGGTCTTTTGCAACTGTACAGCGTCGCGGCCGAGGGTTGGCAAATCTTCGATTTCTGCGGCTCCAAGCACATTCTTGAGCTGTACATCCGACGTCTCCACCTCTACGGTTGCGGAACTGACAACGACCGTCTGCGAATTGCTCCCGACCTGGAGCGTTGCGTTGATCTCTCGTGCGGAACTCAGGTCGAGCATGATGCCCGTTGAAGTAAATCTTTGAAATCCATTTTCTTCGACGGTTACCGTGTATGGACCGCCGATGTGGAGGTCGGGAAACACGAAGTAGCCTTTGCTGTCGGCTTTTTCCGTGCTTGCAATCCCCGTGCTCGTGTTGAATGCCGTTATGGTTGCATTGGCGAGAGTCGCGCCCGTAGGATCGGTAACGGTTCCGTGAATCGACGCGGTAGTGGCTTGAGCCTCTGATCGAATGGTCAGAAGAGAACCGATCGCGATCAAAAGCAGGCAGGTCGCGAGGAATGGAATTCGAACCTTCATAGAGCCTCCAGAAAAGCAGTGCAGGGAAGAAGTCATCCACGAACGAAGACTTCCGCATTCGCAGTCAGGCCAATGCGAATTTGGCCATGCTGCGCTTCGATAGTGTTTGCGGCTTCAATGATCAACAATATCGAGGGCGCTGTCCTCGGCCTTTAGGGGGATGCGTGTTTCAGACCCTGGGTGGAGGGCCCCAGCGACGCTTATTCCCAAACCTGGCTGCTCTGTCCGCGAACTGGCTGTCACCATCGACCCAGGCCAGGTTCTGCCGGATTCGAATCAACGCCGCACCCAACGCCTCGCTTCCTCGTTCGCAGAAGAAACGGAGAGGCTTGCTGGAGTTCGCGTAGAGCCGATTGATCGACAGACCACTACTTGGCGAGCCACAAGCGATATATTGCTTTCAATCTGCCGAACCTGAGGGTTTACCAGTAGCCTCAACCGCTGCTGGTGCGTCACTTAGAATTGCTGAAGGGAAGCAATGCCTCATCAAGCTCGTTTGCTGCTCGACTATCGGGTCGACCAACCAGGGCTTCGAGATCCGTTACCACGGCAAAGCCTTCACCATAGCGATGAAAGCTGGAGTTGTCGGTACCAATGTCAAGTAAAAAATCGAACCATCATGCCCTCATGCCGCGCTTTGGCCGCCTCTGCTCCGCGAACCGCATTTCTTCACCGTTCGTCGCGTCTATGGTCGTACTGCTCGGCGCAGTCCTTCCTGCGGCTGCTCAATCCTGGTACCCGAACCGCCTCGACGACCCCACCGCGGTCTATCTCACGCCGGATAAGTTCCCGGTCCACGCTGACGGCAGCGCTGACACTGGCGCGGCCCTCCAGCAGGCCATCGACAAAGTGCAGGAGACGGCCGGCGAAGGGATTGTCTTCGTTCCCTCCGGCCGCTACCGCATCAGCCGGACCATCTATGTGTGGCCAAGCGTGCGCGTCATTGGCTACGGACCCACCCGCCCCGTTCTCGTGCTGGCCAAGGACACGCCCGGCTTTCAACAGGGCATGGCCTACATGGTGCTCTTCGCCGGCGGCCGTCCCGGCCATGAGCGAACCGCCTCCCGCATTCCGCCGAACGGCCAGCAGGGGAGTGCCCGCCGCAGCCTAACCTCCAACCGCGACCTCGACGCCGTCTTTCCCGGCACCGTCCCGCCTGCCACCGGTATTGTCGACGCTAATCCCGGCACGTTCTACTCGGCGATGAGCAACATCGACTTCGAGATTGGCGACGGCAACCCCGCCGCGGTCGGCATACGCTTTCACGTGGCGCAGCACTGCTTTCTCGCCCACATGGACTTCCACATAGGCTCGGGACTGGCCGCTCTGCACGACATCGGCAATGAAGCCGAAGATCTGCACTTCTACGGCGGCAAGTATGGAATCATCACGCGCAAGCCATCGCCAGGATGGCAGTTCACGCTGCTCGATTCTACTTTCGAAGGGCAGACGGTCGCTGCCATCAAGGAGCACGAAGCCGGACTCACGCTCGTCCACGACCGCTTCCGCAATGTGCCCGCGGCAGTTTCCATCGATCCTGGCTACTCCGAGGAGTTGTGGATCACCCGTACCCGCTTTGAGGACATCACCGGTCCGGCCATCACCATCAGCAATGAAAACAATGCCCGCACCGAGATCAACCTCGAAGACCTTCAGTGCAGCCACGTTCCGCTCTTCGCGCTCTTCGGCGAGAGCGGCAAAAAAGTGAACGGCCCGGGAGCCATCTATAAGGTCGTGACCTTTTCTCACGGGCTCACCATTCCCCGGCCGGGAGCCAACGCCGAGATTCAAAGCAACTTCAAGACAGAGCCTCTCACGGCTCTTCCGCCAGCTGATGGCCTCGCCATCCGCGACCTCCCGTCGCGCGATACCTGGGTCAACATCCGTACGCTCGGCGTCAAAGGCGACGGCGCGACCGACGACACCGCGGCGATCCAGAAGGCTATCGACGAGCACCCGACCCTCTACATCCCCGCCGGCCGCTATTTGGTCAGCGATACTATCTTTCTCAAACCCGACACCGTCCTCATCGGCCTCCACCCCAGCACCACGCAGTTCGACGTGGCCGACTTCACGCCCGCTTTTCAGGGGCCGGGAGCGCCCAAGCCGCTCATCGAAGCACCGCGGGGCGGCGCCAATATCGTAACCGGCATTGGGCTTTATACCGGCGGCGTCAACAGCCGAGCCGTCGCTGCCCTGTGGATGGCCGGCGCCGACTCGCTGATGGACGATGTGCGCTTTCTCGGCGGCCACGGCACCAACAGCGCTGACGGAACGCGCGTGAATCCCTACAACAACACCCACACTGCCGATCCCGACATTCGCAAGCGTTGGGATGGCCAGTATCCGAGCCTCTGGGTCATCCACGGCGGCGGAGGCACCTTCGCCGACATTTGGACTCCGGACACCTTCGCCCAGTCCGGGTTGTTTGTATCGGATACAGAGACTCCGGGACACGTCTATGAGCTGTCGAGCGAGCACCATGTCCGCAACGAAGTAAAGCTCGACCACGTTCAAAACTGGGAGATATTCGCGCTGCAGACCGAAGAGGAGCGCGGCGAAGGCGGCTTCGCGTTACCGCTCGAGATCGACAACTCGAGGAACATTCTGGTCGCGAACTACCACTCCTACCGCGTCGTCAGCATGTTCCAGCCCTTTCCCTATGCCATTCGCATCGCCGGCTCTGAGGACGTCCGCTTCCGCAACGTGCATGTCTACAGTAATAGCAAAGCCTCTTTCGACAACTCCGTCTTCGACCAGTCGCTGCGAACCGAAATCCGCTATCGAGAAATTGCCGCGCTCACCTTTCCGGCCGGCGCGAAGGCTCAGCAGCCGGTTACGGTTCCGCCGGTCCTCGCGGCGGGAGCGAAGGTCGAAATGTTGCGCGATGGATTTTTCAACATCTCCGGCGCGGTCGTGGATAAACAAGGCCGCCTCTACTTCGTTGACACGCACTGGCAGCACATCTATCGCTGGTCGCCCCAGACGCGCCAGTTGGATGTTGTTCGCGACAATCCTCTCGATCCTTCCAATCTGGCCATCGACAGGTCCGGAAACATCATCGTCTTCTCCTATGCCGGCGAGGGCGGCACTGTCTACAGCTTCCGGCCAGACACGCCCGAGGACCAGATCACTTTTCTGGAGCCTCAGCCAGCCGTTCGGCGGCCGGGGATGGATGTCTATCTGCCCGATGACCACTATGGAGACGAGCATATCGATTTTTCGAATGACACGCCCGATCCCAAGGAATTCCAGTACGTGGCGCCCGACGGCACTACGTTTATCACGGCGGGCAAAGACTTCGTCGACGGAACTGTCGCCTGGGGCGTCAAGATGTCGGATCTTCTTCGCGCCTTCAGCCTGGCCAAAGTAAAACCGGGCAAGCCGTTTTACGTTTCCGACGAGTCGGCGGAGAAGACCTACTCAGCTCAAGTCGACCCGGTCGGAATGCTCACCCACCTGAAGCTCTTTGCCGAGCAGGGCGGCGAGAGCACCATCAGCGACGCTGCCGGCAACGTCTACATCGCCCAAGGCCAGATCTTTGTCTACAACCCGGCAGGCAGGCAGATCGGCGTCATCGAAGTTCCTCAGCGCCCCATCGACATCCTGTTCGGCGGAAAGAACGATAAGACGCTCTTCATTCTGGCGAGAAGCGCGCTCTACTCGGTTCAAATGAGATGAACTAAGAGCTGCCCTCCGCCACCGTGCGATCCGGATGTGATTGGGGACAGTTCGTTGTGCAGCCAAGCTAACTGCGGATGCCAGCGGCTGAGAGTCTGGCCGGTCGAGCTTGCCCCATTTACCACCGTAGTGATACCCGGCGGCGGAAGCAGGGGACTGATCCGTCGAAAACCCGGAAGTTAACTTCCGCGAATGCTCAGCGCAAGCTAAGGTCGGCTCCGTCAAAAAAACGAGCAAATCTATAACCCGTAGCGCAACTGAGCTGCAGTTGAGCTCATCTTCTCGATCGTGATGGAGAAAAAAATTATTATCAATAGGTTACGAATTTGGCAGTGGCGGAGTGACACGCCTTTCTTTACGACAGCCGAACGGGCGGGCCGTTTCAGCCTGAGCCGAGCATCGGGTGGCAAAGCGACGCGGAAGGCAACATGCAGCAGGGGCGATAGCGCGAGTTCCCGGCCAGTCCTGCATCGTCCGCCGTCTCTGGCTGCACAATCATGAGCGCGGGTTTCGAATCCGACCAGAATGGATGCAAAGCCAGCCAAAGGAAGGTGTGCGGAGTATCGGGTCGCAGTTTTGCATGCTGCGGCTTCAAAACACCGGGTCGCTGCCCCAAGAGCCAGGTCGACCAAGAGCAGCTTAGAGTGAAAACAAACCGTCGGATGGCAAGAGCACAAGAGGCCTCAGCAAATTACACTGCCTTTCATATCTATGTTGGTAACCGCGGACACGGCATACCATGCATATCCCTGATTTATCGAGAGATCCTTCTTTTGGCGATCCAAAATATCATACCGATCCTCGGCTTGATCGATGGGCTGGGAGTGGATCCGGCGCCGCAGGCAACTGTTGAAGGGGCGCTGGCGGCCAAAACGTTTGCGGCCGAATTCTTTACTTCCTGGGTGGGGAGCGCCTGTCCGGGAAAGAAAAAGGTGTCGAACAGTTATAAGAGCAGCCGCTCGGCGCAGGGAAACCAATATCTGTGGCGGCTCCTAAACCAATCGGCCAACGCTGAGGTCAAAAAGAAGGGCAGGCACCTTCAGCTACTGTTCCGACGTCTTCCGCCAAGGCTGGAGTATGAGGCCACCGTCTGGGCCATCGCGCATCAACTCTGCCGCATGGTCCGGAAAACCTTCCACGAGAGAGTGCGCTTTCCCGAGCAAGACATCGAATTCGAGCCCGAGGTTCCCGTCTCTCGAGCCGAGAACCTCGTAATCCGGCTTCGCAAGCTCGGTTGCAACGTCGAGATCACTGCCACCGACACAGCCTCAACGTGAATAACTATCGATTTAAATTCTGCACGTTTTTGGCAGAGAATTTTTCGACCTATGCACGATCACCGCTGTTCATAGGGCTCTGAGTGGATTTTGAAGAAGTCGCCAACTTCGGGATGTTATGCCATTTTTGGTTCCGGCTCCCTCAGGTTAGGACAGGTGTAGATCCCAATCCGAAGGAGGTGATTGTCGAGGGAGCTTGCCGACATACGGTTCCGGCGCTACGTCATCGACCGCGCGCTCTGCTTCAACCTGCTTGCGGGCAGAGATCTTCACCTTCCAGTGACGGCTTCTGCTCATTGCTCCTCGCCCTTCCTTCGTCCAAGCCGTATTCCAAACGCGGCCGATCCAGGGTGGGGCAGCTCATTCGCACATCGCGGATGTGACCAGGCGCAACTGCCGAATCCCAGATCTCCCAGGTCCCTACCGTTCGCGGAGGGTATGACGATAATTCCTTAAAAAAAAAGCAACCGGGGAATGAGCTAAGCATCTGAATGTTCAACGTCAGGGTGCCGGGGGGAGCAGGCACGGGCCGCCCCTCAACTGGCCTCGAGAGAGATCCTTAAGCTCAGTGTCTTGCAACCACGCCTGCCCCGCTTAGTTGACTTGTGTTTTTCGGGCGGTACATCCCGGCAACTATTCTCTAGGACCGAGGTGCACGAATGCAGTCAAGATATTGTTTGATCCTTGGACCCTTTCATATGGTGAACGATGCACCTGGCGCGGTCCCGCGCGCATTTCGAGGACGGCGTTTGCGAATCTAAAACGTGTTACCAGGAATCTGAGGGACGTCGTCTGAAAGTGGCGTCCTCGCAATCGGAGAACATCAAAATTGTCCGCGGCGGGCTACCGGTCCGCACGTCGGGTAGCCCTGTGCTTCAACGGATCTTCACTCTACACGGAGACACACTTCTATGTTGCAGCAGCAAGAAGAACCCGGATCGAGCTTTCGCCTTGACGTCCCACTCCATCAACTGCTGACCAAGCCATCCGGCGAAGCACTCGGGTTGCGGCCCTCCGGGGTTCCGCAGCGATTCCCCGACCCCGTCTTTCCGCAGCGCCCTGAACTGCTTGGGCCGATTGACGAAAGCGACCGTTGGATCCCTCCGGAGAAGCGGCGATGGACGGGGGGACAGATTTACCACGCCATGCAGGGTTGGCTGTTTCCATACATCCGCTCTCGGGTGACCGCGGGCGATTTTCACCCTCTAATCTCCTACCTGTTCACGGAGTTCAAATGCAATCTCGACTGTCATTACTGCTGGGCATTTGACAATAAAGTGAAAGGCATGACGGAGGATACAGCGAAGCGCTCGATCGACTGGCTTCATGGAACAGGCTGCCGCGTGCTGGCGTACATGGGCGGCGAACCGCTTCTCCGGCCCGATTTCATCCAACGCATCACCTATTACGCGGCAAAGAAAGATTTTTGGATCTACCTTCCGACCAATGCGCGCCTCCTGCGGACCGATGTCATCGACAAGCTCGCCGACGCGGGCATCTCGACGTTCAACATTGCGGTCGACGCTGTTGACGTCAAACAGGGACTTCCCAAAGCGCTTGTCCCGATCCGCAAGCAATTTGATTATCTGACCCGCAAACAATATGGGTACGGTTACTCGGTCTTTCTAAACATCAACATTTGCCGGAATAATCTTGATGATGTGCGGCAGCTTACCGAGATCGCCCACGATTGCGGCATAGCCACTGACTATCACATCAATGAGTCGCCACTGCTGGCGCAAGACGACCATTTCCAACATAAAGAAGAGAATGTAACGTACATCACGCGCGACGACTGGCCGGCGGTCGAGGAAACCATCCAGTGGCTCGCCGAAAAGCAGGACAGCGGATACAAGATGGTGAACTCCAACACTCGCTTGTGGCAGATGGTCGATTTCATGAAGGGCAAGCACTTTCCGTGGAACTGCCGCGCCGGCCAGAACTCGATGATCATTCGCGTGGATGGAACGCTGGCGCCTTGTTTCCCTATGTACACAGCGAGCTATGACTGGGGCGTGGTGGGCGATCACAAATTTGACACAAAGCAACTCAACCATCAGAAGGAAACCTGCCAGACTCACTGTTTCTCCACGCTCAACCACATTCTGGGCTGGTGCTACAATGACCAGCGCGTCATCAAGTACTTTTTCAAGCAACTTGCACATGGATTTCAGGGAATGAAGGGGCAGATGTAAGTTATCGACTTTCCCTCAGACAGCTACCCGCTAACCGATCCCACACACAGGAGACACAGGAGGAACGTATGCCGTCGGGTGTTCGTGAGGTTGTTCAGACAGACTTCGAGATGGAGATCCAGGCACGCATCGATCAAGAGCGAGCCAGGCTTAGAGCTGAAGCGGGTTTGAATCGCATGCGCGAATTCAAGAAACCCGTGGAACGTACGTTCACGGCTGCAGAACGCGATCGCGTGACCATTCTCTTCGGTGGCCTGACCTGGAAACACGAGGAAATGATCAAGGCGGTCTTTCACGGCAGCGGCTATCACTGTGAAAATATCCCCACTCCCATCGTTGCCGATTTCCAGGCCGGCAAAGAATTCGGAAACAACGGTCAGTGCAACCCTACCTATTTCACGGTGGGCAACCTGGTGCGCTATCTGCAGGGGCTCGAGCAGAAAGGCTTGTCGCGCCAGGAGATTATCGACAACTACGTGTTCTTCACAGCAGGTTCCTGCGGACCATGCCGCTTCGGCATGTATGAGGCGGAGTACCGCTTTGCCTTGCAAAACTCAGGCTTCGAGGGTTTCCGGGTGTTGCTCTTCCAGCAGACGGACGGAATCAAGGCCGCGAGCGGGGAACCGGGGTTGAAGTTCTCGGTCGACTTCGGCATGGGAATGCTGAATGCGCTGAACCTCGGCGACGTGATCAACGAGCTTGTCTATCAGGTTCGTCCCTTTGAAGTGACAAAAGGGGAGACAGATCGCGTAATCCAGGAAGCTGTCACCACGCTGACCGGCACCCTCCGCGACCGGAAACGGTGGCACATTATGGATGCCTCACCGGCGTGGACGCGGCCATTTCTTGAAAAGCACAAAAAGATCGAGGGCATCGGCTGCACTCTGGGAAAGATCGCACACAACTTGTATGGCAAGGAGTATGTGGACGCCCTCCACGTGTGTCGGGACCGGATTGATGCGATTGAAGTTGATCGCCTCCGCGTCAAGCCGGTCATCAAAATTACCGGCGAGTTCTGGGCACAGACAACTGAAGGCGATGGCAACTTCAACATGTTCGCATTCCTCGAAAAAGAAGGTGCGCAGGTGTTGGTGGAGCCAATCGCTACGTGGATTGACTACATGATGTTTGTTGCCAAAGAAGGAGCAAGGGCGCGTGCGCAGGCGCAGGCTCCATATCGCGACCCCAGGTGGTATGAGCTGAAGAAGCGGGCCGTGAACAGCTTCTCACTGTTCAAAAAGACGGCCGGCCTGGACGTGGGCAGCAGCATGTGGGCGTACTTCTATCATCGAACGATTCGCCACATGGGCGGCACCGGTCATCATCTGGTGCCTCAATCGGAACTCTCGCGGCTCGCGCACCCGTTCTATCATCAGCTTGCTCGCGGGGGCGAGGGCCACATGGAAGTCGGCAAGAATATCTTCTACACCGTGAATCATCTTTGCCACATGGTGCTGGCTCTGAAGCCTTTCGGCTGCATGCCTTCCACGCAGTCCGACGGCGTGCAATCGCGCGTAGTGAGCAAGTTCAAAGACATGATCTTCCTGCCCATTGAGACCTCGGGCGAAGGCGAAGTGAATGCGCATAGCCGGGTACAGATGGCGCTGGCCGAAGCCAAGGCGAAAGCGCGCGCGGAGTTCGACGGTGTGCTGCAAAAGACCGGCAGATCGGTTGACGAACTTCGCGAGTATGTCGCAGAGCATCCGCAACTTCGGCGTGGCCTGTATAAGGTCCCGCATCGCGATGGCGTCGCCGGAACCGCTGCGCAGTTTGCTTGGCACGTCAACGACTTGATGAGCAAAGACCGCGCCTATCGGCGCCGCAGCCGTGTGGCGATGTCAACGGAGCAGGTGGCATGAAGCGAATTGCCATGCAAAGGATTGCGGATCGGTGCCTCTCCGTGGTGAAAGTGCTATTTGCTGCGGCACTGGATTTCGCGCTCCTGGGCGTCTTCAGGTCGAAACTCCTCGAGCCGGTTGCGCTCGGGGGGTATCGGCCTGTCTATTCACGATCCGGCCGTCGGAACAGAGTCCGGTACTAATCCGGACTGAGGAGAAGAGCGGATGCGGGAACTTCTGGTGGGGCTCGATGTGGGCTCGACGACGGTAAAGGCCGTTGTCGTCGATGCGGCGACGGATGTAACTCTCTGGCAGGACTACCAGCGGCACGAAACTCGGCAACCGGAGAAGGTGCTTGAGTTTCTCGGCCGTATGGAAGCCGATGCCGGTATTTCAACCGACAACACACGAATCTTCATCACCGGCTCCGGCGGCGGCCCGATTACCGAGATGATCGGCGGCAAGTTTGTGCAGGAGGTGCACGCCGTGGCGCTGGCTGTTGAAAAGCTCCATCCGGAGGTGTACTCGGTCATCGAGCTGGGAGGCCAGGACGCAAAGATCATCGTCTTTAAAGATGATGAAGAGACAGGGCGCAAGAAGAAAATTCCGTCGATGAACGATAAGTGTGCCGGCGGCACGGGCGCAGTGATCGACAAGATTAACTCCAAGCTGAAGATTCCCACGACGGAGTTGGCCAACCAGGGATACCACGGAGTCAAGCTGCATAAAGTAGCCGGCAAATGCGGTGTCTTTGCTGAGACGGATATCAATGGTCTGCAGAAGACCGGAACGCCCTCCGATGAACTGATGGCATCGCTTTTCGAAGCCATCGTTCTGCAAAATCTGAGCGTTCTTACACGCGGCAATACGCTTCGCCCGCACGTGTTGCTGCTGGGCGGACCAAATTCGTTCATTCGCGGAATGCGCGAGGCATGGCAAGCAAACATTCCCCGCATGTGGAAAGAGCGCAAAGTCCAGATCCCCGAAGGTGCGACGCCGGAGGAACTGATCAAGGTTCCGCAGAATGCCCAGTATTTCGCGGCGCTTGGTGCAGTCGAATTCGGCAGAGATGAGGAGCGGGAAGTTGGCCGTTATCTGGGCGTCGAAAAGCTTGCCTGGTACATCGACTACGGGCGTGCTGAGGAGAAAGCAATCGCCGGCGGAAAGGGACTGGTAACGGATATTGCCGAACTTGAAGATTTCCGTTCGGCATTCCGGCGCAAGAAGTTTGACGCGGCAGAGTTTAACTCTGGCGAGCTTATCTCTGGATTTGTCGGCGTCGATGGCGGCTCTACATCAACAAAGGCGGTCTTGCTCGACAAAGACGGCGAAATTCTCTGCAAGGCGTACCAGTTATCGAATGGAAATCCCATTGAAGACACCATCGATATGTTCGAGAAGCTGCGTAAGCAGGTGGAGAGCCGCGGCGCCGCCCTCGAGGTGCTGGGCGTGGGCACCACCGGATACGCCAAGGACATCCTCAGAGACGTGCTCAATGCCGATGTCGCACTGGTCGAAACGGTGGCTCACACGGAATCCGCTCTCAAGTTCTATAAAGACCCTCACGTCATCATCGATGTTGGCGGCCAGGACATCAAACTGATCGTGCTCAAAGATGGACGGGTCAAGGACTTCAAGCTGAACACGCAGTGCTCGGCGGGCAACGGATATTTCCTCCAGTCGACGGCGGAAGGGTTTGGCATGAAGGTGGAGGAGTTTGCCGATATCGCCTTCTCGGCCAAGTCCATGCCTTCGTTTGGCTATGGCTGTGCTGTCTTCATGCAGTCTGACATTGTCAACTTCCAGCGTCAGGGCTGGCGCTCAGAAGAGATTCTCGCAGGCCTGGCAGATGTGCTGCCGAAGAATGTCTTCCTCTACGTTGCCAGCATTCCGAATCTGGCCGCGCTCGGCACCCGCTTCGTGCTACAGGGAGGCACGCAGAATAACCTTGCCGTCGTCAAGGCCGAGGTCGACTTCATTCGCTCAAGTTTCCGCGCCAATGGCAAGGAGCCGGAGATCATTGTTCACGAGCACTGCGGCGAGTCGGGCGCAATCGGCGCGGCGCAGGAGGCCTTGCGCTTATGGCGGCGCGGCAAGGCGACAACCTTCATCGGCCTGGATGCGGTTCGCAAGATCCGCTATCGCACCACGCGCAATGAAGACACGCGCTGCTACTTCTGCAAGAACAACTGCCTGCGCACGTTTATCGACGTGGATGTGTCGGGAGAAGATTCGCAGGAACTCGTCGCGGCGCACCAGGCGGAAGATCGCGCTGCTACGGCCGAAGAAGTGGTCGCGGTCGTCGGCAATCTGCCCAGCCTCGAGGAGATCGAGGCAAACATTCCAGCCGCCACGCACGGTTCAACTTGCGGCACCGGCAGCGCTCACGAGCACGCCGGGAGCGGATGCGGTTCGTCTTCGAACACGTCCTTCCGCGCAAAGGCCGAGCCACTCATTCAGATTCAGGCTGCGCCCGGGGCAAAGAAAACGGTGGAGCCCGCCAAACCGACCGGAGAGTTCCAGCCGCGCAAGACCAAGGTCCCGCTGCGCGTCGGAGAGCAGCGGCTGATTATCGCGACCTGCGAGAAGGGCGCTGTTGAAGACCTGAATGATATGAAAGACATTAAGGCGGACATCGACAAGATCAAAGCCGCGAACCCGAATTTTGTTGATATTGCTGCGCGCGATGTCTTTCGTCATCGCGAAGTGAGTGTCGTTGCCGACCAGGCTCCCGGCATTCGCGGTCTGTTCGTCTCGAAGACAACAAAGGAGCGCGCGGCGCTGATCGGGCGGCGCAAGGATTTCCGCGTCGGCATTCCGCGCCTGTTGAATACCTACACGTACGCGCCGTTATTCAATGCGTACTTTGCCAGTCTCGGCATGCTGGCGGAAAACATCGTCTACTCTGACTACACGACGCCCGATCTTTATCGGGCCGGCGCCAGCCGGGGCGCAATCGACCCCTGCTATCCGTCGAAGATCGGCATCGCGCATGTCTATAATCTGTTGGCCGCCAAACACAGCAAAAAGGCGCTCAATGCAATCTGGTTTCCGATGTACGATGTGTTGCACACGCCGCTCGTGAACCTCACCGGCTCTAACGCATGCCCCACGGTGACCGCCACGCCGAACGTGGTAAAAGCCGCCTTCACCAAGGAGAGCGACTTGTTTGCCGAGAACGGCATCACCTATCTCGATCCGATTCTGAATCTGCAGGATCAGAAGATCTGCGCCGAGCAGATGTACAGGGCGTGGATGCCGCTCCTCGGTCTTTCGCGCGAAGAGAACGATCGCGCAATCGAGGCCGGTTTCCGCTCCCTGGAGGATTGCGAAAACGAGATCCGGCGCCAGGCGCGCGAGACGCTGGACCAACTGGAGCGCGAGGATCGCATCGGAATCGTGATGCTGGGGCGGGTCTACCATCACGATCCCGGTCTGAACCACGAGATCATGGAGGAGTTCCAGAAGCTGGGCTACCCCGTATTCTCGCAGAGCACGCTCCCACTCGACGAGGACCTGCTGGAGCGCTTGTTCGGCGATGAGGTGCGCGCGGGCAGGATCACGCACCCGCTCGATATCAGCGACGTGTGGAAGAACCGCTACTCCACCAGCACCAATCACAAGGTGTGGGCAGCAAAATTCACGGCGCGTCATCCGAATCTCGTTGCGCTTGAGGTGTCGAGCTTCAAGTGCGGCCACGACGCGCCGATCTACGGCGTCATCGAAGGGATCATCGAGCAGTCCGGCACGCCCTACTTCTCGTTCAAAGACCTGGATGAGAATAAACCCACCGGCTCAATCCGAATCCGCGTCGAGACCATTGATTATTTCCTGCGCCGCTACCGCGATGACATCATCGAGCGCAAGCGCAAGGAGATGGATATCGAAAATGAACTCTCCCAATTCGAACAAACCCTGCGAACAGAAGACCGGCAGCGCTATGAAATGGCAGTTGCCGGCGACTGACAGCCGCCTTATCCGCTCGGTCTCTCTGGGAAACTGGCGAGACCGGCGCCTGAGTGGCTTCAGCAGCT
Source organism: Occallatibacter sp. (assembly GCA_036519195.1). Taxonomy (GTDB): domain Bacteria; phylum Acidobacteriota; class Terriglobia; order Terriglobales; family Acidobacteriaceae; genus Telmatobacter. The sequence continues at coordinate 37,190 of DATDLS010000091.1, read as the reverse complement.
TTGCGGTCCTGATGCTCGTTGCGATAAGCTGCCTTGCACTTGGGCAGACCGAGACTCCTGGAATAGGCCAGGGGGCCGAAACCGCTACCATTGTCGAACGGCTGGTGGAGCGCAATCAAGACCGAGCTGAGCGTCTGGGGACCTGTACATCAAAACGCTCTTATCATATCGAGTACCACGGCTTCAGCCGCACCATGGTAGCGGATATGAATGTTGATGTGCTGGATCAAGGATCCACTTCGAGAACGTTTCACATCACCACCCAATCCGGCTCGCATGTACTGATCGACCATGTGCTGAAGAAGTTGCTTGAGAGCGAGCAGACTGCTGCTCAAAATAGAAATGAGACCGGACTAACTCCCGACAATTACAAATTCTCGCTGATTGGAAACACGAATGAAGGTGGCCAGCAACTGTTTATACTTCATGTCGAACCGAAAGTGAACCGGAAGCTCCTCTATCGAGGCAAGATTTGGGTGGATGCACAGGATTACGCAGTGGTGAAAGTCGAGGCGCAGCCCGCAGAAAATCCCTCTTTCTGGATTCGAAGTACGGAGATTCACCATGTCTACACGAAAGTAAGTGAATTCTGGCTGCCCCAGCACAATGTGAGCCAATCAAAGATACGGTTTGGTGGGTCGGCTACCCTTACAATCGATTATAGCGACTATCGATTCCAACACCCAGCCATGCCGTCAGTACAGGCGTTACCGATCGCATCACCCATGGCATCTGGGAGTCCAGCGGTCGAGTGATTTCTTCTTGACATCAACTACGGAACAGCAGGGCTTAAATAAGGAACACACAATCGTTTCCGAAAGGTTCGGGCTACCGAGCGCCAGCCGGTTTTCTTGCGGGCGTGTGCTGGCCAGATAACTATACCGATCCTTTGGAACTTCGCCTTCATTTCGTTGCCGATAGACGAGGCGAGGACTTCTTCAGCCATCGATCGCGTACAAGACTACTCCTGATAATTCTCAAAGCTACACCCCAGACAGAGGAGCAAAAGTGTTACCGAGAGGTGGTGAGGCGGCTCAGCAGTTCTCTTTTGTCCTGGGTTACGCCGGGACTGGTATCGCCAGGCGGATTTCGAACGCTCCTCCACTCGTGCCTGAGGCGGGCGACCCTCCTTCAAAGGGGATGCGGAAAACGTGCTCCGGGCCTTTTCCAAGTTCGTAGAATCATCAGGGCTGCTCCAGAGTTGCTGGTGCGACTCCAAGGCGACACGCATCGGCGCCAAGCGAGAACCGACTCCTGTGCGCGCAACGCAATCACCCTTGAGCGCAGCAGGCATACCCCTTGTCATCTCACATCAGGCGCGAACGCTGGTGGGGGGCTAAAAGGTAAATGTAGCCTGCAGGGAGACATTCCGGTTGCCCGCCGTAGGTGAGGCGAAGAACCCCCCTGCGAGTGTCTGGCTCTTGCCGAACAGAGACTGCGGGACGAGCGCTCCGTCGGGGGAAAGCACCGGCGAGAGAGCGCCGTTGGGCGTGCCAAGGTTCTCGTGGTTGAGAATGTTCGTACCCCATAGCGACAAGGTGAGGTTGTACCTGCGTGGAACAGTTTGACCGGATCGGCCTTGACCACTTTGGTTGCCGCTGAGACCTCCGTTAAGTCCCCCTCGTGAGCCACGGTATCCGCCTCCTCCGCCGCCATTGCCCCCTCCGCCACCCCTTCCGCCTCTGCCGGTTTCCACTTTAGGCCCGAAGCCGAGCACCTTGCTCAGCCGCAAGTTCAGGCTCACGTTGGCGGGTCCGGTGCCGAGCCCGTACGGCACGATTCTTTCCGCTGCCGCGTACGGCGCGATCGGTGTGCTGCTCGACGGGTTCTCAACACCGTAAGGCAATGCATCGAGGCATCCCCAGCGTGTCTGGACGGCTGTAGGCTCGGCGCAGCTGGCCGCGAAGGTGGGACGCCCATTGAACTGGTTGTTCCCCGTCAGGTCGCTCCCCGTGGTGATGTTGAACGGCGTGCCGGAGTTAGCAACCACCATGGGTGACAGCGATACCGCCCAAGGTAGATTGAAGTTTCCAAAAAACACCACACGGTTGTGGATGTCAAAGCTCGTGCGTCCGAAGTCAAGACCAGGATCGCTCGATACCGACGGCGCCGAAGTCACGCCGCTGGTATCACCCAGGGCGTTCGAATATGTGTAGTTGGTGGACAAGCTGAAGTTCTTGTAGGTAGCCCGCACTGTGCCCATCAGCTGATTCTCGCGGTAAAAACCGCCCGTTTGATATTGCAGGTTGTTGGTGGTTGGAGCTGCTGGGGCGAAGGAAGGGTACACATTGGTCCTTGCGTCAGAAACCGGGAATTCCGTCGCAGCACTCAAATTATCTGTGAAGAACTGGTGGATACCCTGAGAGTAGATGTAGGTGACGTTTGCCGTGACCGCTCTGGTAATTTGACGGTCAATTCCGATCGCCGCCTCCGTGTCATTAGCCGCGTGAAAATTCGGCGCGATGGTGTAAAACGTTGGAGCATTTTTCCCTGTAGCACTTCCCGATGTGCTGGCCGTTAGGGGAGTGGTGGTGTATTGGTTGAAGATGATGCCCGACGTCTGGATGTACTGTTGCTCATTCACTCCATTCTCGTGGATGGCGTTGACCAAGTAGGGCGCGCTGGCACCAAATCCGTTGGCCACTGTAAAGCGCTGGTAGAACCATCCATATCCGGCGCGTAACACCGTCTTCGGCTGGCTTTTCCCTTTGCCTCCATCGAGCGCGTACGCGAGACTCACGCGCGGAGCCCAGTCATTCTTGTCGCTTATAAAATTTTGAGTCTCCCAGCGAACGCCGTAGCTAAATGTGAACCGAGGGCTAACTTTCCAGTCGTCCTGGTAAAAGAGGGCCGCATCGAACAGCGTTGCTCGTGCTACCGGGTTGTTGATTTTGGTATAGGTGTATTCCTGCGGAACGCAGGAAGGCGGAGGAGTAGCGCCTGGCGGTGTTTGATAGCAGCCCTGGAACGTATTGGTGCCGGAAAATGTGTAGGCGCCATTGCTGCCGCCCGAGGTGTAATTGACATCCGGATATGCCCTCAGCCTGGTACCGAAGTTGAGACTATGCCTGCCCTCTACTCCGGAAAAATAATTTTGCAATTCGAGGTCGTTTTGGTGATCCACTGAGGTCTGGTCCGGGTTGCCGCCGTCAGAGACCTGCTCTTGTATGGTGTATGAGGGCAAACTTGAAAACGATGTTGTATCGAATCTCACCCGTCTGTATTGAAAGCGAATATCATCGACGAGGTTCTTGCTCAGAACCCAACTGTCGGAAACCTGGAGCGAGTTCTCCTGGTTGTCGCTGGTCGTAGCTTGCTCGGGCAAAGTGAGTCCATTCGTTCCGATGCTATTGGTGCTCAGCGAACGGTTGTAGGTTTCGCGGACGGTCAGAGTGTTGGCGCTGCCCAGCTGTAGATCGATACGCGGGCTGATGTCCAGTCGAGTGGTCGGATTGCCGAATGTCTCGTTGATTTTTGTTCCATTTGGGGTGAGCGCAGCAATGCTGGCTGGGTTGATCGCTTCGACTACGTTCTCGTTCTGCTGTTGTCGGGCGAGTGCACTCACGAAGTAGGAAGCGCTTTTCGAAATTGGGCCACCCGCAGATCCGCGCAGGCTCCAGGAATAGTAAGACGGTTCAGAAACCCCATCAAGAAGCGGGTTGTTAGAGTTGAATGAAGAATAATTACCTTGCGACTGAAGATTACCGTGGAGCTTGTCCGTACCAGGCTTGGTAAATATTTCGATTCGCCCGTAGCCAAGCCGATCGTATTCGGCGGAGAATGGGTTCTGATTCACGCGAATCTCCCGGATCGACGACTTAGGAGGCAATTGCCCGCCGGTAAATCCGTCGATGTAGATCTGGCCGCCGTTTGGACCCGCCGCCGGACCAGCCAGTGCCTGCAATTCACTCTGCATCTCATCCGGGTCATCGGAGAGCGCATTCAGATCGTCACCCTTGATGACAATCGCATTCGCATTTGCGTCGGGATTGGTACTAACCGTGTTACCCTCAGCCTCAACTTCGACCTGCTGTTGCTCGACCTCGATCTGCAACGCAGCGTTCACCGTGCGAGTCTGACCTGAAGCGACCGCGATCCCAGCGGCCTGAAACGCTTGAAAGCCCTTGGCCGTCGCTGTGATGCTATATGTCCCTGCAGCCAGCCCATGAATCGTAAAGGCGCCCAGCGCACTGGACGTGGCTTTGCCGGCAACTTGGCCTGATGTCGTGAAGGCAACGACAGTGGCGCCCGGAATGACGGCGCCGGTTGGATCAGCTACCAGACCCTGAATTCCGCCAGACGGAGCTCCCTGCATGTCATTCTGTGCAAGGGCTGACACTGGAATTGAGCCCGACAGCGCAACGGCAAGCATCGCGACCCACACCGGGGACCAGAGTACAATCCATGCGCTTTTCAAGTTCCAGCAGTTGTGAAGTCTAGGTTTCACAGTTCCAGTGGAAAATCATCTCCGTTTCAGTTCGGCTCACATCTCGACAGGCCGTTATCTGCAAATAGGGACGCATCATCAGCGAATAAGGACGCATCATCAACGAAGACGCGCTCCTGGCTCGTAAGCGACTTATTCGCTCTCTAAGTCTGACGAAAAAGGTGTTTGAACGTTGCGAAACCTACCAATGTTTGTTGGTCGCCCACGAAGTACAAAAAATTAAGATGCGAGATTTTTTCGGAAAATTTAACATCGGTTTGCCGTAGGTTATAGTAGGTGCGAGTCCTGAATAGAGGCAACCCAATCTGAATTCTTGATCTCCAATATTCTGCGCATCCGATTCCGGTGGTCTATCCGATCCCTACAGGCCAGGTGGCCTGGGATTTGCAGGTCTGGGACTGATTGTAGAGACAAGTAGGGGCTTCATTCTTCGACTGGCGGAATTAAGAGCGACCTCGGAAGAGGTATGAGTTCGGTCGACTTTGCAGAGGTGTCCTCGATCGACAGGCCGGTTTGGGGCTGAGTGCCTCAGGGATTCTTGCTCAGCCGCCGATAGTAGTCGGCAACCGAAGCCTGATATCCCGCTGGTATGTCGGAGGGATTTCCGGTCCGCGCCTGGGGCGAGACGCCATCGTGTTGCAACTGGAGCTCTAGCTGGTTCACCGAACTGAGCAACTCCCGGTGCATCTGCTCCACCATCGCCGGGTTGCCGCGAAAACGGCTTGGATCGAGGTGCTGCATCTGCCGGGTCAGCTCGGCTATGTCTTTTGCAGCCTGTGGGTCATCCGTCACCATTTGCCGCAGCTGATTCAGCTCACGCATGCTGCGCCTGTAGCTGTCTTCGCTATCGGCGAAGTTAAACGAGTCGCCGCTCGATGCGGACTGCTGCCGCGGTTGGCCATAGCGGTTGTTTCCGGTGTTGATGTTGTTCCAGACAGTGCCGTCTACCGCGCCTCCTCCGCCGTTGCTCCCGGATTGCGCTTGCTGGCTCTGGCCGCGCTGACGGCCATTCTGACCTTGCCCGTTGTCTGGTCCACGGCTTTGCAAGTCTTGACCTCCAGCTTGCCCGGACTGTTCACCGTTGCGGCTCAACCGGCTGCCCTCGCTGAAGCGCTGCTGTCCGTCCTGGCCGCCTTGAACGCCCTGAGCCGGTTGCCCATTTTGTCCGGCTTGGCCTCGGCCACCGAGCGACCGGGTCATCGATTCCATCTGATTTCGCAGCCGCTCCACCTGATCAACGAGTGCGGCCTGATCCTGCTCTGTGCCCCGTCGTTCGCCTTGGCCGGCTTGCCCCATGCCCTTCTGTGCCTGCTGGAGCTGCTGGCTCAACTTGGCGAGTCCCTGAGCGATCTGGTCTTCTGTGCCGTTTGAATTCGGGTTGATGCCACTTCGCAGCCAATCCGCGGACCTTTGAACCCGATTGTCGAGATCCGAATTGTCCATCTCTTTCAGTGCGTCGCGCAGGTTTTCGGCAACGCCAGGTAGATTGGAAGCCATTTCACGCGCAGTATCGCGGAGGTTGGTCTGGAGGTTTGACAGGCTGTCGGAGAGCTGTTGCCGATCCTCGGCCATCTGCGTGAGTTGCCGGCGGCGCGCCAGCATAGCGCCCAAATCGGTAATGCCTTGGGGAGCCTGCTGGCTGGCGAAATCTTTGATCCGGCCCGCCTGGGCACTCTCTTCCTGCCGGAGTCGATCGGCCTCGCGCGTCAGAGAATCGATCTTGCCCGAGGCTAGCTGCTGCTGCGTGCCGGCGAGCAGATTCGAGGCTTGCCGCAGTTGCTGCGCGGCCTTTTGAGCGTTCGTATTCTGCCCAGGGTCGTCGCCTCGTTTCATCGCGCCGGTGGCCTGCTCGATGCGGCTCAGGGCCTGCTCGATCCTCTGCTCTGAAGACTGACGGGATGCGGTATCGGAAGACGGGGTGCCGGAGGATTGACCACCAGAAGACTGGCTGCGCGAAGACTGAGAGCCGGTTTGGCCGCTCGGGCTGTTCTGAGACGAAGAGCCCTGTTGCCTGCCCGATTGCTCGGACTGCTGTCCGGACTGCGAACCGCTCTGCGCCAATTGCTCCATCTGCCGCGCGAGTTGTTCGGCTTCGCGCCGCAGGGTCTCCTGTTCCCAGCGTTGCTGGAACGATTGCTGCGGATTCTGCTGCCGATTGGCCAACTCCTCCTGTCGCCTGGCCAGCGCATCGAGTTTCGCGAGCGTATCCTCGACATCCTTTTCACGCTGTTCGGCCGGAGTCGTGGTTTGCGCGGTCTCATACTGGTTCTTGGCTGTATCCAATTCCAGATCGAAGAGGCTGGCCAGGTCGCGACCGGAGTCTCCGCCGCCTCCCCCGCCTCCACCCTGTTGACCGAATGCGACCTGGATCTGGCGGAAGGTGGCTTCAGCCCGCAGCAGCGCCTGCAGGGCCTTCTGCTCCAGCGGGATCGCATCCTTCCATTGCAGGCCTTTCAGCTTTTCTGCTGAGGGAGCCATCACGGCCGCAGCAGCCCGCATATCCTGGTCGAAATCGGTAAACTCCTCGTTGGCCCCAGAGATGTCCCTGCTCTGCATCCGGGCCGAGAGTGCATTCACCTGGTCACGCAACTTCTGCTGCGCCTCAGAAAGGAACTGCCCTTGCGCCGCCGCGCTGCTCGGCGTTGCAGTCTTGTCATTCTGCTGCTTCCACGTAGCCGCGATCAGCTCCTTTTCGCGCTTGGAAATCTGCGTTTGATCGCCGCCGTTCCCCCCACCTCCGCCTCCGCCTCCGCCTCCCGCTTGCTGTGACTGAGAAAATTCGCGCTCAAACGGGTCGACCTGAATGAAGGAGATATCGGTGCGGGCCTCGCTGTGGCCGTCCTTGGCTGTCGCATAAACGCTTACCAGATCTCCGGGTGCGAGCTTGAAGTCTTCAAGCGGCAACGTGTAGGTGCCATCGGCATTCTTCGCGCCGGGAGCCTTCAACAGGCTCACATCACGATCTGGACCGCCATTGACCGCGTAGTGAAGGTGCATCTCCTTTAATCCAAACGAGTCTGCTCCTTTGACGCGCACGGTGACTTCCTCGATGGGGCTGGCACGATAGTCGCCGCCCGGGCGTGCGATGGAGATCTCAGGCGGCATCGCCTTGTCGGTGGCAATGAAGTAATCTTCCGAAAGCCGCACCGATTGGCCTTCGTCCCTGGCCGCAAGGTGATAGGCGCCATCCTTTTCCATGTGGATCGAACCCTGGTAGGTGTTGCCCGCGCCTGCTGCCAAAGGAATCGTCTGGCCCCCATCCATCAAGAGTTGGCCGTCTTTCAGAGGATGGTCCGTTTCGATGGCGATGACTGCGTCGGTACCTTCGATGGCGCGCAGATCGCCTGAGTGCTCCTCGGTCACCGGTTTCATGCCGGTCCACGCCGGATAGCGGTAGGTCACACGAATATCTTTCACAGACGGCAGGTCGACCACCCTGACTTTGTAGTGCGGCGAAACAAGCGGCCCGGCGTCAACGTAGTACTCTACGTTCTCCGGCAACCCCGCCAATACGAACTGATAGGTTGCCCCGGCTGCTGAACCGGGGGCGCGCTGCATGGCCACCGGTTCCCATCCTGCGGCGCTCTGATAGTGTGCAAAGAGCTGTGCCCTGGGGGGCTCCATTCCGGTAACATGCGCGGTAATGAGCTGATCACTGTTGCGGCGCACCGTCACGTCGCCGGGCGTGATCGAGATCGAATACAGCGGAGCGGCGTTTTTTTTCGGTCCGGTCCAAAGCAGGGATGCTCCATATCCCAGATAGCCCGGGCCGGCTGCGATCATCCAGACAAGCACGGCAAGGCACGCAAGCCCCCCGCCGCCGAGCGCGAAGAGCTGGTTGTCGGGAACCAGCATCACCGGCTCTGCATTCTCGGTGTGCGCCAGCGTATCGGCTGCCAGCAGTTCCAGAAACGGATCGTTTCCACGCTGGGCGCGCTCCTGGAAGGTTGTGAGTCGCTGCTCCAGCTCCGGGAGTGCCGCTTCTGCATGATCGGTGGCCCGCGCCTGAGTCAGGCGCATAATCGGCAGTGCGATGCCAAATAGCGCTGCTGCGGCAAGCGCGGCGAGAATCATAAAGCGCGATAGCAGGACCCCATGGGCCGGAAACGCGAACCGATTCAGCACCAGCACCAGCGAGACGGTCACGATGAGCGCCGTGCCGGTGAAAATGGCTGCGCCCCGCAGCCACGCTCCCAGCCGCAGCCTTCGCTGCAGCCGCGCGATATAGGAATCGAGCTGGTTACGATAGCTCATGCTTCCTCCCGCTGCGTGCTCATGTAGCGGCTCGCGATGACTGACTCTAGAATCGCGGCTGCCAATACAAGCAGCATAACGTACCACCAGAGTGAGATGGAGTGGTATTTCGTCACCTCGGCCGCTTTGCCCATGGTTTGGGACGCGCTTGCCGAGGAACTTCCGGTCCAAAGTTGCTCGATATCCTTAGGCAGTGGCTCCAGATTCGACTCCCGGCGGTCGGGATTGACCCCAAGGACGGCGTCGCGCCCGTTTGCAAACCGGATTTGATAAAAACCAGCGCGAGCGAGCCGGAATGTCTGCGCAGTGCGTGCTTCGCTCAGTGTCAGCGGTCGCCGTCCATCGGGATCGATCACTTCGACATTCGCGGCCGGGCTCGCCCCTTGGCCTGTCGATGCGCCCGGCGCCCGCAGCTGAACGAAAGAATCCACCAGCCTTGATCCGCTCAGCCGCTCACCTCCGGAGAGGTACTGTGCCGTGCGGTCCACGAATGCCACGAAGACCGGATGCAGAGGCAGATCGTTGGTCAGGTTTTCGAGCCCCGAGGCCAGCAGCAGTACTCTGCCTTCGCCCAGCTGCTTTTCGAGTAGCAGCGGCGTGCCGTCCGAAAGCCGCGCCGCGACGCGAGCCTGTGCCGGATTCACCACTGCCGCATAGAAGATCTTCACGCCGGACCAGCCGCCATTGTCGCGCCCCGGCTGTGCCTCGAGGAGGGCGGGATGAGTGAAATCCACCTGGCCGACTTTGGCAGCATCGCCGGAGCGTGCGTAGTTACGTGTGTCTTCGACGTCTGCGCCCCACAGTGGGATAGGCGTGTGGCGGATTGCGCCCGTACCCAGCGCGACGAGCACGTTGCCGCCTCTTGCCACATACTGCCTAAGCGTGTGCTCGAAGATTGAAGGCAGGGCCGCGGTATCCGATATCACCACGAAGACAAACGGTGATGGGTCAATATCGGTTGTCTGCTCAGCGGGCATCGATTGCATTACGAAGGAGCCTTGCGCTGCTGCGGCCAGCGCCGATCCAAAATAAGTAGCCGAGCGAGCATCGTCGGCGGCATGCACGAAGAGCACCCGCTCGGGATCCGAGCGGCGCACCGCAAAGACGCTCTCGTCGTCGGCGGGGAGTAGGTCGCCGCCGTCAATTCTGACTGCGCAGCGGTTGAATCCGTAACCTAAGTCAAGCGGTGCAAAATCAACGGTTGCACGCCCGTTCGCGAACAGGTTGATCTTTCGCGAGGCAATAGTCTTTCCGTTTACCACCAACGATAGAGTCTTGACTGCTGGCGGAGTATTGTATCCCGCGATCACGGCGCGAACACGCGAGTGTTTGGGATCCTTGGGATCGGACAATTGAGCTGGCGCCTCCACACTTTCGACCGTCCAGTTGGCAATGGCAGCGCCCGGTGCGACCGGATGCAGAATCAGAGTTGCATTCCCGGGCAAAACGACATCGGCAAAGTTGGCCGGCATTGCGTTACGCTGCATATCGCTGAACAGATGGAGATCAATGGGGCCATGCACGGTCTCTGCCAGCGAGCGCACAGCGCGCCCGAGTTCGCCGAAGCTCGCGTGGCCATCGCCCGGTTCGATGCTTTCGAGGGCCGAGCGAAGCTGTGCGTCATCGGTGATCGGCTGCGTGACCAACTCAAGCTGGCCGCCGAGAGCGATGATCTGGGCCTTATCGCCGCGCGGCTTGGCCGCCAGCACTCGGAGGGCATCTCGCTTGGCATCGGCAAAGCGCGTTCCGGCGCGCATGCTGAAGGAGTTGTCAAGCACGATCAGACGCATGTGTCCATTTCGATCGAAATCCGAGCGCCGGACAAAAGGATTGGCGAACGCAAGCACAAGCAGCAGCAACAAAGCAGCACGCAGCGCGAACAGGAACAGATACCGGAGCCGCCGATGCCGCGTGGAGCTTTGTATGCCACGCTCGAAGAACATCAGCGAGCTGACTTGACGCGGGGTGGTGACGTGACGCCGCAGCAGATGCACAAAAACGGGTACACCCAGCGCCGCAAGGCCGGCCAGAAACCATGGCGCAAGAAAGCCCATCAGTTACCTGCCTGGCGCAGCGTCAGATACTCGCGCAGCGCTGAATCAAGCGGCTTGTTAGTGACAAGCAACTGATAATCCATTCCGGCACCGCGAGCCAGTGACTGAAGCTGTTCAATATGAGCATCGATCTTAGCGCGATAGGAAGTTGTTGTGTATTCGGGGACGACCTCGATTTTCTGATCGGTTTCGAGATCGACAAGAATCGCCGATCCTCTCATTACCGGCCGTATCTCCTGGGGATCGAGAATATGAAAGAGAATCACTTCGTTGCCGCCGAACGAGAGCGGCGCGATATTGTTCACAATTGTTTCCGGCTTCTCGTAAAAGTCAGAGATCACGATCGCAATGCCGCGCCGATGCAGCGCATTTTGGAAATGCTGGAGCGGCTTGGCAAAGTCGGTTCGAGCCCGGGCCATCGTATTTTCCAGTCCCGCGAGCAGCCGGGCGAGCTGTCCTGGCCGCGTCGAAGGACGAATGTAATCGCGCACCTGATCATCAAAAACAATCAGTCCGGCGGCATCGCGTTGATTGTGGATGGCGAGGTAAAACAGCGTTGCGGCAAGGAATCGCGCATAGTTCATCTTGTTGACTGGCCCTGAGGTGTATTGCATGGAGTTGCTCGCATCCAGCAGGACCGTGAGCTGGCTGTTCGTCTCGCCGTGATAGCGCTTCACATAAGTGCGTTCTGTCCGCGCGAACAGATTCCAGTCGACATGGCGCAGGTCGTCTCCCGGCGTATAAGCGCGGTATTCGGCAAACTCCTGGCTGAAGCCGAAGTCCGGCGAGCGGTGCAGGCCGGCAACAAAGCCGTCCACGACCGTCTTCGCCAACAGATCGAGCGACGAGATGCCGGCCAGCACCGCGGGATCGAGAAAACGCTGCATCAGTTCTCCCTGGGCCGTGGCACATGCGCCACCAGCCGCGTGAGGATTTCATCCGAGTCGACACGATCGGATTCGGCGTGAAAGTTCAGTAGCAGGCGATGCCGCAACACGGGGACAGCCATAGCCGTGATGTCGTCATAGGTCACGTGATATCGCCTATGACAAAGCGCACGCGCCTTGGCGGCCAGCACAATGAACTGGGCTGCGCGCACACTGGCCCCGTAGTTTGCATACTTCTTGACGAACTCCGGCGCACTCTCGTTCTTTGGCCGCGTCGCACGCACCAGACTCACCACGTAACGCGACAGCGTTTCTGCGATGGGCACCATGCGAACGAGTTGCTGAAAATCGAGCAGATCTTCGGCCGAGGTCACACCTTCTACCTTCGCCGTGTGTGTCGTTGTGGTCCGCTGGATGACTTGCAATTCGTCCTCTGCGCTCAGGTCATCAAGGATCGAGTTGAAGAGGAAGCGGTCCAACTGCGCCTCGGGGAGCGGATAGGTGCCTTCGAGTTCAATAGGATTCTGCGTGGCCAGCACGAAGAAGGGCGCAGGAAGCCGGTAAATGTGGCCGCGCACGGTGCACGAGTGCTCCTGCATTGCCTCCAGCAGCGCAGATTGCGTCTTGGGAGGCGTGCGGTTGATCTCATCGGCCAGCAGAATATTGCCGAAGATGGGCCCTTCAACAAAAGTCCACTTGCGACGTCCGGTGTCGAGATCTTCTTCGATGATGTCTGTACCGGTAATATCGGAGGGCATCAAGTCCGGCGTGAACTGGATGCGCCGAAATTGAAGCCCAAGAGCATCGGCGATGGTTCGGACCATCAGCGTCTTGGCCGTTCCCGGCATGCCGGTCATCAGGCAGTGGCCGCCGACGAACAGAGCGATCAGGATCTGATCCAGCACCTCCTGCTGGCCGACAATAACCTCACGTACCTGCTTGACAATCTGCTCACGTATGGTGTGAAAGCGCTCGATGCGTTGCTGCAGGAGCGCCGCGTCCTGATCCAATCCCGAAAATGTAGCCATCGTATTCCCTTCTCGTTATTTCGTAGGCGACTGTTGCAACTCAAGAAGCAGCTTTTGTGCTGGCCTGTAGCCCGGAGCCGTTTCGAGCGCGGCCAGCACACTCTCTTCGGCCTTATCCCGTTGGTTTGCGGCGAAGTATGCCTGTGCGAGGCTGAACTGTGCCCCGGCCTTATCAACAGGATTGGATGCTACAAGAACTTCATATTCGCGGATTGCGCGGTCGTATTGTTTCCCGGCATAGAGAAGATCGCCGAGACGCCGATGAAGATCTTCGTCCTTCACCGGGTAGATATAGTTCAGCCGCTCCAGCGTTCCTTCCGCCTCAGCCCTCTGCCCGGCATCCTCTTCGAGTCTGGCCAGGCGCTTCAGCATATCCGGCATCTGTCCTCCTGCGTGTTCGTACGCTGTCAGGATAGCCGCTTCCGATTTGGAATCCCCGCGCGCTTGATCGGCTTCCGCCATCCATTTGTATACATTTGCTTCATCGACATACTCTGGATACAACGCAAGGACCGCCGGTCCATCTTTGAGAACCGCATCGTACTGCTTCTGCTCCGCCTCTGTGACGAGCGGTTTCAGCCTGTCGTGCCACTCGTTGAAATGCGCAGCCTGGGAGCCATACTTGACATCAATCCATGCGAGAAAACGCTTGTCGAACTCTTCCGATGAAAGATCGAGATCCTGCTCGACCACTTGAGGCGTCGTCTGCAGCCTGGCATAAGAGTGGACCATATCCAGCAGTTTGGCTTCTCCCCACTTCTCTTTGACGAACTGGCAGATCGCACCGGCCTGGAAGTACGAGACCAGCACCTGGGCGGGAAATTCAGGATAGACAAACCCACGGTCTAAGTTGGCGACAGGCAACAGCTTCTTGTCCCGGATGGCAATCAGCACATCCGGCGTGACCCGGTTGCTCCATTCGGGCGACCGCTCGCCCTCCTCGTGTACGGCCAGACCCTCGGTGAACCAGCGTGGCACGCGGTGATTGGTCGCCGTGAGGATGAAGACATGGCTCATCTCATGCCACAGGGTCGCGCCCCAGTTGAAGTCGCCCGGTTTGCGCGCGGATGGGCTGTCCATCGCCACCACGTCGCCAAAGGTGACGCCCAGCGCACCCAGCCCCGGCATGCCCATGGTGCGCACGGCAAAGTCTTCGTGATCCGGATAGACTTCAACCTGTACCGGGCCATCGAGCTTCATCTGGTACTTCTTCTCATAAGCCGCAAGAATCGTATGCAGCTCTGGCGCGATGTATGGCTTGAGCACGGCAGTTTCTGTCTTATGCAGCTTCAGAATGGTCGTGGAGTCGCGAACGGTATCGAAGTTCTTGTAGCTGTCGAGCAGGCGCAGGCTGTTTACTGTGGCCGCATCGCGATAGCCATTGTCGTAGCTCAGTTCCAGCTCGTGGCGCGGCTCATCCTCTTTGCCCAGCCGCATCAGCTCGATGCCCAGCGCCGAATGAGCTGACCACAGCCGCGGGGAAGCGTCTACCGCCTTGCGGTAGAACGCGACCGCGTCCTCAAAGCGGTAGTGCAGCTCGAGTTGATGAGCGATCAGCGCATAGCCTTCGCCGTAGTGCGGATTGATCGCGGCTATCTTGTTGAACCACGCGTCGGGAGAATGGTCGGCCAACAATTCAATGGCCGCATGCGTCTCCAATGCATCGAGCGAGTTGGCATCGATCGCGATTGCCTTGTCGGCTTGGTCCGCGGCGGCACTGCGGTCGTCGTTCTCAAGAGCCAGCTCCGCCATCAGTTCGTGAGCTTCGGCCAGTTTGGGATCTAATTCAATAGACTTGTCTAAATATTCGCGAGCGTGGCCATCGAACCCGTCCGCAGAGACGCGAGCCAGATCCACATACGCCTCGGCATTGGACGGGTCCTTCTCTAACGCTTCATGAAAGAGGCTGGAAGCATCGGAGTCGTTAAAACGCTCGTGCAGCAACAGGCCCCAACGCACCTTGTAGAGCGGCTTGCTGTCTTCGGGTCGCGTCGCCAGGCGAAACTGCTCATTGGCTTGATCCCATGCTTCGAGGCCCCAAAATCCCTCGGCACGGACATAAGCATCCGAACTTCGCGTAAGAGATTCGAAGCACGCCTTGGCCTCTAGATCATGGCCACGCTTGCGCAGTGACCAGCAATCGCTGGGCACGGCAGCCTCGGCGACAGCCACAGAGGCCATGAGCAGGATCGGAAGCAGAGTTACTCGCCTCATTGTGTTCAAACGCGAAGACCCCGGCGATCAGGCCGCGGCCGAAGCAGGTTCCTTTCCTTTGAAGTCTTGAAAAGAAGAGATGAGGTGATAGCTGTAACCATCTCCTCGTTGAACGCGGGCGCGTCCACGTTCTGGCAAAAGCCGTGCGCGTTTCTCAGGGCACGGCATCAGAGGCTTTTTCTTTTTGTCGAGAACGTAGACCATTGTGACGTGCTCCTTCCTTGCTTCAAGAAACTTGTGCTCCCTAAGGAGCCTTTCTAACGCCCGCCTTTCAGGCGGGTCTCCTCTCGGGAATCTTAGAAACCGGCATTATGCCGCAGTCGGTTTCGCGCCTTACCCCGGGCGTGTCTGCTGCTCGGGCTTCGAGAGGTACGAACTGAGGAAGCATTCGTACCCCGGTCTTCAACCTGTCTACAACGGAGTGTCTGAAATCAGGCACTTACGCTGGTCAACGCGAACTCAATTACGAGCTCCTCCCTTCGACGGGGGCGGAGTTGACTGGTCAAGTTGCTCCTCGACTTTTGCCAGCTCCACTAAAGCATCCGTCAACTGCTTCTTGTAATCGGCCGGATCCATGGCTGCTTTTTGATACTTCAAGATGTCGATCTTCTGTTCCAGAGCTTCCTTCTTATCGAGCAGAGCGCGCTCGGCCGGGTTGTTGGCCGCCAGCTGGGTCGTGCCAAGGCGCAGTAGCGTGAAGCTTGAAAGCATCATGCCTTGCCCATCTCCGGCATCGCGCACTGGCTCCCCATGACCCACATCGTTGAACACGGGATGCTCAGTCGCCAGGCGTTTTTCCGCTTCATAGAATGCGGCGGTCTTCTCGGTCGCGTAGCGGAAGGCTTCCATTGCACTTACCGAGTCACTCTTGTCCGTATCGGCCAACGGATCCTGCAAAGCCTCGACCCAGTAGCGCGCGAAGACCGTCGCGTTCTTTTCCGTGCCGGACTTTGTCGCGGCAATCACCGCGCGGCCGGGCCTTTCTAAGGCCTGAATAGCGCCACCGCTGGCGCTCGTCGTGTTGACAATAAGCTGCCGCCGCACTCGAATCCGGTCGCACATCTGGGCGATCTCCGCTGCAGTCAGGTCAGGCCCGACGAGATTGAATTTATACTCGACCCCGTCAAAGGAACCGTGACCGATGAGGATCAGGGCAAAGTCGTCGTCTGAACTGGCTTCACGCGCCACTGCGCTCATTGTCTCCCGAAACTCGGCCGCTGTTGCCTGTGCGCCTTTAAGCGTGTAGACATCAACTAGAGGCCCCGCGCTTTTAAAGACGCGGTCTAGATCAGTAGCCGCCGCAGTAAAACGCTGCTCGTAATCCGGCTCTCCGCCCAGGCCGGCTACGATGACATAGTAGGTTCGAGCGCGCGCCTCAAGCGCGAGAAAGCACAGGCCGGCCAGCAGCATTGCGCACCTCATACCACACCCCACTTACGGCGCAACAGCCACTCGGCGATCGGCAAGCCCAGCAGGAGGAGGAAGACGATCGGCATATCCCACAATTCTTTCGTTGTACGAACGGAGATGCCTGCTTCTGAGTAAGAGATATCCCGCGGCAGATTTTTCAGTTCCGAGAGCTTCCAGTAGCGGCCGCCGGTCTCAGATGAGAGCTGCTCCAGAAGGCGCCGGTTCTGTTCCGTGTGGAAATTTTCCGCGACTCCATTCTCGCGCTGGAATGTCACCACGTCCCGGCCCAGCTCTTCGGGCTGGCTACCCTGGGCCTCAGCCCCGACTTCGGCCAGATAGGTGCCTGGTTTCTCCGCAGTCCATTCGGCTTGATATTGGCCCGGCGTGTTTTGCGAAGGCCTCATCTCCACCAGTGCGTCCAGCCCCCCGGGACCGATGATGTGGGCCGTGACATGCGCATCCGTGGCTGGCTGAAACAGCTTGTCGTGGATCTCGGCAGTGAGTTCGACGCCTCCTTGATCGTTCAGCGTTCTGGCCGGAATCGAAGCCGCAACGGGACCGGGTGACTCGGCCACCAGCCAGCGCAACAGCTGCTGCCAAAACAGATCGTGCGAAGGATCGCCGAGCGCTTCGCTCATCTGCCAGCGCCAGGTACCGCCGGTGGCCAGAATCGACGTCCGTCCTTGTCCGTAGCTCTCGGTGACAAGCAGCGGCAGCTTGCGATGGCCGGCATTCATAGCGGCCAGCTCGGTCGCTCCAGGCTTCGGCGAACCGGGGTCTTCATAATCGGCAAGATACGTCAATTTCTTCCAGCGCTCTGCGTTTTTCACCGGGTCGTCCAAGAGCCGCGTGATAGGCGAGTCGATGCCTGCTGCAGTCAACTCAACCGTCGCGGTATTGCGGCGGAAATTGTGATTACCGGAGGGCAGAAAAGTTGGCAGCAGATCATTCAAACCCGATGCTCCCCAGCCGCCATCGCTCAGCGAGGAGCTTCCGCCCAGAAAGAGTATGCCGCCACCTCTGCGATCGACATACTCGCGAAGCAGTTCCTTTTGCAAAGGCGTGAAGTAATCGGCGGCAACTGAGCCGATGATGATACCCGAGTAGCCAAACAGATCCTCGGCCCGCACGGGGAAACCTTCGGCCAGCTCATTTGGATCGCCGATGCCCTGGCGGTAGAGCTTGTTTTCGCTTGTCCGCAGCATCGAAACAAGTTGCACCGTGGGATCGTCCTCCTCCGCACGCCGAATGAACTTGTATTCCCAGCGCGGCTCACCCTCCACGTAGAGAATGCGGCGCTTGGCATCGCTTACCAGGATCGGTCGCGTCACGGCATTGTTCAGAACTGATTCTTCGCCCGCGAGCGGCTCTATGGCAAACGTCAGGCTCTTCGCGCCAGGGCCTCCGGCAGGGAAGAAGAGCTGTTCGCTCTGCAGGCGGCCGTCCGGTGCCAGAGAAGTTTCGCGCTGCATGAGCGTTTTGTCTCCATCGCGTACGGTCAGCATCGCCTGCCGGCCTGAATAGCCATGCTGGGTCCAAGTGACCGTCGCGGCGATCCGTGCGTTCGCGACAGCACTCGCAGCGACACTGACATCTTCCATCTCAATATCGTGCGCGTGTTCTTCGCTGCCGAAACCGACCGTGTGCACGGGCAGATGACGTTCTTTGAGCAGTTCTAACGCGGCGGAACCGATTTCGCCGCCGTTCAATCCTGTTGAATTTTCGCTGCCGTCACTGAGCAGCACGATCGCACCGACCGGCAGGTCTTCGGTTTCTCTGGCAAACTGCTCCAACCCGCCGCCGATGTGCGTTGCCCCTTCGATGGGAGTAATCCCATCGGGCGCTTCCACACCTGGTGTGTCGGTGCGGGTGAGCTTGCTTCCGAGGCGGTAAATACGGGTCTGGAACCGCTGGTTCAGCCCGGCGAGCACGCCGCTGTTGAGCGCTGCGATCGCCGCAGCCTCGCGCGTTTTGCCGTCGCTGTCGGCAATTGCCATGCTGTGCGAGTCGTCCACGACGACGGCGATGATATTCTGCCGCGAACTCAGCTCGCCGACGATCAACGCCGGCTGCCACAACAGGACAAGCACCAGCGCCACCAGCGCCGACTGCATGCCCCAGATCGCCCCAGCCCGCCTACCCGGAAGCTTGGCTTCGGAATTGCGCAGCTTCCAGCCAATGAGGAGTGCTAGTCCTGTGGCAGCGGCGACGACCAGCACAGGGAGCAGCCACGCCGGCCACGCCGCGAGCAGCACGAACCGGCCTTTGGTGAACACCGGGCTTGGGTACTTGAAGAGGAACTGAAACATCCGCGTTTCCAGTCCTGCGTGTCGGTTAGTTGTTACCGCCCTGCAACAACCTTTTTCTTGCGTCAGAGGCTAGTGAGTCATCCCATAGAGAATGTAATCCAGTCCCACGCGGAAGGCCATGGAGGCGAAGGTCTCGGGGTAGTTCGGGTCGTCTGCCCATTCCCACGCATCGCCGAGATGCATGTTGTGACAGATCGCGACGATGATGCGGCCCTTGTCATCGCGGATAGCCCGCCACTTGGGCTGATAGCCATCTTTCTCGTAGGTGCGATGCGTCCAGACGTACTGCTCGCCGGGTATCTGCATTTTATCGTCGATATCATAGAGGGTGTGGAAGATCTCATCGCCGCTCTGGAGGTCCTCAACCTGCCGGTCAGGCAGCACCTGGCGCATGCCGTCGGTGAAATTCTCCCAATCCTCAGTACCATGAAAATCATCCACCATTAAAAATCCACCTTTGAGCAAATACTCGCGCAGCCGCTTGGCTTCGGCATCGGTGAAACTCCAGTTCTGCACCTGGACAGCGTAAATCCATGGATAGTTGAAGATGTCATCGGAGTCGAGCGTCACCACCTGCTCGGTTGGACGGCCATCGATGCGCGTCAGCCGGTGCATGGCAATAAGAAACTGACGGTCTGCCTTGGGGTAGTCGCGCGACCAGGAATTGAACCAGCCGCGGCGGCTAAAACTGGCGGTGCTGTTCATGTTCGATCTGTAAGCCAGGCGCGACCAGTAGAACTCGGCCTTGACGTTGCTCGGCGAATCGTCATTGCCAAAGCCAAAGTCCGCCGTCTGCTGCAGAGCCAAGATCCCTGCGCAGCAGGCAGTGACCGACAGAGTCGCGAATGCAACGCGCCAAATCTTCATTCAGGACCTTTGCGTCAGCAAAACCCCGCGAGAACCACAAACACTTCTCGGTTAGACGTTGAATTTGGAGGTTAGTTTCAGATTGCCGCCAGACTGCCGCCGCTTGTATGGGTCGCGTTTCACGTGAGAGGATCGAGATATTGGCCGCTGCTAAAAGGCGGCATCCCCGTGAACAGACGCAGTTTTCTCCAACTCGGCGGCACGGTTTTGGCGCAGGCTGGGGCTGGAAGGCTGCTGTCCGGCGCGCAAGCCACTCCTCGACCGGCCTCACCGGGCGTGGCTCCAGAAAATGCGGCAGATTACACCTTGCGGATCGCTCCGGTTACCGTTGAACTGGACCGCTCCCACATTCTTTCAACGATCGGGTATAACGGCCTAGCCCCCGGACCGGTGCTGCGCATGGCGGAGGGCAAGCCGGTCTCCGTTGACGTCATCAACGACACAGATACACCAGAATTGGTGCATTGGCACGGCATGCTGATTCCATCTGAAGTCGATGGTACAGAAGAGGAAGGCTCGCCTGTTGTTTCGCCGCACTCCAGACGCCGTTTCGGTCTCACTCCCGGCCCCGCCGGAAGCCGTTGGTATCATTCCCATACGATGGCCATGGATGACCTGCATAAGGGTGCTTACACCGGCCAGTTTGGCTTCGTGTACGTCGATGGCGGCCGCGATCCAGGCCATTACGATCAGGAGCTGTTCCTGGCGTTGCGCGACTGGGAACCGTTCTTCACTGGCACCATGGACGACGAGGACGATGATACGCATGAGGGCCCAATGCCGGAGAAGCCAGACACGCTGAACACCGACCCTGACGGCCTGGAAGTCGGCTCAATGACCTACTCCATCAATGACAAGGCGCTCGGTTCCGGAGAACCGATCCGCGTTCGCCAGGGCCAGCGGCTGCTGATCCACTTTCTCAATGCCAGCGCCATTGAGAATCGCCGGATCGCTCTTGCCGGGCACAAAATGAAGGTAATCGCGCTCGATGGCAATCCGGTGCCTGCTCCGCAAATGCTCGATTCCATTTTTATTGGAGCCGGCGAACGCATCGATGTTGAGATCGATATGAAAAATCCAGGCGTCTGGATTCTCGGCTCGACCGAAAAGCCGGTGCGTGAATCGGGACTGGGGATGGTGGTGGAGTACGCGGACCAGCACCATCCGCCCCAATGGACTGATCCACCCAGGGAGCCCTGGGACTACACCATCTTCGGAACAGGCACCTCCAACTCAGCAGCTCCGGAACAGACCATCGAATTGATCTTTGAGAAAATTCCCGGAGGGGCAGGGAAGTTCAATCTATGGCTCGTGAATGGCAAGCCGTATCCCCATGAGCGCGAATTTGTGTTGCAGCAAGGCGCGCGTTATCGACTGGTCATGCGGAACCGCACCGACGATGCCCATCCGATGCACTTGCACCGTCATCTCTGGGAACTGGCCGAAATCAATGGAAAGAAGACCGCGGGCGTAATCAAGGATACAGTCGTTATTCCATATTATGGCCGGGCGGTTGTCGATTTCACGGCAGATCAACCGGGCCTTTCACTGTTCCATTGCCATATTCAACAGCACATGGACTATGGTTTCAAGGCTCTCTTTCGCTACGCCTGAGATACATTTACCAGCGCGGTTTGTCATTCAAATTGCACTACTGACGGTCTGCGTAACATCCCCGACCCAGCGCATTTGCTCCATAGATATCTGCGAGACATCTGCGCAAAAAAACGAGCCGGCCGCAGTGGGCCGGCTCGCAGAGTTTGCCTGAAGGCGCCTTAGAAGATAATCTTCAATGCGAGTTGGGTGTTGTACGGCTCGCCGGAGCCGATGCCGGGGGCGCCGACGGAGACTCCGATGGTCGAAGTACTCGCGCCGAAGGAAGAACCCTCGCCGAGGTTGTTAACTGGTTGCGCCAGGTTGATGCGGTTGAAGAGGTTATACATCTCGACGCGGAACTGCGCGTGGACGCGTTCCTTATAGATGGGTATGTTTTTAAGCAGCGACAGATCCACGTCTCCAAAGCCGGGTCCGATGACCTGGTTGCGACCCAGATTGCCGTAGGTGGCAGTCGTCGGCACGGCAAAGCTGTTCGGGTTGAGGTACTGCGCAAAGGAATGCTGCTGCACCGACTCGTTCCCAGTGAGAGCCGGGCCTGTGATGCTGGCACGGTCTTCACCCTCGGCCGTACCGCTGTTGTCTTGGCCGGTGAGGATGTTGACCGGTTCGCCGTTCTGGAACTTGACGATGCTGTTGACCTCCCAGCCGTGCGTCAGAGCGTTCGGTCCGTGCGCGAGAGCTGGAATGACGTAGTTGAGATATGCGCTGAAGTGGTTGCGGATATCAGCGTTCGCGTTGCCCCAGTCACCGGATAGGTTGAGGGAGTTCTGCGGGATGGTGTTAAAGACGCTGGAGTCGTCCAGATTGTGGCTCCATGCATAGGCGAACTGGCTGCTAAACCCATGCCACAAACTGCTGCGCAATGTAACCTGTAGCGCGTTAAAGCTGGACCCGGCGGCGGAGTTGATCTGGTTGATGATCCCGAAGTTGGGGAACTGATTGAAGTAAGGCCGCGTGGACTGCTGGTAGGGGAACGTGGAACCGTTCGGGCCAACAACCATCGAGGTGTTCTGGTCGCCTCCCAGTGCATTCTGGTTGATGTCCTGGAGAACAAGGTTGTGGCGGCTGAGTGTGCCCGCGTAGCCGACGTTCAACAGCCACGCATGGCCCACGCTCTGCTCGATGTTCAGGCCGAAGAGCTCGGCGTAGGGCGTTTTGAAGTTGCGGCTGACCGAGTAGATGGAGACTATGTTCGCGCCCGTGGGCTGACCCTGGCTGGCCGTGAAGATCGGCGTTGGCTGGTTCGAGGTCCAGATAGGCGCCGGTGTCGGCGTGATGAGATTAATCGACTCGTTGGGCTGGCTGCCGGCTGGGTTGTTGTTGGCGCCGCCGGCGCCTTGGTTGGGAATGCCGATATTGCCAAAGTAGGCCTGACCGGCGGGCTGGTCAAAGTAGATGCCGTAGTTGGCGCGGATGACCGTGCCCGTGAACGCCTGGTAGGAGAGACCAACGCGCGGTGAGAGGTTGGCCTTGTTGCTCTGGTAGATGTACTGTGGCGTGCCCGAGCCTCCGCTGGCTACCACCAGACCGGTGGCGCTGCTGGGGTCAAAGGTGGAGAGGTTCGGATCGTTGGTGAAGTAGGGCTGCTGGTAGTCGTAACGCAGGCCGAGGTTGAGGTTCAGCTTCGGGGTGACCTGCCAGGAGTCCTCGGCAAAACCAGCTCCGGTGTGGGTGTAGATGAAGCGCTCCTGGGTACCCAGGGTAATGCTGGAAGTATATGCGTAGCCGGCAAGAAAATCGGCCAGAGTCAGGACGTTGGGATCGGTGACGGAGCTATCGCCTGCCCAGGGCCCGAGCGGGCTTGGGCCGTTACCGAAGTTGAAGGCGCCGCGGGCTCCCCAGTTGTAATAAAGGTCGATGTAGGCGCGGCGAAACTCAAGACCGAAGCGAATCTGGTGCTTGCCCACCGTCCAGGAGAGCGTGTCCGCAATCTGGCCAGAGATGTCGTTACGGCCCGAGGTCGGGGTGATGCCGATCGAGTCGAAACCGTTGATGGCGATCTGCGGAGCGCCGGCCAGAGTAGCGCCGGAATTGAGGCCGACCAGTGTCTGGGGATCCTGGTTGTGCACCGCATCGGCAAAGTCCTGCATAAAGTAGTTGACGCCTGCGGCAAGCTGGTTGCTCAGGTTGGGGTGGATGCTGTAATTCCAGACCGTATTGAAGTTCTGGATGTGCGAGGGAACGGTCTGGAAGTATTCCGGCAGGTAGGAGCAGACGAACACGCAGTCAGGCGCCACGGCATAGCCCTGGCCGAAGTACCAGATGGCCGAAAGGTGGCTCTTGTCGCTGAAGTTGTGGTCGAGATGAGCCACGGCGTTGTGGCTATAGCCGCTTTGCGGCGCTGAGCTCGAGTAGTTGAACGGTTTAGCGGGGAGGTTGGCGATGTCACTGGGGTCCCAAAGCTTGCTGAGGATGGCCTGCGAAACCGGATTGGGGGCAACACCATACTTGGTCAGTTCCGCGAGCGCCAACGCCTGGTAGGCCGGTGAGGGCTCGGTGACGGTATTGGCCTCTCCAATGACGAACTTCTGCTCCTCGTAAAGGAGGAACAAGAAGGTGTGGTCGTGCCAGATAGGTCCGCCGACCGAAGCGCCATAATTTTGGTTGCGCAGCGGCTGCTCCGGCGAACCGGGGGTAAAGAACGGCGAAGTTACGGCCAGCGCCTCGTTGCGGTTGTAGTAATAAGCATCCCCGTGGAACTGATTGGTACCGGACTTGGTGGTGACGTTCAGATTGCCGCCCGGGCTGCGGCCGGATTCGCTGTTGCCTGTAGTCTGGAGTGAGTACTCGTCGAGTGCGTCAATGGGATAGATAACGCCGGCGATGGCACTGATGCCGCCTTGATTGACCGCGTCTACGTTCAGGTAGAGATCGTTATTGTCCGTTCCATTGATGGTGTAGTTGATCTGGTTGCCGCGCGTACCGTTGACTGAGCCAGAGTTGTTGTAACCGGCAAAGGAGGCGGAGGTGCCGAGAAGCTGCGTGAAGTCGCGGCCATTGAGCGGCACGTCCTGCAGCGACGTTGAATCGAGGACCGTTGTCTGCGTAACGCTGGTGGTGTCGAGCGAAAGAGCATCGGCGGACACTTCGACGGTGGAGGCCTGCTGCGCCACGCTCAGTCTCACCGGCAGGGTAAACATTTTGCCGGCCTGAACCTGCACGCTGTTGACCTCGGTGGTCTGGAAGCCGGATGCCTCGACCTTGATGCCGTAGGTGCCCAGCGGAAGATCGTTGAACGAGAACTCGCCCGCGCCGGAGGAAACGGTATCGCTGACCACGCCGGTGGCGATTTCAGTGGCCCTTACCCTGACGCCGGGAACGACCGCACCTGACGAATCGGTGACCGTGCCGTTGATGCCGCCGCGGAAGGTTTGCGCCGAGCCAGGTAAGGAACCTGCCAGAAACGCGGTGAGAGCAAATAGCAGAAGAACGAATACACTTCGGGTGCGAGGATACAACATTACACTAACCTCCAAAATATTCAAAAGAAATATGTTAGTTCGCAATCTGGTCTCATATAGGCCGGAATGCGGAGTCGCGCGGGGGAGTCGATGGAGAACTTATGAGTTCTTCGTGGGTGCGCCGGGACAACAGCGACAGCGCTTAAATACCCGGGTGCTGGCATTCATAGTTAAGAGTTATAGGCCTTAATGTAAAGATTCAATGAAGAAAAAGCAAAAAAGGCGTCCGCCCTTGCTCACTGAGCTCTGGCGCGATCCGTGCGCCTTTTCTTGAAGGCCTAGGGAAGGACGACTCCCAGGTGATGCGGCAAGTGATAGTGGACAAAAGCGTTCTGGCTCTTTTGGGAGTTGCAGCACTCGCCCGTTTAGCTCACGATTCCTTCGTCATCGTACCGTAGACCGCGGGCGGCGGCTCGATCCCTGAATCGACCGGATCCTGTGCGCCGCTTCGTCAATCACCCGGGCTGGCCTGAACGCAGTGAGAACTTCCCCTGGCGATGATCCGCCGGCTGCGGGGTGACAGCTGCTTTGCCCCTTCCTGTTACGAGTTTCAGGTCCTGGCGAAGACAGGAAACAGGTTAGCTGGCGTCCAACCCGCCAGGTATGTGCTGAGGATTTTCGGAAAAGATCAGAATCGGCAGGTTGGGATACGGGCCGGTTTGCGATGCCTGCTGGCAGCAAGAACGGAAGTCTTGTTCCTCTCGGCCGGTGGTATTGAGGACTGACAGCATGCAGTCGTCAGCCCTAAGCCAGGTGATAAACTCCGGCGAGACCGAGGTTACCGTTCCGCTTCCAGTCCAGTCCAGTCGTGCTGCCCACACCTTCCGCGGGAGCCGCTGAATACCTAGAACTGGTCAATGAGCCGCACAGCTTGCGCCCGCGAACCGCTGCGCAGTGCTTGATCGGGGAGGGCTGGTACCTGATCTGGAAGACTACCTTGCTTCAGACACGCGACCTTCGATGGAGAAGTCGAAATTCGTATTGGCTATTAGAACTCAAGGCGTCCATAAAACTGTGCCAAGCGAGGATTCGTAAGCTCACTCGTAGCATTGCCAAAGCTGTTCGAATTATCGATTACCGCAGAGACTGACTGCGCATCGAATCGCACGCTGTTTGAAACATTGAACACCTCCAGGCCGACCTTCACGCGGAAGCGGTCGCTCACGGGAAACGTCTTGCCTAACCCAGCGTCCTGTTCAAAATACCCATCGCCCCGAAGTATATTCCTGGATCCCGACTGACCAGGGAGAGCGTAATTAAAAGCAGCAAATACTGCGGCCGGATTTGCGAACTGTTGTTGAAGCTGTCCACGTCCTTTCGGGATTTGGCCAATCTGTGTTGCAAAACCCTGAATGTCGTAATTGGTTGGAAAATTTTCGCCATTATTTACGGAAAAGGGAAACCCGCTTGTCCAGCGAATGATTCCGGTGGTTTGCCATCCACCAACCAGTTCGTCAGCAAGTCTACTGATCGACGATCCAAACCGTTTACCCCGTCCGAAGGGAAGATCCCAGATGTAGTTTGCGTTCAGCTGATGCCGCAAGTCATAATCCGAGGGTGCATAAAGTTGGTTCGGCTCCCATGTATTGATGACCTGCGCATTGTTGATGCCCCCCGAGGGACTAAGTCTCTCCGCCTGGGAGGTTGCATCCATCGACTTCGACAATGTGTAGTTGAAATCTGCCTGTAATCCAAGACCAAATCGTTGACGATAGACAGCCTCAAGAGCGTTGTAATTCGAATTGCCGATCGATCGCCAGGCATAGAGTGCGGAAAACTGGTTGTGGTAAAAACGATTGGATGGATAGGCCTGGTTGGGGTTGATGCCGGCCCCAGTTGTGGAGTCTGGCATGTCGAGCGCGAACAGAGCATTGGCTTCGTTAAATATGTCCTGCTGGTAGAGCTGATAAATATTTTGCGTAGCAGTGAACCCCGGACCGAATCCAATATCCTGTCCATCGAGCGCGCCGAACAGTGTCTCCCAATACGAAATAGGTTGCACTGAGGCAACCTGCACACCAGCACCTCCATTCGCGCGTGCCATCTGAGACATCTGTGCAGCTGCAGAGAAATAATCCGTCCCAGCGGCTTTTAGATCCGTAGGCATAGCTACATCTTCCTGTTCGAGCAGGTGATGCCCAAAACGGCCCACGTAGGTAAACTCCAGCGAAGAGCCGTCACGAATCTCACGAGCAATCGATAGATCTGCCACATGGGAATAAGGCGTCTTGATAGCAGAGTCTTCCGACCAGTAAATGGCTCCACTCGTGGGGCCGCTCTCTACCGGTGTGCCTGGAAAACCAACGGCAGGTGCTGGTGGCAACAGGCTCTGCGGAACGCTGCTGACTCCACTGAAGCGTGGTGCTGAGCCGGCCTTTAGCACTTCCGCGCTGGTCTGGAGTGTGGTCGACAGCCCAAATGACCCCTGGGTATCGAAGTTATCCACAATCGCCGCTCCGAAATGGTCGTATACGAGGGAGTATCCTGCACGAATGCTGCTTTTGCCATCGCCCAATACATTCTTCCAAAAGCCTGAACTTGGCGTTGGAGAGTAGGCTATCGCAACACGAGGTCCAAGATTGCCTTTCTCCGGCGTCCAATAATCTGGCCGACCGTTGTATCTACCATTGAGAGGAAATCCAATTTCTCCAGCGCCACTGGCTGATTGACCAGACGCGGCTAGCTGCGCGCTTTGACGTACGAACTGACTCAACGAAAAAGATCCCGATGTGCAAGCGGTGCCAACGATCTGACATACCCCGACTTGCGTGCCGCTTGTCTCCGCAGGCACCTGAAGGTAGGAGTATCGAACTCCATATGTAATGCTGAGATCTTTCAACGCCTTCCACGTGTCCTGCGCGAAGAGTTCGTATTCATTCCAACGATAGTCGCGCGTCACTGCAGTGCCAACAGGAAGCGTCGTACCGTTTTTGGTGTTGTTGTACGTCACGTTTCCCAAGTTGATAATTCCGGTAACAGCCATTGCGGCGGTGTTGTAATTATCTCTCGAGCTATCGGATACAACGGGATACCCAAAGGCATCTGGATCAAAGGCTCCGCCACTTCCGGCAATCGTTCCGGGGTCGAGGTATTGATATGTCCCCGTTGCATTCGAATAGGAGAGTGCATTGCTTGAGTTCCGGTTATCAATAAAGCGGATATTGGTTCCAAACGCAAGGTTATGATTGCGTTTCGTCCACGCCAGGTTGTCAACCAGGTTGTACACGGGCACAATGGTAAAGTTAGAGGCAGTATTGGCTTGAAGCGAAGTTGGTCCCTGCAAGGTCACATAAGAGCCAGCCAAAGTGCCCTGATTGCTGAGACCCTGTCGCGTGAGGCCGAACCCCAGATTGTTGACTAAATTATTCGTAATCAAATCCGTATAGCCAGATGCAAACCCCTTACTATTGGTCAGCAGGGTATTGCTTTCCGGCTGCCCGGGAAACTGTGGTCCGCTTGGCTCATTGTCGTTCTGAAGATTTCCACGCCAAAACACGGTATGTTTTCCGCTACCCGTGATGTCCCAATCAAGTCGTGCGGTATAAGCGTTATAGCTACTCTGCGTATTATAGGAAAAACTGTATCCCTCTGTATTGAGTCCATCTCCTTGCGAAAGATTGTTTCCGGTAGGGTAACTGCTCAATAGTGCAAGGGCATTTGCATCCGGCCCGATTCCCTGCGGATCCATACCTTGAATATCAGCAGGGGTGAGCACCGTCACACTGCCCGCAGAGTTCACATATTGCAGATGTCCTGTTTGCAAACTCGAAGTTGGAACAATATCTCCATTCGAGGTGAATCCTTGCGTGTCACGACGACCCTCATAGTTAAGAAAGAAGAAAGCAGTGTTCTTTTTAATGGCACCTCCCACCGAAGCTCCAAAGACATTGCGAATCAGCTTGAGCGGAACATTGGGGAGCCCCTCGTCGATTTGAGTCTGCTTGTTAAAGAAATCATTTGCATGAAATACGTTATTGCGGTTGTATGCGTAGATGGCGCCATGCAGTCCGTTTGTACCGCTTTTGGTGACAAGGGATATCTGAGCACCGGACGAACGCCCATCCTCCGCATTCGGGTTGCTCGTGGTTACACGGAAATCGGCAATGGCATCCTGTGAGACGCGTAGAACGCTGGTAAAGGCAAACCCATTGTTGACGTCGTTGACGTCGATGCCGTCGAGCGTGATATTGGCCTGGTCGGATCGCCCGCCATTTACCGATCCACTGCGTGAATCGGTGGGCGTATTTCCGTTCGACTGTGTGCCCGTATTGGAATCGGTGCGTCCCAGATACGTGACACCAGGCTGGAGGCTCAAAAGATCAGGGACATTTCTGGATTCGATCGGCAGATTTTCGATCTGCTGGCCGCTAAAAGCATTTCCCAGTGTTGCATCGGTCGTATTCAATATCGGCTGGGCGGCAGCGCTCACCGAGACTTCGGATGTCACCGATGCAACGGGTATGGAAACGTTTACGGTTGCAGGCTGACTGACGAGGAGTTCGATGCCCGTCTTTTTGGTTGTAGCGAATCCTGAAGACCGAACTGTCAATTCATAATGTCCCGGCGCCACTTGAGAAAACTGATATTCGCCATTCTTGTTGGTGGTAGTTGTACGAGTTGTCGTCGTTGAGGTTCGCGTCAGGGTGACTGTGGCTCCGGGAATCACTGCGTTGGCGGTATCTGTGATGATGCCGTCCAAAGACGTAGTTGCCTGTCCACGCGCCACGCCGGTGCAGGAGATGAGGATAAAACCGCAGAGCGAAGTCAAGCTGACAATTCCTAACCTCATTGATGGCTCCTTTCGAAGTGCCTGGAATCTAGCAGAAGTGTTGACTGAGATGCGACTCGACGAAGCGCCTTGGGATCCTTGAGACTTGGGATCCTTGAGACTTGGGAACATTTGATCAGCAAAAATCGGCGATCAGCGAAAGTTAGCAAACGACCCCGCTATCAGTGTCTCGTTGCTCGAAATTGATATCCGAGACCTTACCACGAGAAATGCGGAAGTGGATATCAATGTTTTCTCAATATACCATGCATATTTGTAATGACCGTCACTGTTTCTGATCCGGTCTATCTCCTGATCCTTTGAAATCAATTCCACCAGCAGCGCGACTGCGCCAGCCAGACGAGCGATCGCGACAAGGCCGCCATCGGCGCGGAAGAGGCTTTTGTCTCCGGTAGAGCAAAGTCACTTCAGTGTGCGCTTGGAATGATGATCGAAGCATAGAAGATCCAACGTCCCCCTCTCATGCGCAAGCCCATCTTTGATCAGAGCCTTGGGCGATGGTGCCGGAACTGCATCACAGATGGCGATTTGCGCAATCGTTATGAGCTAATTGCATCGGGGCGTCAAAGAAAATCCGCATTGTGTCTCCCGTCATGTTAAACCACGAGAGACTCGATGCCGTGCAGAGCTTTCACGGCAATGGAAACAATCCATGGGAGTTCAGAGATACTTTTTATCCGCTCGTATCGTTATGCTTAAATGTCATGAGCTGCTAACACCATTTCATGTTCACTTTACATTTCCATCTAAAATACGGCTAGTCTGATAGCAATCCTAGTTCAGCGACTCACCTGCTGAAAGCAATAATTGACTAAGTGCGAAGAAAGTAGCGCGCGGTAGCAAACCTGATGTTCTCGTGGACGGGCGCTTCGGCTCTTGACGAACGTCTTTTCCCGATAATGAATAATGGATCTCACCGTTTCCTAAGACCAACAGTGTAAGGCGCTTTGCGCATTGCAGGCCACGGACGCGATGGACAGCATCCTTCTTTCTGTGCATCCTCGTGTCTGTGAGGTCGACCCACATAGGCGCAGTTTGTCTGTCGGCAACACAGGGAAGAGCCCGCGTACACGCGATCTTCGGATGGACGAAAGACTTCGACGGTGATTGTGGAAGTCGGCATCGTTTACTTCTAGGCCGGCTGCAACTTCATGACGCAAAATGTGACGGAGGGCAAAAACCTTGCCGAGATGAGACCAGGTCGAACCCGGATTGCGTATCACTCGGTCGGTGTCTGTTGCGCTCAAATGGGAGGGTCGGACGGTCGTAAATTCTTGAAGAAACTGGTCCCGTCCTGTTACTCGTGCGACAACTTGAACCAGGGTGTCGAGGTACCGATAGTGATTGGGTGCATCAAGAGCTCGCCTGATCCGACCTTCTTTGCCGCGATTGCGCCGGCGAGTGCCGTATTGACAGTCGATAGGAAAAAGGAGACAAAGATACATCGACCGGAAAATACCACGCTTCTGGGTCAAGAGAGCCATTCTCCATAAATTCACGCAGCCGCTCGTCTTTGGTCATGGCTTTTTCCTCTTCCAGACAGGGATCGTCCAATCGACCCCATGCTTGTCTACACTGTTTTTATTTAGCTCGAGTTTACCAGCCCCGAGGCGCAGATGCGGCTCCCAGCCGCTCTGGGCGCGGGCTTTTGAAGATCCACCCAGTGTGACCTAATTATGGAGAAATCGGTCCAGACCGAGCACGGAAGCTAATTTTATCTGTAGGTCGTTCATCTTGGAGAGCTGGGTCTGGACGACGGGTTCCTTGGAGCGCTGCGGCGCCGGGTAGAGGAGAGTGACTTCGTTAATCTCTGTAAGTTGGTTCATTATCTCCACGATGCTGAGCGCGATGCCCGACTGAGCCAGCTTGCGGCGCAGCAGATTGAGGATCATCAGTGCCAGGACACAGTAGAAGGTGTGTACGCGCAGCTTCTGGTCAGTCCAGTGGAAGCTGGGACGGAAGCTGAGGTAGCGAGGATCTTTTAAACGACGAAAGTCCGCTTCCACGTGATGCTGGGCACGGTATGCCAGCACGATCTGCTCATCGGTCCAGTCCTGCCCGTGATCGGTGAATAAGATCGTCTTTCCCATGAACGTGGATTTCAGTTTCTGATATTCGGCCTCGCGGAACTGGAAGCGCAAGCGGGGTAGGCCCTCCTGGGTCTTTGTCACCTGGGCGGAGAACAGGTCCTTCATGTGCCTGCCGCGCAGGATTTCTGTCACTTTGTTCTCGATTCCAGCGACGGTGGGCTTCTTGCCGCGATCCTCCGGCCGGGTGCATTGAAGCTTATCCTGCAACTTTTCCAGCTTGCGTTTCCGTTTGTTAATTTCCCGGGTTAGAGTCTTCTGCTGGGCGTTAAACAACTGCTGATTAAAGGTAACCAGCACCGTACGGTTCCGATCGAAAACCTTCTTTTCGGTGCGATAGGCCCAAACCGCGGGCAGCTGGGATCGATCCAGACGACGCATCCGCTCTCGTTCGATGGCCATCAGATCTTGATGCTGTGTGGGCACCAGCGAGCCGACAAAATGCAACGGGCCCTGTTCCACCAGATCGAGGTTTACTTCCGAGTTGTTTCCCTTGTCGAAGACAAGTGTGATCTGGTCTACCTGTTCCGACAGAGCACGGCAACGGGCAAACAACTGATCGACCACACTGTGAATCATCACCGAATCGTGCTGATTGCCGGCATAGGTGTGATGCAGCAAGGGTACGTCGCCATCGGTGGTGGCCAACACGGCCAGCCCCAGCAGCCCGAGGTTGTCGTGGCCTTGTTTGGCATGACCGCGCTCTGGCAGTTTCGCACGCTGTTTGAAGCTGTCCAGAAAGGTGAAGAAACTGGTGGCGTCAAAAAGCAGACAATTCAGATCGAGGCCGAAGCGTGTAACGGCATTCTGGGCCAGTTCCTGTTCGATGGCGGCGATCTGATCGCTGCTGAGCCGCTCCATGTTGTCCCAGAATCGCTGACTGGTGAGTTGTTTGGCAGTCAGCGGCAGAAGGCGAGCCAGCACCGACTTCTCATACCAGGAGCCGATCTGCGATTTGCTTCGAGGCGCGACACAACGGTTCAGGGCAGCCAGCAAAAGATACTGCCCGACCGACGGGCCCTGGTGACCGCGTTTGGGTACGTGGCGATCCACGGTAGCGACCACATCCAAAGTCTCGGCGATGGAGTAGGCTGCGACCGAGCCGCCAAATTCCCGCATCGAGACTTCTTCGACCTTGGGACGGAGGAGGCGCTCCTCAATGCTCTCCGCGGAACCGAGATAGACGGTGCGGACGATTTTCGGCTTGCCGTTCACCCGCTGAGACTCCCGCAGGTAGTAGTACGGCTTACCGTTCACGATTTTTTTGGTGAGGCTTGCCATATAAATAGGTCATACTATATCAGAAAATCGAGGGCTGATCAAGCATAAATTCACATTCATTTTGTCGATGGAACTAGTATAATTACTGAATATTTCAATCTTTACTCGAATTTATGCTCGTAGGGATATGGAAGCAATTGTTATAGGTCACACAAAAAGCCGCCTCGGCCCGGACGGCATTGGCGGCTCAAACCCGCTCCAGATGCGGTCAGGAGAGGATTTTGGCGCGGGTAAGACCCGTTTCAATTGGCTTGGGCGGTAAACTCGGGCTAGATATGTCGCAGAGTCTCCAATGCAGATCGTGCGGAACAAGCCAAATGTAAAATATCGGTCCCAACTGCTACTAATTTTGCGCCTCTCTCGATCTCCTTCTTGGCTTGGTGGACGTTGGCGCAGTAGATTCCGTATGGCGAGTGTGCTGCTGCGCATGCGGTGCGCACCCGATCAATCGCGTCCATTACTTGCGGATGAGAAATGTCGCCTAAAAGGCCCATGCTGCCCGACAGGTCATAGGGACCGATGAATACTGCATCTATCCCCGGGACTGACAATATTTGATCGGTATTCGCGATCGCATCTTTATGCTCAATTTGAACGACGACCGTTGTTTGGGCGTTAGCAGACCTGAGGTATTCCTCGATTCCCAACCCGAAGCCTTGAGCTCTGCCGTACCCGACGCTTCGCTCACCGGCTGGCGGATATTTTGCGAGTGAAACGATTCTACGCGCATAGGATTCCGTGCTGACAAGAGGAACGATAATGCCGTCGCATCCTGTATCGAGGACACGCTTGATATTCTCAGGTGTACCATCTGGGACGCGGACTAGCGTATAACTCCTTCTGGCAATTGCCTGGATTGCCCTCTGTGCGTCTTGTACTGATAAGCTGCCGTGCTCCAGGTCGATGAAAACCCAATCGAAGCCTAACAGAGCGAGAGCTTCGGCGAGTTCAGGTGAAGCTAAAGTCAAAAGCGTGCCTATGATCGGCTGATGAGCATGTAGCAATTCGTTTAGCGATCGATTCATCTGAGTAATCTTATTCTCCTGGCTCCGCTTTAAATTCCAAAGAGGCGGGGCAGAATTGCGCCGGGAATCAACGCCAGAGGATATTGCTTACCGGCTCGCCGGTGGGGTGATTCTGCGGCCCTGAGCTTCGATTCGCTCCGCGGAAAACAGACAGCGGACCATCTGTGGATAAAGCTCTCCGAATTGATTTTCCCGGTCAAGCTTTGCCACCTTCTTCCACTCTATACGGCGAATCTAATCATGAAGAACCAGGGACACAGTAAACCATGCATGTCCTTGATTTATCGACAGATCGCGTTTTGGGGCGAGCCGGAGCCAAATTCCGGGCCACAGCCAGATTCGACGATTGATGTGGGTTGCCGCCAACGGGTTGGGCGGGTCTCGCGCTTTCGATCTCCGTGGGTTTACACTGTTGTTGCTCAGAGTCGTTATGCCGCGAATGGGGAACAGTAAGAATGGCAAGACATCCGTTGCCGTGGGGGGCGCGGGAGTGTTGCGCGCCGAAGAAGCCGAGCGGGTACGCGAATTAATTGCCACCCAGCATTCCAAGTCCGCTCTTCAGATGGCCAAAGACCTCCACAAGCGTTGCGCGACGGCGGAATCAGAAGCCCTGTTGGTGGACGTCTACCAGGCTCGCATCGCTGATCTGCTCAAGCTGCAGATGACTGTAGAGGCAAAGGCTCTTATGGCGATTGTGAGTGAGCGGTTTCCCGCTGCCCGGCCGCGCTTGGGAGAGCTGAATCGAGAGCTATGCGCTCTCGAAGGCCGGTTGGAGGATGTGGTCGGTCAGTTGCGCGATCCAAACCTTGCGGCGGCGGACCGTGAGGGCATTGAAACCTTCATCCGCCAGCGAGTCTGGGATTTGGCGTCATTGGCAAATGTTTCCTCATTGCCTGCAGAACATTCATTGCGCATTGCGGCGGCGGCGCTTCACACGGCGTTTAAGGCGGTGACGCAGGGCCCGGTCGACGACGCGCTTCTGGCGCTGCCGGAAGTGTCGCGGCGCAGCCCGCTGGCCGGGTGGAAGGCTCTGGTGCGGGCGATTGCATGCTACCATCGGCGCGCGGACGAGGAGTGCGGAAAATGGCTGCTGACGATTCCCGACGACGCTGTTCCGGCGCGCCTGATGCCATCGCTGAACGCGATGCTGGCAACCAGACTCGGCGCCAAAGCCGACGCCAACAAGTTCACCGCTGCCGAACAAAGGCTGATGGCGGCTGTCGCGGATCATGGGCCGGCTTTGCGCAAGGCTTTGGCCACTCTGGAGTCGGCATTTGCGGCAAAGAAGCGCCAGTCTATCCTTGAAGCAGCGCGAGAAGTGGCGGTGGCCGGTGCCGGCTGCGACACTGCGCTGCGCGAGCGTCTGCGCCAGCACATTGCCGTGCGTTTCGAGGCGGAGGTGGAAATTCCGACCACCGCGATTGATGCGGCTCTGGGAGGCCCGCCCAAGTCCAATGCATACTTTTTTCGGCTGCTGGCGCGGATTAACGAGGAAGGGCAGTCAGTGGAGTCCAGCGTGGAAGCGGTGTTTGCATGGGAGGAGTTTCGCCGCCTGGCAATTCTGGAGCGTTGGTTTGCGGCTGGGAGTCTGGAGGATGGTGTCCTTTCACTGCATATGGCGCAGACGGTGGGCAAACTGCCGACGGAGTTTCTCGAGGAAATGGAAGACATGGAGCCCTTCTTCCACCAACGCGGCAAGCGGAGGGATAAAGAGGGCTTGCCTTCGGCAGACGTACTGTATGAGCGTGCCTGCAGGGCCGACCCCTGTCAGGATGCCTTTCAGCAGTGGCTTGAATGGGCCAGCAAGCATTGCAGCGGGAAGATTGCAGACCAAGTGGCGGAGCGCTGGCACGAAGCTCGGGGAGCCGATGTTCAACCACTGCTTTACCTGATGGATTCGGCGGAGAAGCGAGACGCTCTCAAGAAGTCGCTCAACTACCTGAACGAGGCGGAAAAGCTCGATCGATTGAACCCCGCTGTGCGCCGCGCCAAGCTGCGGATACTGCTCTCCGGGGTCCTGCGGCATTTGCGCCAGCGCAAGACAAGCCTCGCAATGGCCGGGATTGAGCAGTTGCAAGGCGTGCCGGAGGTGCGGCCGGGCGAGATTTCCGCGTTGACCGCGTTGCTCGGCTGGTGCTGTGCCGAAATCAACAAGGACCGGGCCGTCCAAGAACAGCGGGCCCGGGATGCAGTCCGGTTACTGGGCGGCGTTGCAACCCATATGGTGCTGTTTGCTTTGATCAAAGAAGCCGAACTTGGTCCCAACGTTCAATTGCCGGATCTGAAGTTTGACGGCAAGGCTGCAATTGAGTTGCTGAATGGCACGGTCAGGGCCTGCCAGCTTGGCGAGTCGGCCGGCCTGCCCATGCCGTTGCACTTTGGCTGGACAGCTGAGCTAATCGACGTGCTGAAGAAGCCCAATTGCCCAGCGGATGCGGCCCAGCTGTTGTCGATTGGAGAGGCGGCCATGCGCGACGGGCGCAAGGAACTCGCCCATGCCGTTTCGGTGGCGGGTCTGTCCGGCGGTATGGCCAATGCACGGTTTCTGTTTCTGCGCGCGCGTGCCATTCCGACATGGGCGTTTCCCCAGAGGTATGGTTGCTTCGCCGCCGCCTTGGAATTGGCGCGTCGAGAGCGAGACTCGGAACTGACGGGAAAGATCCTGGATGAACTAAGCGGAGGCGCCCGTATCGGGAACGGGGCCATCTCGTACCGCGCTGAGAAGATGGCCAGTCGGCCCGTCTCCCAGGAGTTACTCAGCGAGATTCTCGAAGAGGAGCGTGAAGCGAAGAAGTTTCCCGATCAAAGAAATCCCAAATTGCCTGGCTATGCGGCCAAACTGAATAGTACCGTAATCAAATGCAATTGCCCCGATTGCCGCGCAGAGCGCGGTGAACTGGTCGATGACGACGACGACTGGGATGATGATGATGATGAGTATGAGGACGAGGACGAGGACGAGGAAGACGATTGGGATGAGCAGAACGAATGGGATAAGCAGAACGATCCCGACTTCCGCGGACCTTTCCCGAAGATGGTTCTGAACGCAGTAGAGAAGGTTCTCGGTGCCTTGGCTCCCAACTTGGCGCGGCAGGCAAGGGAAGCAATCGCTGCGGGCGAGAACCCCATCAGGGTCGTCGATAGAATAATGGGCAAGGCCTTCCCCAAGGATGAATCGGCTGCGGCGTCGGGGAAATCGAAGAGACGGAAAACTGCTGATTTTCCCGGGTCCGGACAGGGCAGTTTGTTTTGAGGAGAATGGGTCGACACGATGAACACGAAGTTGCCATCTGCTCCCAGTCCATATGACGTGCTGGGCGTAAGTCCAGATGCTGATGACGAGCGGATTCGAGCCGCCTATCTGGCCAAACTCAAGCAGTATCCGCCGGACCGGTCTCCCGCCGAGTTCGAGCAGGTGCGCGACGCTTACGACCTGTTGCGCGACCGGCGCAGGCGCACG
>DATDLS010000090.1:0-6860 GCA_036519195.1 Occallatibacter sp. | reverse complement strand
GGACGCGGGGAAGCGTCGTCTGCGGCATGCGGCCGGCAACATTCTTCAAGTCGCTCGGATTCACCGAGGCCGCCTCAATGCGCACAACGGCCGTGTTTGCATCCGCCTTCGGCAAAGGCCGTTGGGCGAGACGCAGTTGCGATGGACTCCCAAACTCTTTGAATTCGATTACCTGCATGGCTCTGCTCCTTCGATTGAACCCTGAACTGCATGGACAGATTCAGGAGAAGAATGAATTGGCGGGGCGAGGGCTCGCCCCGCCGCGATGTAGCCCACGCTCATCGCAACCACGAGCAGCGAGCCGAGAAGCGCGTTCGGCGCTGGAGAAGGAATCCTGGCCAAAAGGCAGACCGCCCCGATCGCGAACGCGAGCGCAAATCCCAGAATCAACCTCATATCCATACCCTCCAGCGATGCTCGTCTCCGTCGCTGATTCGAGATTAGGCCGGACGAGCGCACATGACTAGACACAAAAAGCTCACAGCAGCTTTCCGAATTCGGCAAAGATCCCTGGCTATTTAACTTCCGGCTATCGTTACCTCAAATAGGCTTCGCGGATCGATATGAACCCATGTGCGCAAGAATGGCGATTTGAACGGTATCCGGTCTCCTCAGGCACACGGCATCTGCTGCGCGTCGCTTTGGGGGCGATCCAAAAGCGCGACAGTGCCTGGTCTCCGGATAAGCGCGAGACTGGAACCTTCACGGTCTACCTGCGACTTCAAGGCTGCGCTTATCGAAGATGACTCACTTGCAGAAGGGCCCATTACTAGCGAGAAAACGGCCACGGCTCCGGGAGTCTCTTCTGACGGCAGATTCCGCGCTTTTCGCTGGAGGTTTTAAAGCGCGGCCCCGACGGTCTGTGCAATTCAAAGCGCATCTCATCTGTCCCTCGTATAAGGGGTCGAGCTGACATTGCTGTCGCCAGGGGCAATCTGTCTCCAACTTGCCAGATTCAACGCAAGGCTGCCAGCTGGGCCCGTACCAGTACCCTGCTCATCTCCCGCCAGGGACAAAGGGCTTCCGCCATCTCGATGCTGTTTCCTGATAAGGAACTGACGCACAGGAGGTTGGCGCATAGGATGTTTAACCAGGAGCGATATCCGAATCGTCTCGCTTGGTCATGAAGAGCCAGGTATAACACCTAACGCCCAGTTTGCCCTCCATTTGTCGTCTTCACGGTTTGGGAAGGCGGTTCGATTCCTTGTGCTTTCAATGCACGGTCGATAGCCGGCCAAAGCTCTGAGGTGGGGCGCGCGCCCGCCGGAAGACGTTCGCCGTCAACGAACACTTGCGGCGCCGCATCAAATCCGAGCGCCCTGCCTAGCTTGAGAGACGAATTAATAACAGACTGATCCTGCTGCTTCATGCACATTGCCAGCTCAGGCTCAACCACCTGGCTTTGACCCCCTATTTTGCCAGCGATGTTATCAAGTGCTTGAAACGACTTCCCCAGATCCATCTGCGGACCGTTGATCTCAACTCTGTTTTTGTGCACGTAATCAACGTATGCCCAGTATGCTGAAGAATTAAGGCTCGCAAGGCAGTCTGCGTCGATGGCAGCTCGTGTTGCCCATGGATGGCCTTCGATCGGAAAATCCTTGTAGACGACCTTGATGAGGCCCTTGTAGTGATCGAGTGTTTCCGGCAGAATCTCGTTATTTAAGATCGCGCAATATGGGCATTCGAGATCGTCGAAGCTGATGATCTCTACCTTAGCGTCAGGGTTTCCTCGAATGGGCCTATGATTCACATCAATAGAGAGCGCAGGGTTCTGCCTTATATCGAATCTTTGCAAACGCGCGAGTGTGCTGCGATCCGACGAAATCAAGAAGTCGACACTGGTTTGCTTGCCTTGATGAACAAATGTAACTGGCAGCTTGTCGAAGCCAGCGATGTCGCTCCGAGACTCGGCTCCAAAGACGATGTCGTAATCGGGGGGCACCGAAAACTGAGATCGAAGCAGGACTTCGATCTGGCGGGCATTCGAAGGAGTGCCTGGCGAAGGGCCATTTGGGACTGTGGTGCCTGGCTGAATCTGCGCGCAGCACTCCAGGCTAAGAGCCAAGACGATGCATGAAACAAGAAGACCTCTATACGACAAAATGACCACCTCTTTGGACCCAAGGTTCCACATTGCAACCATTATCTCAAGGAGCAATCAGAAAGTCCCTTAGCAATCTGCTCAAAGGTATTCTGATCGTCTTCGCGATCGAAATCTCAACTTTCAGGACTGCTTCGGGTTGATCGGCAAACCGGAGACTACCCACTTTCTCCGCGATGGTCGGAAATGCCGGTGAGAACGCCAGAAACTTCTATTTCCTTGTACGGGGGATAAGAATGTCGAGACCTTAGCGGTGTTCAGCGTTGCCAAGAGTGACGACAACCGCGCTATCGGCTGAAAGCGCGCTCGGTCGATCCCATCTGTAACCGCTGGCCATGCTCTCACGAATCCCCTGTTCTCTGCAGACCGTCGATCAGACGAAGCACAAATATCCCTCCGAATCCGAAACATGGTTAGTCGATCAGTATTCTGAACACGAGAATGAAGTCCTGATCAGCGCAGAGGAGCGAGGTTGCTTCTCCTGTCATTAGACCCACTTCTTGCAGGCGAGTTAGGAACAAATACTACACCCGACATGCGCAACCTCTGCACTTCTGCGGCGAGAAGCCAACCAGGTGTCTTTCGGGTTCGGGTCCGTGGTCGCCGATCCGGAAGTAACCCGTTGTGAAAGAGGTAAGGTGCGGATTGCCAGCCACTCATCCGGGATTGCACAAGCTGAATCACGTTTCCCCTCACCCGGCGACCGGGGTTGTCGCTTAGGGAGGATTAGCTATGGACCGCTTGCGGCATCCGTGCGTGCGCCTTGAACGACGCTGCCGTCACTGTTTTGAATGGTCAGCCCAGTAACGATGCCGCCCGCCCCCCTTTTGAAATTCAATTTCCGTTTCCTGCGTACGCACGAAAAACTTCGTTTCCGACGTCGCAAAGAGCCAAAGGTAAGGGCTACCTGGAATTTCCAGAACCAGGTGGCCCTCCCACCAGGCGGAACGCCGCCATGCAACTTCCAATCCCCAGGGCCAGCGACACCACCGCCGAAAGCGTCGTCACCTTCCGCTTCCACAGCTGCCGCCAGGCAAAGCTCACATCCGCCCGCAGTGAATCCATCCAGATCCCACCCCAACGCTCCCTGGTCACATCTGCGATCAGCGGGACATTACCAAATTCGCGCAATACCGATTTGTGTGCCTCCTCAGAAGACTCCCCTCGCGCCACCCGGTCGGCCACGGCCATCCGCAGGTGACTCTCCAACTCTTCGGGCAACTCGTTCTTGCGTCGCAACATCTTCCGCAAAGATTGGAGGATACTCATGCCTCGCTCCCATCCGCGCGCATGATCCCTTCGATGGTCGCGACCATCTTTCCCCAGCGTTCATAGTCGGCGGCTAATTGCTTTTTCCCCAGAGCCGTGATCCGGTAGAACTTCGCGCGTTGGTTGCTATCGCTCTTCCTCCACTCTGCTGACACCCACTTTGCCCGTTCCAGCCGATGCAGCGCTGGATATAGCGAGCCAGTTTCCACCTGTAGCACCGCACCGGAACTTGCCCGGATCGCCTGGCTAATCCCATATCCATGCTGCTCGCCCCACTGCAGCGTCTTCAGGACCAGCATGTCTAGTGTCCCTTGCAACAATTCAATCCGGTTTTGGTAGCCGATCTTTTTCACTAGGCGTAGAACCTCTATAGCATGATGTAGACAATCTACATCATGCTCCGAAGCTATGCAAGACCCTCCTGGAGATACCGGAGAACTTTCCAGAAACGACGATCTCGGCATCTTCGAACCCTGATACCCTTCCCGGATCCCGGTCGGATGGTCGCCGGAAAGTCGCGGTTTTTTTCTTTAGCTGCTAAAACAGCAGCAAAAGGAAAACGTCATTTCTGTTCTTCTTCCTCGGCATCGGCGTCAAGAGCCGCGAACAGTTCCCTGGCGGCGGGGTCGGAGACGGGACGGGCCGCGGCCTGGCTCTCGTCCGGTCTGTGGCCCAGCAAGGCCTGCACTCCCCGGTAGTTCTGTCGACCAAGGTTGCTGGCTTTTTAGTCAGATTCATCAAGAAAGACGTTCTTTGATTTTCCCTAAATTTTACTACTTCGGGCTTTGGCCGAGACGCAGCAAAATAGGCTTGCCTAGCAGCACTGAGTGGTTCGCTGAACCTATGGCTGCATGGGGTTAACGCGCTTCGCATCCTTCATAGGAAGTTCCTCCACGGATGCAAACTGGACTTCGCGCAATTTATTCCATGCCCATGAGAATAACTTTGCCCGATCTCAGTTCTCATCTATGGAGAGAAGGTGAGATAGTACGGTTGTGACGATGCGGTTGCCATGGAAGCGAAAGGGTCGCGAAGCAGGTCCCCAATCCTCTCCGTTTGAGGACCTGGCGTTGCCGCTGCTCCCATCGCTCTACAACCTAGCGTTCTGGCTGTCACGCAACGCTTCCGATGCGGAGGATCTGGTGCAGGAGACATTTCTAAAGGCACTTCGCGGATTCGAATCATTCGAGCCGGGGAGCAACTTCAAGGCATGGATCTTTCGCATTCTCCGGAACACTTACCTGACCTCCCGCACCGGCTTGGCTGCCAATCGTACGGTTGCCCTCGAAGATGAGTTGAACGAGGGAGGAGAGTCGGGGCCGGCGCGATATCCAGAGTCCTCCATTGATCGTCAGACTCCGGAAACGAACCTGCTCCAGATGGCAGACCGTGCTCGACTTCAGGCGGCTATCGAGACGCTGCCTCCGGCGCTGCTGGAGGTCATTCTCCTCTGTGATGTGGAGGAGATGAAATACCGGGAGATTGCCCTCTCCCTTGAGATCCCCATCGGAACCGTTATGTCCCGGATTGCACGGGCGCGCATTGCCCTTCGCACGACACTTGAAGCTCAACACACGTCGTTCAGGGAGTCTCGCCCATGACCGATCACCTGTCTCACGCCATCCTGAGTGCTCTTGTAGACGGTGAGCTCACTGCGGATCAACTGGCCAGTGCAAATCAGCATCTTGCTGGATGCCCGTCGTGTACCTCATTTGCTCTGCATGAGAGCCTCCTCAAGGCCGCCACGGCAAAGGCCGGGCGGCGGTACTTGCCGCCGCCGCATCTGCAGGAGCGGCTGGCGCGGTTGGCATTGCGGGAGGATTCTCGGTCCCAGGCGCCAGGGTTCCGTCCCGCACCTATCTCCCCACTGCGGTCAATTTTGGGCTTTCGATCGCTGGGTTGGGCCGCCGCCGCTCTGCTCCTGCTTGCGTCCGTCAGTTTGATGCTTTTTCAACGCGCCAGTCACAGGGCGGAACTCGCCTCATCCGAACGCGCTGCCCTGGTTACTGAGGTCTTCGATCAGCACATTGCCACACTTGCCAGTGACATGGCGCCGCAGGTAGTTTCCACTGATCGACACACGGTCATGCCGTGGTTCCAGGGCAAAATCCCGTTCAGCTTCAATTTGCCACAGGGTCTGCCGAGTGACACTACGCTTGATGGCGCCAACCTCACCTACCTGCGCAACCGACCCGTTGCCCAGTTGCTCTACAGCATCGGCAAGCATCGAGTCTCGGTCTTTCTCCGGCAGAAATCCGGCGGGACGGAGGTGAATGAGTTGGTGGTAGAACGCTCAGGATTTCATGTCATGGACTTCAGCACGAATGATCTCGAAGCGGTCGCCGTCAGCGACGCCGATCCAGCTCGCCTGGCCGAATTGGTCAGCGCTCTAAGGCATGCCCAAACGGGAAATCAATAGCGGTCAATGTAACTTCAATTTCTGAGAGTGTCGTCTCTCCTT
This sequence comes from Occallatibacter sp., assembly GCA_036519195.1. Lineage (GTDB taxonomy): Bacteria > Acidobacteriota > Terriglobia > Terriglobales > Acidobacteriaceae > Telmatobacter. The sequence goes on along the minus strand of DATDLS010000090.1, from coordinate 1,026 downwards.
CTGATTCGAAACTGACCGGGTAGCTGAATAAGTGAGTACAAATGAGCGCCGTTCGGTAGCATTTATCGATGTTTCTGACACTTGAATCATGGAATCGACGGGATGGTTGCGGATTCCAGTCATTCTGGCCGCTCATTGCAGAACGAATGAGGCCCGAGGTTCCAGGATGAAAAGGGCCAGGTGTTACGCTCGAATCAACGTCAACGCAAACGGCGAACGCGGGGGTGCCGTCCAAAAACGTTGTCAAAGCTGATGATTTCGCTTGCTCCGGCGGAAAAAGAGACCTCGGCAATCAGCAGATCGGCAATGAGGATGGCATCCGGAAAGGATGGAGCAAGGATCCGGGCGGATCGTCGGCCAACTGTATGGAACCCCGGTTGGTGGCCACCAGGGGCCTTGGGAAAGCCAAAAGAAGGGTTGGGGACGGAATTGCAGTAAGAACGAAGCCGCAGGTGCCGCGGACCTTGCACTGTGCAGTATGGGTCGAATAAATTCGCCCACTTGGTGTTGCGTTGTAAAGATATAATTCATTTATTATCAGTATGTTATGATTTAAAATCCATAGACTCCCCGCATAGGCGGAAAACGCCTGCGGCTTCCTCCTTACCCTCAAATCGAAAACGCCTCGCACAAACAACTCGCCGTCCTTGCGCATCGTGCGCGAGGCGTTTCCGATGTTGGCTCACGGTGAAACTCCCGGAACCCCGGAATCGGGCTTGGGACAGTAGATCCGCGCCTCGACGATTGATCCACACTGGAGATGAAGGAATCGAACTCACGAGAGCGAACGAGCTGAAGCCATCGAAGATGCAATCGCCCGGTTGGCCGTCTCCTTGACGGAAAAGGAGAGAGCGTGTACTCTCCTTTCTCAGAAAGGGGAGAGCCTTTGACGAAACCGGTTGAACTCCCGCAGGGCACGCTCGAGATGCTCATCCTCAAGGCGGTCTCGCTCGGTTCGCTGCATGGCTACGGCATCCTGCTGCGCATCCAGCAGATCTCCGGCGAGCGCCTCGAAATCCTGCAGGG
>DATDLS010000089.1:0-10734 GCA_036519195.1 Occallatibacter sp. | reverse complement strand
GCCATTCCGTATCGTAGCCTTCAAGTTTGTACCGGAAGAACACACGTTCGGGGATGGACAAACTAAAAGCCGTGTAGTCGATCTCAACATTTTTCACATCATGATTTAGTACGATCCCGCCGGTTTGAGCTACCACCTTATCGTCGACTTTTATCGTTTCGACATGCACTGGGGGGGGCAGATCGTTTTTTTTCGGTATGTGCCGCGGATCCACGTAGGCGGTCCCGCCTTTGGTTGCAAACCAGATGCGTCCATCCCTGGTCCGGGCAGCCAGCGGCCCCGGGAAAGTGTTTTGCGGGCTTCCAGGCAGACCGTCAAGTGTATTGAAGGATTCATAACGAATGCGATAGGCGGGGTTCGCTACAGCTCGATCGAGTTCGTCTGCAGAAATTCTCAGCACTCCAACCTCGGTGGCAAGCCACCAATAGCCTTCGTCATCTTCGACCATGCCGAAGACGGACTGTGCGGGGAGTCCGTTGGACTTCGAGAGTGGGCGGAAACGACCATTCTCGAACTTGCTTAGACCACCCCGTCCGGCCGCCCAGACATTACCTGCACGATCATGATAGATCGTGCAAACCATCCCCGGCGGAACACCGTCGCTCTTTCCAAAAACTTGGGACTTTCCGTGATCGTAGAGCGCTACACGACTATATTGGCCCACCCAGATCCGATTGTTTCGATCTGTATACAGAACCCCCCAGGGATAGACCGTCTCCGATTGATTTGCGATTCTTGTGAGTGCGCCACCGGACATGCGGAAAAGACCTTGATCTGCATCGAACAACCAGATGGCACCCTCTCGATCACGAGCGATCGAACGGATATTCTTCAGGACTACGCTTCCTGGCAGAGGATGCTTAGAGCTGATGACGTCAACCAGCCGTCCTTGTTGAAACCGGTAAACGTTCGTCAGATCTGAAACGATCCATAAGGCCCCACCCTCGTCTTTGGACATCGAGTTTACCGGCCTGCGAGTCACCACCTCATGATCGCCGCGAGGACTAAGGCGGAAGATGCCGTTGTTCCCGAAAGTCCAGAAGCTGCCCTCGCTTGTGCCCATGATTCCCATGGCCGTATCTGCGTGGGGGATGGAGACAGGCATAAATGTGCTTTCCCGAAACCGGTCGAGTCCATGGGTCGATGCCGACCAGATGTTGCCTTCCCGGTCTTCAAACAGGACATAGACAGCATCTCCGGAGAGCCCCTCTTTCGCCGTGAACTGTTCGGCTTCCGGGCTAAAATTGGCAATCCGAGGCCCTCTGATTCGGCCTGGAGAAGCAATACGGCGGAGACCATTTATGCCCGAACCGACCCAAAGACTTCCATCCCGATCGAAGAGCACCCAGCTGGCGTCGACTCGAACCTCCGTCACCCGACCGCGAACACGGAAGCTCCGCACGGTATCAGCAGATCGGCCGAATTCAGAAATCCAAATCTCTCCATCAGGTGCTTCTGCAAAATTGCCCGATTGCCCCGTCCCGTCGACCGGATCGACCAGATCGGCCGGATCAACGAACTGTTTCTGTTCGGAGGGAAGGTAGACAATCCTGTCTTCCGTCACAACCCAGAGCGTATTCTCCCTGTCAAAGTAGACCAGTCGTGCCTGTTTGCCGGGGAAATTTAATACTTTGGTTACATCCGTCCAGGCCCCATTTTTGAAGCCCTCTAGGCCTTTCGCGGTACCTGCGATCAGGCTGCCGTCCTTGCCCTCCGCCAATGCAAAGGTGGCCGGCAAACCCTCCCGCTCCGAGTAAGAGGTCAGATGGCCGTGCAAGAGGCGGCTCACAGTGCCAGAGAGGAACACGATCCACAGACTTCCATCGCGAGCCGCCAATAACCTCCGGATCGATTGAGCCGGAAGATGTTCTCCGGCTTGCGGCTCAAAGCGCGTGAACCGAACACCGTCGAAAGAAAACAAGCCGGTCCACGTTCCAAGCCACAAATATCCGTCGCTAGTCTGCGTTATGGCTACGATATCGGCCGGAGCACCGTCCTTTTCAGTCCACACGGTATGGGCGAACTGAGTGATGGAAGTCTGTGGGTTGAGCGCGAACGCAGCCGTGACAAACAGCCACACGGCAAACAAACTGATGACCAGCCGAACGGAGCGCGATGCGCACCACTGACGTGTTCCAGAGATGTGAGATGCAATCGCGGGTTCAAGCAATTGCAGGTTCATGGCGAGCGCAGCAACCGGTCTCCCTCACACATCCCGCTGACAGGATGCGCTGACTAGTTCCTTCCTCTCCGTTTTAACAGGTATATGCTTAGAAGCTATATCAAAGGAATTGCAAAATGGTAATGGTTGCTATGCGTTCAGCGCAAGTTTCCGCGAAATAGCCAGGATATTCGGCAGTCGCCTACGATCTGAGGCTCTCCGCTGCTGTCCGCACGATCCCCCGTAGCCATTCGTGTCGAGGATCGGTATTGACACGCGGATGCCATACCATCAGAATGTGGAAGCCCTGCAATTCCGATGGCGCACGAACAACGCGCAGATGAGGATTACTCTTCACGATTGACCGCATTCCGCTGGTCAGCGTAAGAACAAGCGAAGATGCCGGCAGGCAATGTAATGCGACATTGAAGTACGACAGCCTTATTCGCGACTTTCGCTTCTTGCCGATTGCAGCCAATTGTTTATCTGGGATGTTTTGTACGTTCGACAGCGTTGACACAACAAGATGCTCGGCGTCGAGGTACTGTTTCAGCGTTAAGCGCTCACCAAAGCTGCTGTCGCGAGCTACCGCGCAGATCCACTCTTCGCGATAGAGTCTCTCTGACTGTAGATGTGAGGGTAAAAGGCCGTCATCGATCTGGAAAGCCATATCAAGCTGTCCATGCTCAAGCATATCCGCGGTCCCAAGTTGCCATGACAAAACCTCCAGGCAAATCACGAACTCTGGCTTCATACTCTTTCGTAGCACCTGGGGAAGCAACGCTGAGCAAACGTTGTCCGGCCCCGAAAGGCGAAAGGTGTTTGGCTCCCGAGCGGGATTGAAGACGTTTGGAACGACCAGCCGCTCCATGTTGGGCAAGAGTTGATTCAGCTCAGCCAGGAGTTTCCTCCCCCTGAGAGTCAGTTCGAAGCCGTTCGGAGAGCGGACTAATAGATCGTCCTGAAACATCAACCGCGCACGCTTCAGCGCTCTACTGACAGCCGGTTGGCTGAGATGCAACTTCGCCGCGGCCGCAGTGATGCTCTTTTCCTCTGCAATGACTGCAAAGGTGACAAAAAGATTGAGGTCAACCTGCCGGAGTGTCTGCAGCCGCATATTACGCATAAGCATACTACACAACCTCCCATGCACTCAGCGTATATCGCCTCTCTATCCGGTGCGCTTGAGGTTTGGAGCCAAGAGCAAATCCCGCCACAGAGAAAACCGGAACTATTGTTCGCGGTTGTGAGGTTGTTTGGAGCGCAGTGAAGTCAGGATGGAAGTTCCACGCCCGTGGCGCGAGTACAAAACTCCATCAGGCGATCCTGGGTACAGATTTCGCGTGCGGCGGGGAGCGGACGCCGCTTTTGCATGTGATAGAAGTACTCGCCGGATACCGAAGCGGCAGGCTCATTGCTTACCGCAAGCCAAACTTGAGTGCGGTGCGCTTGGTCCATATCGTCTGTGGCTGCTGGACCGCCCATCTTGGTAGGCACCCAACCTGGCTCCAGAGCATTGGAAAGCACGCCCGGCCATCGTCTGGCAACCGCGAACGCCAACAGCACATCATGGAGCTTCGTGTCGGAGTAGGCCTGCTGTCCCTGCCAGGGCCTGGCGGACCATGTCAGGTCGTTTAGACTCGGGTCTCCATCCTGATGCAGCCCTGAACTCAGATAAACAAGCCGCTTTGGCGGAGCGATCAGCGCCGTCAAGATGTATGGCGCAATCGTATTGACAGCGAGAAGATGCGATAGGCCGTCTTCAGTGACAATTCGTCTTGGCTCGCGGTAGCCGATGCCGGCGTTGTGGATTACCGCATCGAAGGTTCCGAGTTGATTGACTTGATCGGCAACGTGTCTTGTCTGAGCAATGCTGGCGAGATCCCCGACCACTACTGACTCTGCTTCGGGAAGTATCTTCTGAGTTTCATCCGCCCGTTGTTGATTTCGAGCATGCAATACAACACTGTGGCCCTCCTCAACCAGGAGTTGTGCGGCCATGAGGCCTAAGCCATCGGATGATCCGGTGATGAAAATACGAGCCATGATTAACTCCCATTTCTGAAAATCGGACGATTGAACGTTCGCAAACTTCGAATCACGGTTCAGAGCGTTGCTTGAGGGGACTCAGCCAGACGTCGTGTCCCTCGTGCCTTAGTACTTGCCCTTCGGTTGTTCCAGGCGGAGGAAATGGACGTGGCCGCCGGCGTCGCCGGCAATGAAGTGATTATCTGTGACGAATGCACAACAATGAGCTTCGCCATCGCATGTAAATGTGGCAATCACTTCGCCCGTCTCCATATCCCATACCCTCACCGTCTGGTCCGACGATGCGGATGCGGCGCACCGCCCGTCCCCGTTCAACGCGACGCCATTGACCGAGTCTGTGTGGCCCTGGAGGGTGCGGAGTTCGCGGCCCGTCTCCACATCCCATACCTTCAGCGTATGGTCCCAAGATGCAGATACGGCAGTCCGCCCGTCCCCACTCAATGCCACACCCAGGACCCAGTCTGCATGGCCCTGGAGGGTATGGAGTTCGCGCCCGGTCTCCACATCCCACACCTTGAGCGTCATGTCGCCAGATGCGGATACAGCGCGCCGCCCGTCCCCACTTAACGCCACGCCATTCACCCAGTTAACATGGCCCTGGAGGGCGCGGAGTTCGCGGCCCGTCTCCACATCCCACACCTTCAGCGTCTTGTCCCCTGATGCGGATACGGCGCGCCGCCCGTCCCCACTCACTGCCACGCCAGTGACGACGCTTGTGTGGCTCTGGAGGGTGCGGAGTTCGCACCCCGTCTCCACATCCCACACCTTCAGCGTATCGTCCCAAGATGCGGATACGGCGATCCGCCCGTCCTCACTCAATGCCACGCCATTGACCCGGTTTGTGTGGCCCCGGAGGGTGCGGAGTTCGCTCCCCGTCTCTACATCCCACACCTTCAGCGTCCGGTCCGAAGATGCGGATACGGCGCATCGCCTGTCCCCACTCAATGCCACGCCATTGACCCGGTTTGTGTGACCCTGGACGGTGGGGAGTTCGCTCCCCGTCTCCACATCCCATACCTTCAGCGTCCGGTCCTCAGATGCGGATACGGCACGCCGTCCATCCCGACTCAATGCCACGCCAGCAACCGAGCCTGCGTGGCCCTGGACGGAGCGGAGTTCGCGCCCCATCTTCACATCCCACACCTTCAGCGTCTGGTCGCCAGATGCGGATACGACGCGTCGTCCATCCTCACTCAACGCCACGCCTCGGACCCGGTCTGTGTGGCCCTGGAGGGTGGAGAGTTCGCGCCCCGTTTCCACTGCCCACACCTTCAGCGTACGGTCATCAGATGCGGATATGGCGCGCTGCCCGTCCCCACTCAACGCGACGCCCTGGACCGAGTCTGTGTGGCCCTGGAGGGTGCGGAGTTCGCGCCCCGTCTCCACTTCCCACACCTTCAGCGTACGGTCGCGAGATGCGGATACGGCGCGCCGTCCATCCCCACTCAATGCCACGCCAAAGACCGCGCCTCTGTGGCCCTGGAGGGTGCGGAGTTCGCTCCCCGTCTCCACATCCCACACCTTCAGCGTATGGTCCCAAGATGCAGATACGGCGATCCGCCCGTCCTCGCTCAACGCCACGCCAGTTACCCGGTCTGTATGGCCTTGAAGGGTGCGGAGTTCGCTCCCCGTCTCCACATCCCACAACTTCAGCATACGGTCATGAGATGCGGATATGGCGCGCTGCCCGTCCCCACTCAATGCCACGCCAAAGACCGCGCCTCTGTGGCCCTGGAGGGTGCGAAGTTCGCTCCCCGTCTCCACATCCCACACCTTCAGCGTATCGTCCCAAGATGCAGATACGGCGAACCGCCCGTCCCCGCTCAACGCCACGCCGTTGGCCCAGCCTGTATGGCCCTCGAGGGTGCGAACCAGAGAGGTTCCTGGAGGATGCAAGGTCGCTTTCAGTGGTCTGAGCCAGGGCTTCGACGTGGCTTGGGAGGTTCTCTCAGCGAACTGCTTGATCGCGGACAGATCGTGATACGACAAAAGACGGCCCACTATTTGGGAAGCAAACTGATCAGGATCCCTGGTAATGACGTGAGCGGAGAGACGAATCGCTCCGTGGATCAGATCGAGAGCTCTGCGATCCGGGAATTGGGCGCGCAGGTAGTCGAGTTGCAGGTCGTGTAGCCTGATACTCTTGCTCGCGTCATCGAGTTGTGCCAGCGAGCGATCTATGAGTAGCTTGGCGATCCGGGCCGCTTCGTCCGGGTTCACGTTCCACAGCATTTGTAGGATTGCTGGTGGTGCGGGCATGTCCTCGAGCAGCACCGTGAGCTCTTTGTATCGCTCCTGGATTGCCGGCTTGAGCGACTGAAAGCTCACCTCCACAGCTTTGAAAAAGCTTTGCTGGCCTTCGGGAAGCTGATCTTCGATGGCGGAGAGATCGGCCTTGCGCAGCAGATTGAGTGTTGCGGCCCAGAATTGTTCATCGCTGCCACGCAGCATGGCGCCGACCACTGAGAGCGCCAATGGCAGGCGGCCACACTGAACAATGATGTCCTCCGCTGTTGCGGGCAGTTTATTCGTCGGCAGGTTTGCCCATAATGCCAGTAACTCGCGCGCTTGCTCGGCATCAAGAAGGTCCACCTGATGCTCATGGGCGCCAACAAATCTGACGATCGAAGAGTCGCGCGTGGTGAACAGAAAGCGGGAACGGGGCGATTCGGCCACCAATCGCTCAATGTCAGCCTTGCTCCAGACGTCATCCACCACGATGAGCGCGGCTTTTTGGGCAATCATTGTGCGGTATCGGTTTTCGCCGGCGAGGGCCGTATCGTAACCCTTTAGATCGTCGCCGAGAGCTTTGGCGACCTCACGCATCTCCTCAATGAAGTCGCGCTTCCGCTCTTTGCCGGCGGTAATCCAGACGATGCCGTCGGGGAAGGCGCGCTGCACGACTTCGTCGTCGGTCAGCGCCTTGGCCAGAACTGTCTTTCCAATGCCGCCCATGCCCGCCAGGGCGGTGAGGGCAATGGGCTGGCGGTCATCTTCGGCGAAGAGTGTGTTGCGCAGTGCGCACAGGAACTGGGGGCGTGCCAGATAATTAGCGACGCGCGGCGGAGCCGTGAGGTAGGTGACCGGAGTCTGGCGGTAGTTTTCGGGGAGGGTGGCAGTGGCATCGCCGCGAATGTCGGCCAACAACTCGCCGAAACGAACGGAGTAGCTGGCTTCGTTGGTGAAATCGCGATATTGCCGGGCATAAAGGAATAGCGGACGGTCGGCACCTTTGACGGCTAGCACGGGTATGACACGGTTGCCCTTGTCGAGGGCCCGAATCTGTTCCGCACGACAGATCTCCGAAACGAAGGAAGCCGGGCTCAACAGCGCCAGTGTGACCTGCCGCGAATCGACTTCGCGCTCGATTGCCGGGCTCCAGACGGCGCCGCCTGGAATGTGCTGCGTGTCAATCCAGGCGTTGAAACCTTCCTTGGTGAGATCGGATTGCAGGCGTTGGGCAAGTGCCGCTCCGTCCTTACGGGCGTACGAGATGAAGATGCGGAATGGCTCGGGGTAAAACATCGGCGGCCAGATCATTATGCATCACCGCACCGAGCGTTTGGCAGCGCGCCCTAGGCGGAGTGTGCATCGAAGGCAGTTCGGAATTCTTCGCCCGAGGGGTCTTGTCCACTGCCCGAGCAAGTTGCTGCAAAACAAGATTTTCATTCATCTGAGGGCGCCAAGTCGTGATTAGGAACGGCAAACGCCGCAGGCACCGGGAGCCTCCCCGGACCCCAGTCCGGAGGGAGGGCACGAATTTCCAGTCGCCATGCCGACATGAACGAAGCCGCAGGTGCGGCGGACGCTACGCGTGCGATACTTCCGACATCACGGGCTTCAACCGCCCCCTGAATCGCCTTTCAGATCTTGCCGCTATCTCTTTATTATTTTGTCTATTGCGGGCGAAAGTCGATTCAATTCCCGTCACCTGACCGCGTCCGAGGCAAACGCCAGTGGCTTCCTCCAAGTCGCTGTAGCAGAAGCGCCCTCCCAAGCGCGTGCGAACTCGAACTGTTGCGCGCGGGCGCTCCAGATACAGCACTAGGACTTTCCGGCCATGCGGATTGCAGCAGCGAAATACGCGCGATGGCATTCCTAAACCCTGGCGTGTCATCGGGAGTAATTCGAACAAGTCCTTTGTATCGCACTACACTTGCTGCATCCACTTAATGTGTAAATTGAACACTTACTCGAAAAGCCCTTGAGGCCGATCAGGGTTTACCCGCAGCTTTCTGCATGGCGGCAGCCAGATCGTCTGGGTGAAAGCCGAACGGTCCGGGTTTGCTCTTGTAGAGTACACGGCCGTTGGAACCGATCAGATACAGACGGTCCGGCCAGCCAGTGTAGGCATTCTCCACCTGGTTGTCGAAGCTATCCACCACGGCAGGGAATTTAATTCCCAATCTACGCACACATGTGCCGGCGACCGAGGCGCGCTCTTCTTCGTCGCGCGGACTGCGGAAGAGGACATTATCGCGCACGTTGCTCTGCATCTCCCACACGTCGGTGGGATGTGCCTCAAGGATATAGACCGCGTAAAAATCGACCTTATCCTTGTATTGCGCAGACAGTTTGTTCAAGGCGGGAACCTCCCGCCGAAAAGGTGGTCAGGTATAGCTCCCGAATACGAGGACAACTGGTTTGACTGCCCACAGGGAAGCAAGATTGACAGGCACCTTCGTATCCAGGTTTTTGACGCTGAAGTCAGGCGCCTGGTCGCCCGCATTGAGTGTTCCCTTGCGAGCGTCCGTCCACATGGTCTCAAACGGGAAGAGGAAGTAAGCCGGCATGGGCATGTGCGCCATCACATGGCCGAAGACCTCCGGCGGTTGGTGCATGGCCCAATCGACATAGACCAGAAACCCCAACCACAGGCAGAAGAGGGTCGCCAGAGTGGCGCTCAACCAGCTTTTTGTCTTTGTCTTCATGCCATAGTCAATTGCTTGTTGTCAGCCTGGGGCTACGAGGAACGGCGTAGTCACAGTATCTCGGGCCGCCGAAGGGAACGCAACGGGAAAAGAGTAGCACATTTCAGAAGCAGATGCGTGCTTGCCTTTCCAGCAACGGGGAACCATATGGCTAAATGACCAGACGCTGGTCGCCGTCTTTGCGCGTGACCCGCTCGCGATCAAGGTACTCCAGCAGAGGGATAGCGTATTTTCTCGACAGGCCAGTCAATAGTTTGAAGCGCGTGACATCGAGCGTCTGGCCGCGGAGTTCACTGATTCGCGCCCGCAATTGTGCCAGAGCGCTCTGGTGGATATACAGTGCATCCGCTCCCATCCTGATGAGGATCCTGTCGCGAAGGAGGAGGGTCATCAGCCTGCGCATCTCGGCATCTGATAATTTCAGCGTTGCCGCCACTTCAGCGGCTTGGGGGGTAGCGAGCCCCGCTGCATGGTACATGTCAGCAATCGCGGCCAACGCCGTCTGATCCCTCCCGATCGCCTGCGCATTCGATTCAAATGGACTGAGGAATTCGCCATTCAGTCGGAGTCGTCGCTCGTGCGCTAGCTTCTCAATAGAAAAATCGAAAAGCTCCTTCGATAACCCGGTCTGATTTTGCAATGCGGCTCGTCTCAGACTCGAAGATGTTGCGTCCGTCTTCAAACGATTGGCGATACTCTCCATGGCTGCTCTGAGGACTTCGGCGGTGACGAGCAGATCGCCGGGGATGTGAACCAGGCGATTCTGGCTTATCAGGAGCCCCATCAGTCGAAGAAGCGCGCCGGAGTTCAAGCCTGTTTCGGCCGTGAGTCCGGACAAAGTAATGCCTGCGGCTCCTCGCCGCGCAACCCGCTGCAAAAGCTGATGCGCAGGCTGCGCGCCGTTCACAGCTTCGAGCCATACCAGGCACATCGTCTTTCTCAGATTGGGAAGCGGATGCGCATCCACCACAACCCCGCCTCCAATGGTGGCGGCGGGAGAACACTGCCGCAACACGAAACGGTCGCCTGGCACGAGTATCTGGGGCGAATGAAGCCTGAGCCTCATCAGTCGGCGAGTGCCTGCCTCGACAGGCCGGTAATCGTAGAGCGAAACGGTCGCAAGCATGTCGGCGGTGAACGCGTGAAAGTGCACCTGGGCGCGATGTTTCAAGCTTCTGACGCCAGCCAGCAAAGAAGCTTCAACGTCAATGATTGATACGGCAGCCAGCGTGTCAGGCGGGACGATTGTCTGTCCCCTGCTCACCTCGGAAGCATCGATGCCTGCAAGATTAATTGCAACGCGCGAGCCGGAATGAACGTTCTCTTCCGAATGGCCGTGAGTCTGCAATCCCCTCACACGGACGGGCCGGCCGCCGGGCTCAATCGACAATGTTTCACCAACGCTGATTGATCGAGAAAGGAGCGTTCCCGTGATAACTGTACCGAAACCCCTCATCGCGAATGCACGATCGATCGGCAGCCGGGCAAGGTGGTCGGGATAGCCATCGACTGGTTGCATGGCCAGAGATAAAAGCTCGCGCCGCAAATCCTCCAGCCCTTTTCCGGTGCGTGCACTCACCGGCACAATGACCT
>DATDLS010000088.1:0-15052 GCA_036519195.1 Occallatibacter sp. | reverse complement strand
CCTCCTGTTCGACGATCTGCGCGGCGATGGTGCGCTGGCAGTTGAGCGCATCGGCGGTCACGATGGTGCCCTTCAAGGTCAGCATTTTGAGCAACTTCGGCACCGCTGTGATCTCGTTCGATTTGGCATCGGTAGCCACCTGCGCCAACACCAGCCGCTGCTCCGAGCCCCACGCGCTGACCATGTGCAAGGCCGACTTGCCGCTGGCGCGATCGAACGAACGGCGCAGAACCTTGCCATCCACAGCTACCACGCCTTGCACCTGCTCGGAGAACTGAGCCATAAACTGCTGGAATGCATCCCGAAACTGATCCGGGTCCAGAGCGCGAAACAGCCGGCTGAAGGCGTCATGTTTGGGCACACCGTGCTTCAGGCTGAGAAAGCCGCGAAGAAATGGCTCTTTCAGCTCGGCGAACAAAGCCATATCGCTCGGCCCCTGCCCCCCGCAAAGCACACAGCACAAAGCGATGACCAGCATCTCGTGAAAATCGTACAGAGTGGCATTGCTGGTGCGCGGATCCTCAAGACCCTCCCAGCACGAACCGAATTGCTCCAGCGTTTCTTGCGTTTCTCGCGAGGACATCAATTACCTCCTCGAAGAAACATCGGCCATCGGGCCATCTAACGGGAATAGCATTCATGGTTCAAATCAATTTCAAGAGCCATTGTCCTGGACGCATGGGCATTTTTGACCGGAGCGTGATTGATTTTGATTGCCAAACTTCAACAAGTACCTCATAAATCAACCAAGAATGAATCAAGGACATAACAAATTCCAAGTGCAATTCCCCTGCGGAGACTCTTTCCTTCCCTACTAAGAGGCCTCCCCATGCACTAAAATGAATGGTTGTTGACTCCTCAACCGAGAAAGCTTCCCGAATGACCGTAGAACTGAACTCGCCCCTCAAGTCTGCCCTCGTCGCCTCTGTTCAATCCGCAGCCGCACAGGCGGGCTTAGCGCTTGTTTCCGCCACCCAGGGCGCTGACTTCCACGGGGCGCCCACCGCCGTATTCGAGCTCGGCTTGCCTGGAGTGGAGCCCGCCGCCCGCACCCTGCGCCTGCAACTGAGCGGTGAGTTCGAGTTCAGCAAGCCCGATCTGCTGCCCACCATGGCAGCCCACCTGGCCGGCGAGGCCAAGCGCCTGCGCAATCCGCGACCCGAGTGCTATGTCACCCTGGCCGGCCTGCCCATCGCATTGAGCAAATTTCAGTGGCCATTTCACCGCTCCACTTCCGGAGCGGACACCTACATTGTTCACGGCGAAATGCACCTGGCCGACGGCGGTGCGCACAACCTTCACGCCAAGCTGGCGGCTTCTGTCACGCTCACCTTTGCCGAGATCGTCCCGGCCATGGAACAGCCGTTCGCTGAAACCTTTGTCTACAATGCAATTCGAAAAACGGTGGATTACGGCCAGCTGGAATTCGTCAAATCTGGCAACCGCCAGCCCGTCCCCGTAACCACGCGCTATTACAGCCGCTGGCAAAAGCGGTTTCTCTTTACCGAGACCACCGATGCCGAGCGACTGGAATATCTGCTGCGCAAAGTGTATTGGCTCTCCGGGGTGCTGGGCGAAAGCAAGCCGGTCTGGATTGGGGATCCGCGCGATGCACAGTATCTCAACACGAGCGAGGCGGATCTGCTGCGCATGGCCAGCCACGAAGCCGGTGAGGGCCTGATGGTACTCGAGGGCGAGTTGGCCCGCGCCACACCAGCCTTGCTGGCACGCGCACCGGAATATCAGGCAGCTCTGGAAGCCGCACTCAACTTCACCAAGCCGCAATTCAACGAGTCGATGCGCAGCGGCCAGGCAAATATGTAATGCTGTCAGACCGGACCCCGGCGTCATTCGGGGCAGTTCCGGGTACTCCAGGTTCGGCGCAGTTTTATCGCGCCTGACCGATGGGTGCTTGCGCCGGGATACTCGCGCCCTAAAGCTTATTCAGGCTTTTCCAATCGGAGTTTCCAAGCAGCGCTTCTTAGCCTTCGCTAAACACCCTCTGCAAGACATTAGAGCGCCGCGCCGCACCCTGCGCAGAAGCGCGCTCCGGGCGCATTCGTCCGTTGGCACCGCGAACACGCCAGAAGTGTCTCTGGCTGCGCAATCGCAGTGGCCGGACTGGTAGCGCCATCCGGCACATTCACCGACTGTCCCCATCCCGGCATCGGAATCCCCAGCGCCGCCGCAATCCCGGCGGCCTGGATGGCGTTGAACTCACGCACGCGACCGGGCATGAAGAAGCACTCAATCAGTCCGAGAATTGAAGTGATCCCTGTCCAGAAGAAACAGCAGTACAAAATGCCGAGTCCCGTACGCCGCAGATAAAAGTGGTGGACGCCGAAGGCTCCCAAGAACAGCGCCAGCAGAATGCCCACCACTTCATCGCGACGCACGGATTCATATTGCTGATAGAAGATCTGTTGTGGATTGGGATACTGATAGGCTGTACTGCTCATCGGCTTCGCTCCTGGTTTGCTTTCACTTCCTGTCCTGGCTCTTCAGAGATACGTATTCGAGCGCTACCGTGTTCCCGCCGGCGCGGCCCCGTAAGCCGGATCCCGCGGGTCCGGTTCCATAGGCCGGCGCTAATCTGGCAGGGAACCGTCGCCACCAACCGCCGCGCCCACCGGCACGCCAGCCATCCAGAGTTCAACGGGGCTGCTCTTGCCGCAGTCCAGGCAGCTGGTGGATCCAAACACTGCCCTGCAATGCGGGCAAACCGCTCCGCTCTCAAACGTATCGAAGCCCAGCCCACAAGCCCCGCATCGCCAATAAGCACCAATCGGGGGCGCGGTCCGGCAACTGGGGCAGGCAAACCCTGAACGGCGCGGGAGTCTGGCCACGCGCAACAGCTCTCGCCCATGCTTGAGCCCTCCCCAGCAGCTCATCAGCAGGTAAACGGAGATCGCCGCGAGCCACAGATTCCGCTGCCAGAGGGCGAGTGCGAAGAAGCCCACGATTCCCACCATGCCCAGAATTGTAGCCACCATCAGGCTGCGGGCGCGGCCCATCATAAACCACAGCAGCGAGCGGAGAATTTGCCCGCCATCCAGCGGATAAATGGGCAGAATATTGAAAACCAGAAGAGAGCCGTTAATATACAAGACCGCCCGCAGAAACAGGTAAAGATCCGGCGCCGTCTGCGGCCAGCCGGCCGCCCTGGCCGCCAGCACCGCGCCGATCAGAACCGGTAGCAGCACCACGTTGACCAGCGGCCCAGCGGCAATGCTCCACAACGTGGCACCTGGCCGCTGCGGCGGATCCACATAGGCAACGCCGCCAAACGGCCAGAGAAGAATCTTGTCCGCCGTTCCTCCCACCTGGCGGCAGGCCATGGCGTGGCCAAACTCGTGTGTCAGCACAATCAGGAACAGGGCCAGGTATTCGAGCATGTTCCAAAGGAGGGAGCTGTAATCGCCCTTACGGCTCTGGATCTCATACGCCGCCACCAGAAACCACGACCAGTGCAGAGACACATCCACTCCCGCCACGCGGAAAAGATGGATCGCCCCTTGCCGTACACTTTGCATGGGTGAAGCTTACTTCATCCGCATGGACTCAAGCGAGAGGGAAGAGATGACCGGAAACCAAAACATCACCGCGACCGCCAGCGGCATATTCCGCATTGGCGGCGATCTGCCGGTCGATCGGCTCGGCTACGGCACCATGCGCCTGGTCGGAGACGGTGCCTGGGGCGAGCCCGCTGACGCTGAGCAAACCCATCGCGTGCTGCGCCGCGCCGTCGAACTGGGCGTCACGCTCATTGACACCGCCGATGCTTACGGCCCGGAGATTGCTGAACGGCTGATCGCCGAAGCGCTGCATCCTTATCCGGCGAATCTGGTGATTGCTACCAAAGGCGGCATCACCCGGCAAGGACCGGCGCAAACCGAATACGTGGGCCGCGCCGGCTATCTGATTCAATGCGTGGAGATGAGCCTGCGCAGGCTCAAGCTGGAGCGGATCGATCTTTACCAGTTGCACCGCATTGACCCGCGGACACCGCTGGAAGAATCCCTCGGCGCACTCCAGCGCATGCAGGAGCAGGGCAAGATCCGCCACATTGGCCTGAGTGAAGTGACGCCGGAGCAGATCCGCGAGGCAAGAAAGATTGTTGAGGTTGTATCTGTCCAGAATCGATACAGTTTGGCTGACCGGCGGCACGAAGAGACGCTTCGCTATTGTGAACGGGAGAAGATTGGATTTTTGCCGTGGTATCCGATTGCGGGCGGGAAACTGCTGAAACCGGAGACTCCTGCGGCGCAGGTGCTGGCGCGGATTGCCGAGCAGCACAGGGCGAGCGGGGCGCAACTCTCACTGGCGTGGCTACTTGAAAGATCGCCGGTCATGCTGCCGATTCCCGGCACGTCGAAGGTTGCACATCTGGAAGAAAATGTAGCGGCGGCGGGGTTGAAGCTGAGTGACGGGGAGCGAGCAGAGTTGGAGATCGTGGCGGGGAGTTGAGCGACACAGAGCGGCGCTATCGCTCATGTTCAGAACTTGGATGAGCGAGATGGGTTGATAGGATCGATCGAAATCTGCCTATTGGCGAGCGAGGAAGCGGACTCCGGCTGGCATCAGCGCGGAGCAGTGGACCGATCGGCAGAAGCATGCTTCCTCGCCGGCGTGCGTCTTCGAGCGGTCTCGTCCAGGCGATGGGCCTGCTCGATCTGCGGCGCGAAAACGCGGCCTCGAATCAGAAGGCACGGCCTCCTTCCCCAGCCGGAATTGACCGCGGATGGGCACCTCTCCACGAGGATCACGCAGCTCTTTCACTGCTTCAAGCTTCAGCTCGGTAACCTTGGTCATAAGCGCATCGGGGGCTTGACTCGCCGCAAACGACATAAGGGATCGAAAGAAGAGAAGAAGTGGGACACCCTGGCATTGCCGGAAAAGATTTCAATCGAAGGCTCGGAAGGCAAGCGCAATGATGATCAAGCTCGGCCCCGGTGCGAGGCGAAAACAAATGAGCCGTAGCCCCTTCCAAGGCTGCGGCTCATTGCGGCAGTGGTGCTGCCTAACTTGATTTTGACCGGGCGCCAGATTCGCGCCCGCCTGATTTGCTTCGTCCGTACTTGCTCAGGCGCCCGATGATATTGGACGAGAAACAGCGGTCCACGAAGTACATTTCGTCAAACTACATCTCCTTCACGCCTTCGACGAAGGCTTTCAACTTGCGGCTGCGGCTGGGGTGACGCAGCTTGCGCAGCGCCTTGGCTTCGATCTGGCGGATTCGCTCCCGCGTCACCTGGAAGCTCTGGCCCACTTCCTCCAGAGTATGTTCGGAACCGTCCTCCAGACCAAACCGCATCTTGATGACGCGCTCTTCGCGCGGCGTGAGAGTGCGGAGCACCTGCGAGGTGTACTCCTTGAGGTTCACGCTGATGACGGCTTCTGAAGGCGAAACCGCCTGGCGATCTTCAATGAAGTCGCCAAGATGCGAATCTTCCTCTTCGCCGATGGGCGTTTCCAGAGAGATGGGCTCCTGCGCGATCTTGAGCACCTTGCGGACCTTGGCGACAGGGATGTCCATGCGGCGGGCAATCTCTTCGCTCGACGGCTCGCGGCCCAGCTCCTGGACCAGCTGACGGCTGGTACGAATCAGCTTGTTGATGGTCTCGATCATATGCACCGGGATGCGGATGGTGCGAGCCTGGTCGGCGATGGCGCGCGTAATCGCCTGGCGAATCCACCAGGTGGCATACGTTGAGAACTTGTAACCGCGCCGGTACTCGAACTTGTCCACTGCCTTCATCAGGCCGATGTTGCCTTCCTGAATCAGGTCGAGGAATTGCAATCCGCGGTTCGTATACTTCTTGGCGATCGAAACAACGAGGCGAAGGTTGGCTTCGATCAGCTCGCGCTTGGCCTGCTCGGCGTCCATGTCGCCTTGAATCATTTCGCGCTGCGTGCGCTTCAGTTCGGCAATGGAAACACCGGCGTCGCTCTCGATCTTTTCGAGGTCGACTTTGCAGTTCTTCTGCTGACGGCGATATTCCTTCTTCAGTTCCTCGCTCTTGGACGCGTCGAACTTCTGATCCAGCGAGCGAATCTGGCGTTCCAGCGTGCGCATGGTGTCAACCGTCTTGTTGACCCGGTCGAGCAACCGCTTACGTTCCAGAGCCGTATACTTCAGTTCGCGCACAATGCGCGAGATGAACACCTTCTCGCGCGCAATGAGCCAGCGCGTATGCCGCGCTGCTGAGGCCTTGACCTTGGCCGCGCCGGAGGCAGCCTGCTTCTCTTCAAGAACTACAATCTTCTTCTGGTGCTTCACCAGCGCGTCGATGCGCGTGACCGTGGCTTTGACGCGCGACTGCACCACTTCTTCGGTCAACTCTTCTTCGTCGAAGACCACCACTTCTTTCACGTTGCGCACGCCACGCTTGAGGTCTTCACCCAGCGCAACAATTTCGCGAATCACGATAGGGGAGCGCGAAATCGCCTTCAGCACGCGCAGCTGGCCGCGCTCAATGCGCTTGGCGATCTCCACTTCGCCTTCGCGGGTGAGCAGCGGAACCGTGCCCATTTCGCGCAGGTACATGCGCACCGGATCGTTGGTCTTTTCCAGCGTTCCCGGCGTCAGATCCAGTTCAACGTCTTCGCCCTCGTCCAGCTCGAAATCTTTGTCGGCGCCGAACTTGGGGCTGTCCAGCAGGTCAATGCCCTGCGTGCCAATGGTTGTGATCAGATCATCCAGATCGTCGGCCGAGCCGATCTCATCGGGCAGAATGTCGTTCACATCGCCATAGGTGAGATAGCCCTTTTCCTTGCCAACTTCGATCAGGCTGTCCAGATCGCCTTCGAATTTGTCATCAATCGCCAAAATAGCCCTGCTCTCTTACGCAATCATTTCGATGCAGCACCGCATTGCGCAACGGTGCATGGCCCAGTCCGGAACGCGCAAAAAAAGATTTCCGCATGTGGAAATCAACGGCGCGTGCAGAGATAGGCCTGCGGTCAACCCGCAAAAATAAAGCGGTCTCAGGTAGTTGCTCGGAACAGGATGACAAGCGCTTCAGGATTCACCTGGTTCGCCCGCGAGCCGAAGCTCATTTTGGGGCAGAGGGGCGCGCATCCTCACAGAGATCAATAGAATACCACAGCCGCTGCCCGTGGAGCCAAGAAAAATTGGATCCTCAAATCCCGGCGACCCCTGTCCGCTTTCGCCGCTGCGACGGGCCATTTTCGTTGCACCCGCTCCCGTGTCTATAAGTTAGACGCAAACGGCGGCCCTTTTGATGCACGGGCGTATGTCGCGAAAATTCGAGGCTCAGCCGCCTGAGGACCAAGCCCGACGCCCCAGTCCGGTGCATCACGGCAGAAATCCGTACCGGTCTCGTTTCTGGCCGGGAGGGGATGCCGGAAGGGGATGATGTCGTCTGGATACCCTGAAGCCGGCATAAAGCGAACATTTGCCCTCCGCGCGGTCGATGGGCGGCCGGCGGCAAGCGTCGCTGGTCCGGCCGTCGCGATGCTCTTGGTGCGAACCTGCTGGCACGCGGGCCAGAGCGCGCGCTGCCGCTCTGAACGTCGCGGGCCCTTGAGCATGCCCTCTAAGAGCGATTTGTGTGCAGATTTCGCAACGCCCGGTCGAGTTCCAGCTTCTGCTGTGTCAGCACGGCCAACTCCGCAAAGTCTCCGCGCTGTTCGGCCTCGGCAATCCGCGCCCGCAGGTGGCGCAGTTGCGCCCCAATCGCCCGCTCCTCCAACTCCTGAATCGCACTCTCCACCTCCACCTCTTCCGGGGGCTTTACCTCAGCCAGCAGCACTTCTGCCAGAAGCCCACGCTGTGCCGGGTCTTGGACCGCGTCCATCGGATCGCCAGCATTCCGCGCGGCCAGCGCGTGCAGTGCGGGAAACGTGCCAAGATGCTCAAACCATGCGGGTTGCTCCGCAATCGACTGGCCGGCCCGGCGTCGCGCCGACTCGCTCTCCGGATCGATAATCGCCAAGGCGCGCAGCAGCACACGTTCCACCTCAGTGAGCACAGAAGCTCGCGTCTCCATGTGATCGCGGCGCTTGAGCGCGGCCTGGCGCAGTTCCTCGCGCAGGACCGAGGACTCAATTCCCAGCTTCTGGGCCGCGTCGCCGGCAAACTGGTCACGGGCCAGCTTTTCCGGCAGGCGCCGGATGTGGGGCAGCAGGTAGTTCATGGCCTTCAGCTTCTGCGCGGAGCTGGAGCCGGGAAACATCTGCCGAGCGCGCTCAATCAGATATTCCGACTGGTTGCGCGCTCCGCGCACCGCCGCTACATACGCATCCACGCCCCGCTCACGGATAAACCGGTCCGGATCCAGCCCTCCATCGAGCGTCACAATCTTGATAGCAAACCCTTCTTCGGTGAGCAGGGCGATCGACTTCTCGGCCGCATTGGCACCCGCCGTATCGGGGTCAAAGTTCACAATCACATTGCTGGTGTGGCGCTTGAGCAGGGCCACATGCTGCTCAGTGAAGGCCGTGCCGCTGGTGGCGATGACGTTCTGTATCCCGCGCAGGAACACGGAGATGCAGTCCATCTGGCCTTCCACAAGCAGGGCATAACCGGCTTGCCGAATCGCCGTCCGCGCCTTGTCCAGATTGAACAGGATCAGGCTCTTGGAATAGAGAGGCGTTTCCGGCGAGTTGAAGTACTTGGGTCCTGCCTTTTCACCCGTGTCCAGCGTCCGACCGGTAAACGCGATCACCCGTCCACTCTCGTTCGGAATGGGGAACATGACCCGTCTGCGGAAGCGGTCATAGATCGGTCCCATGCTGCCGTCCCCCTGCTCTTTTGAACTGAACAGGCCGCTCGCCCGCAGTGTGTCCCCATCCGCCATGCCGCTGAGGCGGTCGCGCAGTGCGTTGAAGCTGTCCGGCGCCCAGCCAATACGAAAGGCTCTTATCCCTTCCGGACTAAGTCCGCGGCCGGCTAAATATTCGCGGGCAACAGTTCCTTCGGGGCCGCGCATCTGGTCTTCGAAAAACGCCGCAGCCGCTTCGTGCAGGTCCAGCAGTTTCATCCGCTGGCGCGACTCGGCCGCCTGTTCCGGCGAAGAGAACTCCTTTTTGGGCAGCGGAATGCCGCACTTCTGCGCCACGATCCGGACCGCCTCCGGGAAACCGACATTCTCAATCTTGCCGACGAAAGAAAAAACGTCGCCCGAGGCTTGACAGCCGAAGCAGTGGTAAAACTGCCGCACCGCATGGACGGAAAATGATGGCGATTTTTCCTTGTGAAAAGGGCAGAGGCCAGAGTAGTTCTGCGCACCGGCCTTGCGCAGGCGGATATACCCCTCGATCACCTTGACGATGTCGGCCTGCTGCTTCACGGTTTGGGCGAAGTCGGTCAACGAGCCCCCCTCATGAGCATAAAGCGGCGGCTGGACAGGGGTGGAGTGGATTAAGGGGCAGCCACTTCCAAAGGGAGAAAATATCTGTTCGAACGAATATTTTGCGCCTGCGTCCACCGCTATGACATCCTAGGTTTTGAAAAGGAGCAACTCCCATGACCGCAGCACCCCCTGCCCCCGGCGCCGTCACTACCTGGAAACTCGACCCGGCACACTCGCTGGCCGAATTCAAGATAAAGCACATGATGATTTCGCATGTAAAGGGCCGCTTCGACGGCCTCTCCGGCACTCTCAGCCTGGACGAAACGGATCACACCCGCTCCAGCGTCGAGGCTTCGATTGACGTGTCCACCATCAAGACCGGCGACGAGCAGCGCGACGGCCACCTGAAGAGCGCCGAGTTTTTCGACGCCGAAAAGTTCCCCGCCATCACCTTCAAATCCTCACACATCGACCGAAAAGGCGGAGCCGATTACGACGTCACCGGCGACCTGACCATGCACGGCGTCACCAGGACCGTCACCTTTGCCGTCGAAGACCTCAGTCAGCCCTCCAAGGATCCCTGGGGCAACCAGCGCATTGGTCTCTCCGCGACCGCCAGGATCAATCGCAAGGACTTCGGGCTTAGCTGGAACTCGGCCCTTGAAGCCGGCGGTCTGCTGGTCGGTGAAGACGCGACCATCAGTCTGGAGGTACAGTTCATCAAGGGTTAAATCTGTCTCCAAGGCCGGCTACCCACGTTGCGACGTCTGAAACGTGGGAAACCAACAGGCTCTCGGGCACTTTGTCCACCGATTACTTGTTGCAACGAATATCGTCCGCGCACATCCAATGAGAGTACGTTTCCCGGGAGGTACCCCATGTCGCTTCGCGCAGTGAAACAGATCATTGAAACCACACCCACCATCGAAGGAGCCGGCGTCAAACTCCAGCGTGCCTTCGGTTTCGGCAAAACCAAGGACTTCGATCCCTTCCTGTTGCTGGACGATTTCCGCAACGAGAATCCGGCCGACTACCTGGCCGGGTTCCCCTGGCATCCGCATCGCGGCATTGAGACCATCACCTATGTGCTGGCCGGCGAAGTGGAGCACGGCGATAGCCTGGGCAACAAGGGAAAGATGGGCGCAGGCGACGTGCAGTGGATGACGGCCGGCAGCGGCATTCTGCACCAGGAGATGCCCCGCGGCGACCAGCACGGGCGCATGCATGGCTTCCAGCTGTGGGCCAACCTTCCTGCAGCGCTGAAGATGACGGCGCCGCGCTACCAGGACATTCCCTCGAGCGCGATTCCGGAAGTCAGCGAAGATGACGGCACCAAAGCTCGCGTCATCTGCGGCGATTTCTGGGGTACGCAAGGGCCGGTTTCGGGCGTTGCGACCGAATCCAGTGTGGCCGCGCGCTACGTGGACATTTCTGTCCCTCCGGGCAAGCGCAAGCGCATCAAGGTAGAGACGACGCGCAACGCGTTCGCTTATGTCTTTGCCGGCGCCGGTGCCTTCCGCGATGCGTCTGGGCCGCAAGCCGTGCTCACCGAGTCCGGCGTCGATCCCAACGCTCCGGCCGTCTACGACGCCAGGAACCACTCGCTGGTGCTGTTTGATCGGGGCGATGAGATCGTGGTCCAGGCCGGCCCGGAAGGCATTCGCTTCCTGCTGGTTTCCGGCCAGCCGCTGGAAGAGCCAGTGGCGTGGTATGGGCCGATCGTAATGAACACGCAGGCCGAGTTGCGCCAGGCAATGAGCGAGTTAGAGACGGGCAAGTTCATCCGGCATCAGTAAGGCAAAGGGGGCGGCCAGACCTGAACCACTGGCCGTCCGCCGGGGTTCCGGATTGCCGGCAAGAGGATTGGTCCTTCGGCTACAAGACCGACAGAGAATGCGAAAACGGCGTAATCGCCCCGAGCAGTGTGGGCCAGTTCGAGCATTCCTTTCTGCAAACGGTCCTGGCCACGCTCTTCGCCAGCAATATGGACGCCTGGGGAGCCTTCGCCTGACCGAGCAGCGCGTGCGGGTGGCGTCTGTCACCATTTGCTTATCCCCGATGTTTCAGCGCTCCGCCTGGGCGATTGGAGCGAAGACATACTCACCGGTCCGCCTCGGATCGCCTTGAGCTCATCTCAGAGCAAGACACCATGCGGGGCGGCGACCGAGCCAGTTCGGTTCCTTCGATTCGGAGTCGGGTCGATCGGGGTGATCGATCCGGAGTGATCGATCCGGGGTGATCGATCGCGCGGGCGCGTGGCTCACCGGAGCCAGGCAAAAGGTCCCGAGCCGGCTTCAAGCGGCGCGTTGAGCATCCCCGGCACGGGCGATCCTGGTCCGGGTCGCTCGCGTTGTTTGACAGATGAGACCGCAATCGCGGCGCTGCCCGAAAGGGAAGGGTCTCGCTACGCCTCCTCTGGCAATTCC
Source organism: Occallatibacter sp. (assembly GCA_036519195.1). Classification (GTDB taxonomy): domain Bacteria; phylum Acidobacteriota; class Terriglobia; order Terriglobales; family Acidobacteriaceae; genus Telmatobacter. Next base: position 3,309 of record DATDLS010000088.1, on the reverse strand, counting down.
GCAGACAGAATGTTCATCGGCGTCAGACCCCGCTGGCGCAACGAGCGCAGGCTGAGCGCGTCATGCCGCTTGGCCAGGCGGCGGCCGTTATGGTCGACCACCAGCCGACAGTGAAACCAGGCGGGATTGCGATAGCCCAGCGCATGATTCAGCAGAATCTGCCGGGCCGTCGACTTCAGCAAGTCCGCCCCACGCACCACTTCGGTAATGCCCATCGCCGCATCATCGGCCACACAGGCCAGCTGGTAGCTGGGCACCCCATCACGCCGCCACACCACAAAATCACCGAAGTCTTGTCCGGCCACAAACCGCTGCGGGCCCAGATTGCGGTCGACGAACTCCACCACCTCCCCATCGGGAACGCGGAAGCGCCAATTGAATCCCTCCGGCGTTTCGTTCTGGTGCGTCGTGGGTCCGGGCAATTGCGGCGCGAAACCTTCCAAACGGCGGCAGGTTCCGGGATAGATCGGCTCATCGTCTTCCATATCCAGTTTGCCCCCACTCGCCGCACCATGGCCTTGCCCAGTTGCCCGCTCATGCGGAGCGGCAAGTGCAGAGGCCAGATCCTTCCGGGAACATCGGCATGGAAAAAGGAATCCGCGCTTCAGCAGAACACGCCAGGCGGCCAGATACACCGATCGCCTCCGGCTCTGTACATAGGGTGCGCATGGGCCGCCCTTGTCCGGGCCCTCCTGCCAGCGAATGCCGAGCCAGCGCAGGTCCTCATAGGCCGCCTCCGCGTACGCCGATTTGCTGCGCTCCGGATCCAGATCTTCCAGGCGCATGACCAGGGCGCCGCCGGCATCGCGCGCCCGCTGCCAGGCTGTCCAGAACGTGCGCGCATGGCCTACATGCAGGTAGCCCGTGGGCGAAGGCGCAAGCCGGCCGCGATAGTTCGAGGTCGGCGTGGGTGCGAGGCTGGCCATACTTACCCAAGTCTAGGCAGCGTGGATGCGGCCGCATAGGCACAGCTTGATTCCGTGGCGATCTTGATTCCGGTGCACAACTTGGTTCAGCAGCACGGACGCCGTCGGTTTGCTGAACCCAACCCGGCCCTCGGGGGCCGATCCGGCACCGGACTGCGAGAATGAAGGTGGAATGCAGATCAGAAAAAATCCGGTGGATGCGGTTGGAATTGATTTTGGTACAACCAACAGCTCGGTAGCGCTGGCGGCGGCAGGAGGCCAGGTTGAACTCGTAACGTTCCCATTCAATGGAGCCAGGACACCTTCCTTTCGCTCCGTACTCTATCTTGAACAATTAACGTCGTCTGGCGGCCTCAAACGAGTCCACTCGTTGACCGGCCCGGCCGCCATTCATCGCTACCTTGAGGCGGATGAGAAGGGGCGACTCATCCAGTCGCTTAAGTCCCATCTCGCCAGCCGCTCGCTGACGGGAACCGAGATCTTTGGTCGCAGGTACCGGGTCGAAGACCTGATTTCGCGGATGCTCAAGGATCTGCGACTATCGGCCGAAGAGCAATTTGGAAGGCCCATTCGATACGCCACGGTTGGACGTCCGGTCCGTTTTGTCGGCTCAGACTCCCCCGAGGACGATGACTTCGCCGTCGGCAGGCTGCGCGAGGCATTTACCCTTGCCGGGTTCGAGCAGGTGGAATTCGAATTCGAGCCGGTGGCTGCCGCGTATGCCTATCAAGCCGCGATCGACCGCGACGAACTGATTCTCATCGGCGACTTCGGCGGAGGCACCAGCGACTTCTCCTTGCTACGGGTAGGCCCTAGCGTGCTTCGCCGGGGACGGACTCCAGAAGACTTCCTTGGTAACAGCGGAGTGGGGCTTGCCGGCGATGCATTTGATGCCCGCATCGTCCGCAAGCTTGTCTCGCCCGCGCTGGGGTCCAATTCCGAGGCGCGTTCGCTGAATAAGCTGCTACCCGCTGTCCCGGCGTGGATCTATGCCAACCTGGAACGTTGGCATTATCTCTCCTTCCTGCGCACCAACAACGTGAGAGAGATTCTCAAGAGCGCGCGCATGCGGGCACTGGAGCCGGCGAAGATTGAAGCCCTTATCGCTCTTATCGAGGAGGACCTCGGTTATCAACTGCACCACGCTGTTCAGCGGGTAAAATTTGAGCTGACCCGAAGCCCCACTGCCGAGTTCCAGTTCCGCGACGGCAGCATCGATCTGCGTATTCCCGTCACGCGCGCCGAATTCGAGACATGGATCGAGGACCAATTGCGCTCCATCGAGCGGTGCATTGATCAACTTTTTGAGAGCTCTGGCATCGATCCGCGCGAAATCGACCGCGTCTTCCTTACCGGTGGAAGCTCGTTCGTACCCGCTGTGCGCCGCATCTTCGCAACTCGCTTTGGCGAGGCACACATCAGCAGTGGAAATGAGTTCACCTCGGTGGCCCACGGTTTGGCGCTGCACGCGGCGGAGAACCTGAAGCGCATTTTGTAGGGCGTTATCGGCAGTCCGTCCGACCAAGCAATGGGATGGGATGGACGCGAAGCCGGACTTGGAAGGCCGATCCGGAAACCCACACTGGAAACCCATACTGGGGCTGGCGGCCGGTCATTGGCCGGAGTTGCATTCTAGTCCGGTTGCCCGACGCTTTTGTCGTTTCCCTGGTCGCCTTCCGGATGATGATGCCGGTAGTGGCCGATGTCGTCGTCCAGATGCTTGGGATCCACGGAAACCTCGACCACGTCCATTTCGTTGCCGTCCAGATCCACCACGAACATGCCCATCTGCTCGCCTTCCGGATGAATGAAGATCAGCGTCTGGTCGTGGCCCTTCCGGCTGGTTTCGCGAATCATCCGCTCCCAGCCAGCACCCAGCTTTTCCTCCACCATGCGGTTGAGCTCGTTGCCATCCACCGGTTGCGAAAACTCCTCGAACTCGGCCACATGCAGCCGGCTCACGCCGCCATGCGTGGCCTTGTTCGAAATCAAACTGACCAGCCCCAGAAAGGGGATATGCGTTGCCCGCACGTGGTAGCGGCCCTCAATCGAGTGCACCACGCCGTCAAAGCCCCCCTCGCCGCCGCCCGCCAACACCGCTCCGGGAATCGCCAGCGCCACCAATGCCATGGGAACTATTGAGAACCGCTTCATCAGAGCCTCCGAGAAACCCCGCCCTTTAGGACGGGGCTGGATAGGAGCGGGTATTTAAGCAACCCGTTCGTGCTTGAAGTTGTAAGCATAGCCATCGTTCTGCTGGATAATCGAGCAGTGCCTGTGGCCAATGCCTTGCACGGTGCCCTTGGCGGTCTGGATGTTGAAGCTTCCGGTTGCCCTGATAGCAACACGCCCAACATGGATGCCAACCTTCTTGCCTTTCGGT
>DATDLS010000087.1:0-6616 GCA_036519195.1 Occallatibacter sp. | reverse complement strand
TACCTGCGCGATAGCCAAAAGCGCTTCCGCATCTCGCGTACAGTGCCGCTCACTAAGACTCAGGAGACGATCATCAAAGCAGTCGACAAGAATCTGCTCAAGGACTTAGCGTAGTGTACATTTCTAAGGTGGAATTCAGGTAATTAAGTCATTTGCATTCAATGACATCCAAAAGCTACATTGATCGATTTCACCATAATGTCTATTTCAACGATTCGTTGAAATTTGCCTATTCAGTGAAAGAGATCGAGAAGCGAGCAGCAGATGAACTCCAGGCTGTGCTGAAGCAGATCCCCGCACTGAAAATGAAGACGCTGAAGACGCAAAAAAGAGGAGCCGACATCTTGATCCGTGTGGATGTGTCTGGCCAGCAGTATCGTCTTGTCTGCGAAGTGAAATCGAGCGGCCAGCCGCGCCACATTCGAGAGACCATCTATCAATTACGAGGCGATATTGCTGAACTGGGAGAGCCAGCAACCCCAATCTTGATTGCCCCCTTTCTCTCTTCTGCCTCCCGCGATCTGTGTACGCAAAGCGGTGTCAACATATTGGTAAAGTCAAGAATCAGAGCTGTTTGAGGAGCGAACGTGATTTTCTGATCGAGAAACGCGGGAATCTGTTCCAGCACACCTTCTTCGTTATGGCCAGCTGTGGGAACAAAACTATAAGTAGGACGCTTGTCGCTTCCGCTCTCAAGGATCTGGTATGCGTACGGCTGCTGCTCGTTCGCCTGCTTCGCCGTATTCTGGATCAGTTCAGAAAGATGAGTCGGCGACCCAGCAGAGGTTACCTCGAAGCTGACATCGACTTTGCCGGATTTGGCGGCGTAGACATGGAAGTCGGGATGACTTGCCGCCCACTGTGGAGTTGTCACATCCAAAAGATCGCCAAGGTAGCGATACTGGGGGGCCTCGTAGTTGACCGCCACACCAAGGCAAGTGGACAGCGTCATTGCAGCGAACCTCAACGGTTCGGAGCCACCTGCGATCAGTTCCGCGGTGTTCCCATGCCATTCGATTCGCCCATATTCATGGATCAGGGCCACGTTGGGGTTTGCATTCTGTGCTCTCGACTGCGAAGCTACGCAAACGACCACGATTGCCAGCAGACTATGTTCGATTTTGCAAACAAATCTACCCACGCGCGACCCCCTATAAAAGTTTAGACACCGGCAAACGCCTGAATGGCATCGGAATTCAAACTTCTTAAGCTACCAGTCGCACCACATTGATGCCGCCTCCGTGGATGGAGGCGGCCAAAATCAATTGGCGCGGGGGCGGTCCACTCATTCTGGCTTTACCTCGGACGGAAGTACGAGTCGCGCTCGGATGGTCGCCGAGTGGGAAGTCCGTTTTCGCACATTGTCCGGTTTGCCGGTACGACTACGACCCCAGTGCAAGGTCTAGGATGTTCCTAGCGATCAAATCCACGGCAGGCGAGATCACCGTCGCGATATTCATGTCAGGCGTTTTTGCTGTTCTCGCAGCAATCGTCGGATTTGTCGGCACTATATTCCTCTGTCAGGCTCTTCTTCACGGAGATGCCACTGAATCCTCGCTTCTTCTGGCCCCCAGCTGCCGCAATAATCTCCGGTGTGATCGTGTTCTTGATCGCACTCCGAAAGATCACCGGTCACGCGCCATTGATCCCGGCGCAGCTGTCATCGCCGTCATGCCGCCCACGGTTGCCGCCCCCTTGAAGAGAAACGACCTGCGCGTCAATTGGCTTGCAACATTCTCGTCATCAAGCTGCCGCGTGTTCCCGCTTGTGTCGTTGTGCATCATCGCTCCCAGCGCTCACACCCGTTCGCTCTCAAACGAATTCCAATCTTATCCGCGGGTGGCCTTTCTTGACAGCGACGGGTGCGATAAATATTGATGGATGGTGTAGCGGTGCCCGGATTTCCCGTATGTGTTGCGTATCCGGCCGCGCCCGCAGATTGAGGACCGAACACATCGGCCGTACTGGGAGATTGCATGTCAGGGACAAGAGCGTCGCAGCTGCTTCTCGGAACCACCATTGTACTCACTTGCCTGTCGCTCGCTCACCTCAGGCATGCCGCCGGGGTCAATGCCTCGGTTTCGGCCAGTTCCGCGGCACTCGACCCGAGTCCGCTCAAGTCAGGTCCACTCCAAGTAGACCGCCTCGACCCCTCCATCGACCGCATCATCCCCGCCCACGCCACCATTGACCGCGTCGCCACTGGATTCAAGTGGGTCGAAGGCCCCGTCTGGGTAAGAGACAGCCTCTTCTTCGCCGAGATACCCAGCAACAGCATTCGCAAATGGACGCCGGGTCAGGGCGTCAGCATCTTTCTTCAGCCCAGCGGCTACAAGGGAACCGCGCCCTACCGCGGACCTGAGCCAGGATCGAATGGCATGACCCTCGATATCCGCGACCGGCTGACCGTCGCAGGCCATGCCCAGCGCGACGTCTACCGCTTTGAGGCCCTGGATCCAAAAGCCCAGATCACTATCCTCGCCGACTCCTATCAAGGCAAACGGCTCAACAGCCCCAACGATGTCGTCTACAAGTCCGACGGCTCGCTCTACTTTACCGATCCACCCTATGGGTTTCGCACCCAGAGCGACACCGATCCCGAAAAGCAGCTCAAGGTGAATGGCGTCTATCGCATTCCGCATGCACTCGAACAGAAACCCGGCGCGCCGCCCGCCCGCGCAGAGCTGCAGCTCCTCGTCACCGATCTCACCCGCCCCAACGGCATCGCCTTCTCGCCTGACGAGAAATACCTGTACGTCAATAACTCCGAACCCAAAAAGATCTGGATGCGCTACCGCGTGAAGCCCGACGGCACCCTGACCGATCCAAAGCTGCTCTACGACGCCACCGCCGACAAGCGCCCCGGTTCGCCGGACGGCATGAAGGTCGACGAGCAGGGCAACATCTACAGCGCCGGGCCCGGTGGCGTCTGGATCTTCTCCCCCGAAGGCAAGCCCCTCGGCACAATCCTCATTGGAGAGAAGGTGGCCAACGTCGCGTGGGCAGGCCCGGATCGCAAGACGCTCTACATCGCCGCCAGCAGCAGTATCTACCGCGTTCATCTCAACATCGCGGGAGAGCCCCTGACGCGCAGCCGTTGACGCGCAACTTTACTCCGCGGCTTTGCCGGCGGTGCGCGTCCGGGTTAGCGCGATCAAGCCCGCATTGACCACCGTCAGGCCGGCCAGAAGATACAGCCCCGCACGCGGCGAATCAAAGTGCCCGTCCGCCCAGACCTTCAAGTTGGGGGCGAGAAAGCCCCCCAGGTTGCCCGCGCCAATCAGCGCAATCCCCCCAGCCGCGGCCCGATCCGACAAATACCCCGTCGGAAACGTCCAGAACAGTGGCTGTACCGCGATAAATCCCGACACCGCGATCGATAGCGCAATTAACGCCACCCCCGGTCCCGCCGTGGGAAAAACGAAGCTGGCGCACCCCGAGCACAACAGCGCCAGCGCCGCCAACTGCCGATGCTTGTTCCACTGATCGGCGGCTCGCGGCAGCCAGTAAACTGCCGCGAGTGTGCAGATCCACGGAATCGTCGACACCAGGCCCACTTCGAGTCCCGCCGGCTTGTGCAGCAGCGCCGATATCTCCGCAGGAAGATAAAAGATGGCCCCATAGGTACTCATCTGGATCAGCGTGTAGATGAGCAGAAAGTTCAGCACCCGTACATCGCGCAGCATCGGGAAAAGCTCCGCCGGCCCTCTCAGCCGCCTCTCTCGCTCCTCGTGCGCGAGCGCTGCGGCGAGGGCGCGCTTCTCATCTGCCGACAGCCACGAGGCATTGACCGGCCTCGAGTCGAGGTACCAGAACGCCACCACGCCCAGGACGAGCGCCATGACCCCTTCGATCAGGAACATCCACTGCCAGCCCTGCAGGTTGCCCCAGTGATGCATCTCCAGCAGCAGACCCGACAGGGGGCCGCCAAGGATAAGCGCAATCGGCACGCCCAGGTAGAACAGGCCCAGAATCTGCCCGCGCACGCGATTGGGAAACCAGTACGTCAGATACAAAATCACACCCGGAAAGAACCCCGCTTCCATGACCCCGAGCAGTAGCCGCAGCGTATAAAACGAAACACTGCCGGTCACGAACATGGTGGCCATCGACACCAGTCCCCACATCACCAGCAGAAGGGTCATCCACACCTTGGCGCCGATCTTGTGCAGAACGAGGTTGCTCGGAAATCCGCACAGCGAGTAGCTGATAAAGAACAGCCCCGCCCCCAGCGCATAGACCCGCTCGTTAATGCCTTCGGTAGCCTGCAGCGCCTGCTTCGCAAATCCGATATTCGTGCGATCCAGAAAAGACACCACGTAGAGCAGAATCAGGAACGGCCCCAGCCTCTTCATCGCCCGCCCAACCCCGCGGCGCAGATCGTCTCCACCCGCATCCAGAGCGGCGATCGCGCCAGCCGAGACCTCGCTGCGGCCCGTGCTTCTCCCTTGCCCCGCAGCCGCATCTTGCCCTGCAGCCGCCTCCGCATATCCCGTTGCCCTTGAATTGTCTGGTTGCATCCTCAACTCCGCTGCTCGCCCGAGAGCACCAACTTGCGTGCCCTAGGTCTTGATTTTGAGACTTGGGAAAGCACGAAAACTACAAACGCGAATATTACTTGGAATGTTGACTTATCCTCAACATTCGGTACCAGCACTTTCTGGAATGGTGAACCGGCCAATGCGCGTTTCCAGCTCCGGCTCGGCCCGTCTTGTGGGATCCGGTCGATTTGTCGCCTATCAGGACAGAGCACCGTGGGCGCCGTTTGGCCGGCAGGATGCCGTCGCCCAGGTTGCTAGATTTCAGTCAGAATATCAGGAACGGCTGGCCGACTCAGTGTCTCGGCTCGATTCCGATTCGATCGTTGACCGCTGACCGAATCCGCTGTTTGCAGCCCAGGTATCGCTCAGTCGTTTGAACCGCGACATGCCCCAGCAAGAACTGAATCTGTTCCGACCTTCCGGTATTCGATCTGGCCGTTGTCCAGGAGGTGGATGAGCGATGGCCGAGAGGTGCTCAGATGTCCGCGGCCTTCGGCGTTGTGCGAGTTCTCAGTTGATTGACTATGAGGGGCGCGCTTAATATAATTGGCGCCTGCAAGCGCAAGCGGACAACCGGACTTCAGAAGCAGGAATCGATGATAGAACATCGAATGCAGCCTACGTTTCATGGCGAAAAACGGTCATTTGCTTGGCTGTTGAGATTCACCGGTTACCGCAAGAATGCGAGGGAGCTCGCTTTAGTATTGGCTTGGCTAATCCTCGGAATGTCGCTGGCGTCCGCGCAGAATGCGGTCTGCAGCGGAGGATATGGCCAGTTTCAGTCCACATTCGAAACCGGCATTACAGTAGCAGTGCATGCGGTGCGCAGTGGAGGCTTCGCGACAAAGTCCTGTGAGGCGGTATTGAGTTGGGCGGAACACCGTACTAGCGCTGTCCCAAGCGCAGGACAGATAGATATTGATGTTCTTGGAGCAGACTTAGGGTTTGGAGTTCCCGTAATCGCTTTAGACGTGCGGGAAACAGAGAATGATTCTAGATCAAGTTACGAGATCTGGACACTTGAAAAGCAGCCGCGGCTTCTGGCGACATTGACAGGCGGGGATTCTTATCGCGCGGTGGACGCCGATCTCAATGGATATGTCGCAATTTGGACGTCCGATGCATCGGCGGTTGAGGCTTTCGATGGGCTGACTTACGCCGATTATTCTTCTCCGCCAACGGTCGTTCTGCGCTTCGAACATGGCAAACTCGTGGATGTCAGCGCTTGGTACCGTGCACAGTACGATGCGCACATTAAGGAATTGCGTGGCACGCTGATGCCTGCGCAGCTGGCCGAATTCAAGAAGAGCGACGGGCGACTCGCCTTCGGCTCTGTTCCAGCATCCAGCTGGGTTCAATTGCGAAAAACGAAGGCTGCCGTGTTGGAGATTGTGTGGGCATACCTCTACAGCGGACGCCCCGACCAGGCATGGACAGAACTGCAAGCTGCGTGGGCGCCGTCCGACGTGGCGCGAATCAAGAGCGCGGTCATTGCTGCGCGCGCAGCGGGGATTGACAGTCAGGTGAAGACTGTTACTTCCTTTAAGCTGCCCGCAAAATGGAATAACACATCGTTCGTATATGCATACAGGAAGCCGGCGTCCGGCAGTGAAGAGAAGGAAGTAGCGGAGGCTCCGCCGGTTTCCCCTGGTGGTGCACTGAACATGGCGCGCCCAGAAAAGTTGGGCGATGAGAATGAGCCTCGCGAGATTGCCGTCGATGCAGGTCCGCGGCCGATTTCGCTGTGGCGACCTGCGCCTCCTGAGCAGGAAATCGGGCAGGTCATGCAGTCGAATGAGACCATTGAGTTATACATCTGCGCATAATTAAAAGGACATGTCTGTTATACTTAAGTAGGAGGCTCTATGCTGCCACGCATGTTGCACCTACATCCGAGTACTTATCAACGCCTGATTCGTCTGAGCAAGGAAGCGGAGAAGGATGGGGCCTACCGTGTAGCCAAACGCCTTCGCGCGGTGATACTGAATTCGCAAGGCCATACCAGCGGCGAGTTGTCGACAATCCTGCAAGCGCCGCGCTCAAGGGTCTCCCAGTGGCTGCAGCAGTATCAGGCC
>DATDLS010000086.1:0-3439 GCA_036519195.1 Occallatibacter sp. | reverse complement strand
GGAAAAGTGATCAGCTTTTACATGTTGATGGGGGAGTACGACATGGCGCTTGTGGTAGAAGCTCCCGATGATGAGACCCTAGCCCGAATAATTCATGAAGGTGGAAGGAGCGAAGGCCTATTGTGCTACAAACATGTTGTTTAAGCAGTATTTGAGGCAACAGGAGAGGCCTTCGCGTGATCGACTTTACCACGACAGAGTGTTTATTGTTTCCGAACATGTTTGCCAAGCCTGCGGTATTGCGGTTTGATCAACGGCAGGGCTCCTCCGATGGCGGAGCCATTCTGTTGAAGGGCGCCGACCGCAGCTATGAATTGGTCGCCAGCCTGGCCGGGTGTTTGGAAGACAATCGGCAAGCAGGCAAGGTAGATCATTCTTTGCAGCAGTTACTGGGGCAGCGCGTGTTCTCGATCGCCTGCGGTTATCCGGATGGCAATGACTCGGCACGGCTTGGCGCCGACCCGGTGCACAAGATGTTGCTCGACCGCGATCCTGTGAGCGGGCTCGATTTGGCATCGCAGCCCACGCTGTCGCGCTTTGAGAACGCGGTGGGAGGGAAGGAACTTTACCGCATGGGGGAGTCTCTTGCCCTCAGCGTGATGGAGCGTCATCGAAAGCGGTTGCGCGGACAGGCCCGTCTGGTGACCGTCGATCTGGATCCCACCGACGCTGCGACGCATGGCGCGCAGCAGCTAACCTTTTTCAACGGACATTACGACCACTGGTGCTACCTTCCGGTGCTGGGTTTTGTCAGCTTCGACGACGAGGCCGAACAGTATCTCTGCGCGGCCGTGCTACGGCCCGGCAATGTGACCGCACATGTTGGCGCGGTGGGGATTCTGCGCCGCTTGCTGCGGATGATTCGCTCCTTCTTTCCCGCCGTGCGCATCCGCGTCCGGCTGGATGGAGGCTTTGCGCATCCTGATCTACTTGATTTTCTGGATGCCGAACCGAAGCTTGAGTATGTGGTGGCGATGGCGAACAACCAGGTGTTGGAGCGCAAGGCGGAACAGGCTATGCAGTTTGCCCGCGCCATCGCTGCAGTGACTGGCGGGACCGAACATGTCTACGATGATGCCAACTACGCGGCCGGCAGTTGGCCGCGAGAGCGCCGCGTCATCATCAAGGCCGAGGTGGTTTGGGGCCAGGGCAAAGAGCCCAAAGACAACCCGCGCTTCGTGATCACCAATATGAAGCAGAGCCCGCAGTGGCTCTACGAAAAGGTCTACTGCCAGCGCGGCGATATCGAGAACCGAATCAAGGAATTGCATGAGTTACACATCGACCGCACCAGTTGCACTCGCTTCTGGGCCAACCAGTTCCGCGTGTTGTTGACCGCGGCGGCCTACGTGCTGATGCAGGAGCTGCGCCTGCGAGCCGCTGGCACCCACTGCGCTCGCGCCCAGGTTTGGACGCTCCGCCAACGGCTGCTGAAACTTGGCGCCCGAGTGGTCGTTTCGACGCGCCGGATGGCGTTGCATCTGCCCGCCTCCTTCCCCTTTCTAGCCGACTTCCGGAAAGTGGCGATGGCACTCGGCGCCTCCACGGCATAGCACAGCAACGGCACACTTAAACGCTTTCCTATATTGCGCAAATGGCAGATGAGCAAAGCCTTGCCCAAAACACTTCGTGCTCCCTGTCCAGCAACCGCTCCATCTCCCTGGTCATGCAAATATCGCCGTCAGAGCACGGCCGAAAACACCTTCGCACCAACCTCGTCGACCAAAACACCACGGGCAGGAGCTTCACGAATAATGCGGGCTAGACACTATTATCATGCTGCGGATCTGATCCGACTCTGGAGGAAACACCAATGAAATCGATTGCTCGGTTAGTCACAGCAGTGGTGGCAGTTATGTTCGTGGTCGCCACCCTGTGTCCTGCGCAGGACATCAAACCGAATGACCTGGGCAAGGGGGCGGCGTTCCATGGCAAGAAGATCGCGATGAAGGACAAGGGAGAGGTCGCTTACCTCATGTCCTTCACGGCGGGGAAAGAGTTCGACGCCACCACGGACGGCCTGAACAATACCGACGTGCACCTTTTCGTCTACGACTCCTCCGGCGCGGAAGTCGCTAAGGACGACTCGCCCGGACCGAAGTGTTCGGTTAAGGTCACGCCGGAGAAGGACGGGCAGTACAAGTTCGTCATCAAGAACGCCGGCGGAACCAACACGGTAACCTTCAATGTAAAGGTCGCCAAATGATGACTCGCCGCTTGTCAAAAAGACACTAGGATTCGCGCGAAATGGCTTTCGAAAAGCGGAGGCTTGTCTTTGGGAATTGTGCTGATCTATTTCCTCACAACTCGCTCGTGGTTTATCCCTGTGCTGGTCGGCGCCCACATCGTCCTCCTGCTGGTAGTCGCTCGGCTGCTTGAGGCACGGATCAGGTCGGCAAGATTAATGAAGTTTCAACTGGACGAACTTCGAGATCGTCTTGACCGGCAACCGAAATGTAGTTCAATCGATGGACGGAGGATGTGAAACAGCAACTGTACGCCCCAGCATTCGGCCCGTTATTCATGACAGGCCCGAGGTTAAGGCGACGATCTGCCAGGGCGTTCGATAAATACTCCGCAGCACTTTGTCTCAGGCCCGATGGATGCCTTTCGGATCGCACTCATTCTATCGATACCAGACCTCAAGAGCTACACGGGGTAGTAGCCACATCCAAACGAAAACCGCCGTTAAGACTTTCATGCAGTCGGCCATCCAGGCCGAGATCGCGCGCCGAAGTAGTTTTCGCACTGCAGCAGGAACGTGTCGCAGACACCAAGCATTGGCGTGGTGAATTCGACCGGGCTTGCGACCGGCGTCACTACCGGAGCCTTCAACGCGGCCGCCGCGCTCAACGGCGTCACCGGCACGTTTCAACTCACTGTGACCAGCGCTGTCCTGCAGTCCATCACCATCACACCGGCCAATCAGATAATCGTGAATTTGCCAGGCAACACTCTCCAGTTCACTGCAACCGGGAACTATAGCGACGGAACCACGCAAAACATCACTGACTCCGTGCAGTGGTCGCTCGGCGGCGTTGACGTGGGCACCAAATCGCAGACCGGCTCATTCAGCTCCGTTGCCATAGGGTTAGGCACGGTCACTGCAACCTCCGGCAGTATTTCCGGCAGCACGGACCTCACGGTCGTCTCGCTTTAAAGCCTGTGACTGCAGAAAGACAACAACGGAACGACCAACATAAGCCCTAAAAGGTAGCCCCGCGAGCCCAGAAAGTGTCTCCGTCCTGGATTGAATTTTGTCCCCGACACAGTCACTTCCCTCCCAGTCATCGATGTTGGTGGAATGCGGAGTGAGTCGACGATCAACCCTGCGCGGATGCCTTGGTCTGGAATGCTTCCCTCAAGGCAGTTCCGGCCACCGCCAAGTTCTCCAGTTGCATTTCACTGTAATCCCGTGAGAGCACCACTCCCTGCGCAC
>DATDLS010000085.1:0-3332 GCA_036519195.1 Occallatibacter sp. | reverse complement strand
GGGGCACCATCCGGCAGCTCCGCACCCGAAACTGCCAGCCGTTCTTTTTGATGATCTCCGAAGTGACCCACAAACCCGGGCCCGTGCCCGTCTCGCCCTTGGTCGTCACAAACGACTCAAAAATGGTGGGCAGAAATTCCGGCGGAATGCCTGTCCCGGTGTCGGCAATCGTGATTCCAATCACCTCCCCGAGGGGATCAAATCGCTGGTATTCAGAGATGCGAATCCGCAGCCGTCCCCCGCGCCCGATCGCATCAATCGCGTCCCCAATTTTTGCCCAGACCCGGAGACTCTGGCATACAAAGCAACCAGATCTAAGAAATTGCCGGATTCCCCAACAAACTCCTTAACCAGAATTGTCCCAGTTGCCGTGCGCTCGAAAGCAACAGGCATCGTGTTGTTGGTTACCCAACGAAGCGCTATGTTGTATTGCACACCTTGTCGCCGCGCCCAAGCAATCAGCTTCATAGTTTTACTATATGGCGATTAGTAGTCTTTGGTCATAGTTTGTCTAGGAGCACTCAACCCTCCGCGACTTGCGTAAAGTCAGAAGCACTCCAGGCGGCATCGGCGTTTTTCAGGACCAATCTCATCGATTTCGCGTAAATCGCTATCTATTTTGTGATGAGCGGTTTGATATCACCTATCAAGCGAACCTCTGTGTCTGGTCAAAGCTCGGTCGTGCAGGTGTGAACGCCCCTACCCTTCCCATCGACCAACTCCAAAAAACGTTGGAATTTGACAATCAGTTCGTGCTCGAACTCCGTCGCTTCGTAGTCCACTCTGATCGGTACCGGGACGGTAAAGCTGCGCCGCACGAGGCCATCGCGCTCAAGCCCACGGAGTGTAGCAGTAATCGATTTTTGGCTCACACCTTCCTCGCGTTCCAATCATCGGGGAAAGCGCAGCGGACCTTCCGACGTCAGTTCACTCAATGCCCAGAGATTCCGTACCGACGAGGCCTAAAATCGGCTTTCGACGAGTATTGGCCTTTCTGTCGTTGACGTTTTGTGGTCCAGAGGATAATCAGCAGTTCTAAATGTCGAAGCAAACCAGCTCTATGCCAGATGTTTCTGGAATGATTTCTTGAGAGGGTGGAGAGATTCGAGGGGTTGTTGGCTGGTTTTCGAGCGGAGTGCAGGGATTTTCCTGCCGGCTACCGCTGCAAGGTCCGGAATTGGATGGTGGACATCGGACTTTCGGCGGTCTGGCATGTTTTGACGCAGGAGGAGTGGTCGTTGTCCTTCGAGCACGGCTGGAGCAAGGTGGCAACAGTTCAAATTGCCAGAGGCTGTTGGGGATCAAAGAGCACCCCACGGACAACGTGCAAACTAAGTAGGCGGAGCTTTTCGTCGTGTGAGGAGGTTTTGGAAGAGATCTTGCCAGTTCTGGAAGAGCAGGAATTCGGTGCTGTAGTGCAGACGGCGGAAGAAATCTGTTCGTTTGGCGCTTCTTTCTCTGGCATTCTTCCAGAGGGGTTCCCTGCATTCGCAGACGGTGTGGAAGGCGAATGCGAGCAGGTTCATGACGGCAAAGGTCTGGGCAAGGTATTTCTTTCCGTGTCCGAAGTTATGGGCGAGGTTGTAGCCGTTATTTTTAAGCACGTTGAAGCTTTCGTTCTCGATCTTCCAGCGCGCCCGTCCGCAGGCGGCGATCTGCTCCACGTTGTCGCGGGTAATTTCCAGGCTGGTGGCGAAGGCTCCGTTGTAGGTGGTCTTCCCGTCGTCATTGGTGAGGGAGATCGCAAGCCAGTTGACGTCGAGCGCATCCTTGCCGTCGCGCAGCGGGACGCCATTGATCCAGCGGTAACGATAGGTCAAGGTGTGCTTGCCGGGCTTGCGTACGGTCGTTGTAAATTCTTCCAGCTCAACGCCTTTTAGGTACTCGTACAGCGTCTTGTGGCCGTCTGGTTTACACACAAAGATGAAGTCTGCACCCTTGGCCAGCACCGCCTCGGCCAGCGGCTGGCAGCAGAACAGCGCGTCGCCGAGATAGATAGGGCGCAATCCGGCCATGCGCTCTGCATGCGCATCAAGCCAGCGTTTGGCCCCATTGCGTTCGCAGTCCTGCTTCTCCGCCCCATCCTGCGGGGTGATGAACTCCGGCATCAGCGGCAGCACCATGTTGTGTCCGGGAGCCACGATAGTAGCCGACAGCATCGAGTGAAAGTTGTCGGTCTTGCCGTTGCTTCGTTTGCGCGTCGAGCACTGCTTGCAGCCCAGCTTCTGCGAGCAGAAGTACTCCACGCCATCGAGCGCAATCACAACCCGCCCGCCCAGTTGCTCGAATGGTTTTAAGCCGTCTTGCTGGCCTATTTCCGCCAGCGCCTGATCGAAACAGGGCTGAAAGCTGTCCGGCGACACATGATCCAGGAGCGTACGAATATGGTTGTCCGAGGGGATCGCTTTGATTCCGAACAGCGGCGGGCAATTGGAAGCGCCGTGACTTTCCTCCATCCGGCGCTGGAACGACAAGAACGACTCATGCTGCATGAAAAACATCGAGAACGCCGAAAGCCCGATATCCACCATCGAATACTCGACCTTGCCACGACGGTCATCGGGATATTTCTGGCACACCGCTCGCAAACCAGCCAACAATCCCTCTAATATTTCCATGCTCTCAGAAAATCATTTGAGACCAATCTCGCATATAGCGCGTTTGGTTCCAAGACAGGGTTAGCTGCGACGCACATCAATTTGTTTTCCGCTGTTGGGACCGCCGAAAAGTTTTGATCGATTTAATCGGCCTCTGACGCGCTCTCAGGGGATTGGTTCTTGCCTGGCGCGGTGCCTGCGACCCAGCTTTCAGCTCAGATCGCGATCAATTGGCCTGCCAAACGCGCTGAAGAGAATCTAAGTGCTAATCTTTTCCAGCGGAAATTCACACGGATTGACCACTTAGAATTGCTGGAGGACTATACGTGGCATTGCAATCGACATACGTTCGCCAGTAGACTGGTAATCGCAGGCGTCGATTTACACACGGTCGGTGAACTTCTGGGACACAGGACGGCACAGATGACCAAGCGGCATGCCCATCTCAGCGTGAACCACAAGCAAGCGGCGGTGGAGCGTATTTCTGGAGTACAAAGTGCCATCAAAACTGCCAGTATAGGTTTTACCGGTTATCCTGGGAAAGCCACGTCCTTCAGGGCGGGATTTAGAGAGCGGATACACTGTGCTATCCTGTCTTTGCAGGAACGATAACCAAGTTCTTGCATTGCAACACCAAGTTTGTGCAGTGCCCAAGGGCCGGCGAGGCCCGGATCGCCTGTGAAGTGAGCCCTGCTCGAATGGGGCCAGCAGCAGGAACCCACCGAGGGACTCTCT
>DATDLS010000084.1:0-37069 GCA_036519195.1 Occallatibacter sp. | reverse complement strand
AGGCCCTTGAAGAACTGCATGCACTTGGTATCGACGTGGCCTCTCTTGGCGCGGTGCCCATCGATTACGTTCGCCTTGCCGCAGCCAGACGCGCCGCGGAGGCTCCGCTGCCTTTTCCCGCGGCCTCGCTCACGCGCAAGGCGCTCGATACAGCGCTCATTGCCGAGGCTGTCACCTGTGGAGTCCGCGTCGAGCGCGGTCGCAGTGTGCAGTCGCTCAGCCGCGCGACCGCCAACCTCTGGCAGGCTACGCTCGACGACGGCACCACATACGAAGCTCCAACTGCCTTTCTCGCCACGGGTAAGCACGATCTGCGCGGCCACGGTCGCCCGAAGGACCCTCACCAATGGGTCGCCTTCAAGATGTATTACCGACTGTCCGCGGCGCAGACCGCTGACCTGGCGGACGCCTCCGAGTTGACGCTTTATTCCGGAGGCTACGGTGGTATCCAACCGGTGGAAGGCGGGATTACGAATTTCTGCTGTGTGGTGCAACGGCGGTATTTTGCACGTGCGGGTCTTCGCTGGGAGGGCCTCCTTGCGAAGATGCAGCAGGACTGTCCCCACCTCGCGATGCGGCTTGACGGTGCGGAGCCGCTGCTCGACAAACCGATCACCATCGCCCATATCCCCTACGGTTACATCCGCCGCGCAACTGAGGATGGGCTCTACTGCATCGGCGATCAGGCAGCCGTAATCCCCTCGTTCACCGGCGATGGCATATCCATCGCCCTCAATACTGCCCGCCGTGCGGCCGCTGCCTATCTTGCCGCGGAACCGGCACCTGTCTTTCAGCCAAAACTGCGCTCCGCAATGCTGCCCCAGATGCGTCTTGCCGAGGCCGCCGCCGACGGCTTGAACAACGCACTCGCGCGCGCTATACTGCCGTTCTGCCTCAGGGTCTGGCCTGGCGCGATGCGCGTAACGGCTCGACTCACGCGTGTCACCCAGCCCGCCGCTGTTGCTCCACAGGCGTTCGCCAATTGAAATCGGGCCACGCCAAAACAACTCTCAGTAGTCAACATGCTTTAGAAGAGATGCAATGAAATCCCTCGCAGTTTTAGCCCTCGCTATCATCCTCTCTCCGGCCGCTTTCGCTCAGCATCAGACCTTCGCTGTCAACCCCGATGCCAGCAAGATCAAGATGACGCTCAACACGACCCACGAGGTCGTCAACGGCACGTTTCACATCCAATCGGGATCGATTGAGTTTGACCGTAGCAATCCCAAGATGTCGGGTTCGGTGACCGTACTGGCCGGCAGCGGGAAGACCGGTAACGAAAGCCGCGATAAGAAGATGAACAAGGACATTCTCAAGGTGGATCAGTACGCGACCGTCTCCTTTGCGCCCAAAACCTACACCGGGACAATCGCACCCTCTGGCGACTCAACAATTCAGCTGAGCGGAGTGTTCACCCTACTCGGCAATCCGCACGACCTCACGATTCCGATACAGATTCACATGGAAGGATCGAAGGCAACGGCGAGGGCGCAATTCGTCGTTCCCTATGTTCAGTGGGGTCTCAAGAATCCGAGCTTCATGTTCTGGAAGGCTGAGAATGACGTCGCGATTGATCTTAATCTCGTTGGCCAGGTTTCTAACTAACTGACCATCCTGTTTGCACGCTGTAATTGGACCATTTCGTTCTAACTGCACACGGTTTTCATTGAATTCAATCGGAGCTACAAAGTACTATGCCCAATTCCATGTTTCTCCCTGCAATGACGCGCAGACGTTTCACTCAACTTTCTGGAATGACGGTCGGCTCGCTCGCGTTGTCCGGTGCGGCCCGCGCAGCGGCGGCGCCGGACGTAACGCTTGAGATTGCGCCGTACACATTGGAGGCTTCGCCGAAGCATCACATTCAGACCGTAGCTTACAACGGCCAGATTCCCGGGCCGTTGTTCCGGATGCGTGAGGGGGAACCGCAGTCGATTGAGATTCGGAACCTGACGAAAGATTCGGAGATCGTTCACTGGCACGGCCTCTACTTGCCGTCGGAGATCGACGGAGCAATGGAAGAAGGCACACCAATGATCGCGCCAAGTGGCTCGACCCACTATACCATGACCCCCAAGCCGGCGGGATTCCGCTGGTATCACACGCACACGTTCGCCGGGAAAAACCTCACCAAGGCGCAGTACGGTGGGCTGCACGGTTTCCTGCTGATCGAACCGCGTGACAATCCTGCTGCTTACGATCGGGAGGTTTTCTTTGGACTCCATGACTGGAACGGGCAATTCCTGAGCAGTGATGACGGTTATATGAGCCCTGTCTACAACGTGACAACGATCAACGGCAAGATGCTCGGTTCTGGAGATCCAGTCAAGGTCAAACATGGGGAGCGCGTGATGATGCACATCCTCAACAGCAGCCCGACCGAGGTTCACTGGATTTCGTTCTCGGGGCACAGCTTCAAGGTAGTGGCGCTGGATGGAAATCCAGTAGCACAGACTCAGACAGTTTCCATGCTTAGGCTAGCGCCAGCCGAGCGCGTCTCGGCCATCGTCGAGATGAACAATCCCGGCGTGTGGATACTTGGCGAAGTCCGCAAGCATGTTCAGGCCAGCGGAATGGGCGTTGTCATCGAATACGCCAACTCTTCCGGCAAGCCGGTATGGACGCAGTTGGACGATCTTGTGTGGAACTATCGCCAGTTTGCAGGGGCAGGCGATACCGCACAACGTCAAGACGCGAAAAGGATCGAGTTGGTTTTTGACTCCAAGTTCCAGGGGCACGGTAACGAAGAGCTATGGCTGATCAACGGTCTGAGCTATCCTCAAAACTCGACACCAGCCAACTCAACCATTCTGCGGACCGGACAGCGATACCGTTTAGTCATGAAGAACAAAAGCATGGACGACCATCCAGTGCATCTGCATCGGCACACGTTTGAGGTCCGCCGGATCGAGGACATCCCTGAGATCGCCGGTGTGTGCAAGGATGTGGTGCTGGTGCACGCCGGTGGAACCGTCGAGGTGGAGTTTGTGGCCGACAATCCGGGCAAGACACTCTTTCACTGTCACCAGCAAGATCACATGGACCGAGGATTCATGATGGTGTTCAACTATGCGTAACTCAACCATAAAGCTCGCTGCCAACGCGATTCTCGCAATCGCGGTCACCTTGTGCGTACAATCGGCTGTGGCACAAGGAAACTATGAGATCCAGGTTTACGGCGCAGACACGGTTGCGCCGAAGACGTTGATGACTGAATTGCACTCCAACTTTACCCCGGAAGGTCAGAAGCAAGACATCGATGGCGTTATTCCGACCAATCATCAGGAGCATGAGACGCTCGAACTTACCGAAGGGATTACGAACTGGTCGGAGATCGGCTTCTATGTCTTCACTAGCGAGCAGGATGGTCACGGCGTGCAGTGGGTCGGCGATCACATTCGGCCGCGCGTCCGCGCACCCGATAGCTGGCACCTTCCGGTGGGTCTCAGTCTATCTACGGAAATCGGCTACCAGCGCGCCGTCTACTCGCGGGACACCTGGACCTGGGAAATACGGCCCATCATTGATAAGACGGCCGGGCGGTGGTATTTTGCAGTGAATCCGGCACTGGAGCGTACCTTGCACGGTCCCGATGTAAAGCAAGGGCTCGGCTTTTCTCCAGGTGTAAAGGTGAGCTACGACTTCACACGAGTAGTGAGCGGCGGTATCGAATACTACGCCGACTATGGACGCCTCGGAGCGTTCGACTCATTGCATAGCCAACAGCAGCAAATCTTCCTTGTCACCGATCTGAATACTTCGCCGAAGTGGGAGATCAATATCGGAGTAGGTGTCGGACCCACCGCGAGTACCGACCATCTCATTGTGAAGGGCATCCTCGGCAGACGCTTCGATTGGGGGCGTCACTCAAAGGTCGAGTAACCCGCACAGGAAGAGGAGAAACCGGATGGACGAGTATGCCAGCTTAAGCCATACGAAATGGGATTCGAAGTATCAGTGCAGCGAGGCTAGCTGCAGATCCAGTCGGTGAGAATCCGACCCGTGGAGATTGTCCAGTTGCCACGGTAGCCATATCCGCTCCTCGTGTCAGTCCTGCGCAAGCCACCGGTCGGCAACCACATTGCCGGATGCATCCATGATGAGCCATGAGATATCCGGATTTGCAAAGTCGCGCTGGAGGCGAGCTCCTGCTGTCTGCGAAAACAGTTTCCGATCGGGCGCGTTCTGGATCGGTGCGGACGTAGCATGGCTCACTAAGAGCGCGGCCGCCAACACGACGCATAAGAGAAACCGCTCGCGCGCCAATGGGTCAGTCAAGACTGGTCGTGTTGACATGGAGGGCTTCACAACCGGCACAACCTCACTTCTACCATTGGTAGGTAACCGTCTGTGCGACCTTAGCTCCCAGGTCTCTTTCTTCAATGCGCTCTGAGGCAAGAGTATTGAAGAAGGCGCGGTCGAGACTGGAGACATCACTGGAGAAAAATGCGGGAGATTGTCCGTCGGGCGCTCCGGCTTGTTGGCCGTTCGCGCCGCGATGCCCGGCGAGATCAAGCTGCGCCATAAGTGTGCGGAAGTTGGAATGTTCCTCCGTGGGACGAAAAACTGCGGCGTAGGTGACTCCTTCGCTTGAGCTGGTTGGGGCGGCGCCGGAGCGGGATGCAAGCAGGTGCTGTAGCAGTAGGATGTCATTTGCGAGGAATAGCTGTTTCCCGTTGACAGCGGCGTAGAGCGGCAGAGTGCCATCAAGCGCAAGATATTCTCCGGAAGCACCTGAGCGTTTCACCCAGCCGGCCCCAATTTTTCCAGCAGTGAGATTCGTGGGGAGAGCTGCCGTGATAGCCAAGCGTACAGCGGCTTCATCCCAGGCATGCGGCGCAGAGACTACTATGGCGGTTTGAAGAGTGACGAAGACGCTGCTGGATGCAGCGGCGTCCTTTTGCGGAGCGCGTGATGAGTAGACTTCAAGTACCGCGTCTGGTTGTTGCGCTGCGAGCAGGGTTCGTAGAGGCTGAAAAACATCAGTGCGCTGCACGGAAGCGGGTGCGTGGTCGATAAAGACATCGAGTTGAGAGGCGCTGCCCGCGTTGTTTGCCACGACTGCCGAAGGCGCTGAAGTAGCGGTGGCCTGAGATTGCGCAGGCCTAAGCTCAAGCAGACTGACACGAAGAGTCTTGAGCACGTCTTCTGTATCGGGTGAAGCCTGGGCCGCGTAGAAGGCCGCGTCCGCCGGAGCGAGACTGGCCAGAGCCCTGACGTCGCCTTGAGAGACAGAAGTGACTCCCTCGCGGCGCAGCACCACCCGCTCTTCACGGTAGCTCTGCCCGCTTCGATAGAGGTCGCTCACTGCCGCTGTGTACTGCTTCATCTCGGTAATGTTGTTCTGCACCCAGTAACTGCGGAAGTAAGGCGTGCGGACAATCTTGTCAAGATCGAGCACCATGCGCAGATCTCCGCGCTCACCCTGGGCATCCTGAACCGCCTCCGCATACCATCCTTCATTGGAAAGGTTTTGAGAAGCCGTTCCCGCGAGCCGGTCAAGAACACCCGCCACCAGATCATCCCTTGTGCCCAAAATCAGCCATCCGTCTCTTGACGCGAATGCGGCGACGCGCGAGGACTGCGTGTCCTTGTGCACATAGAAGGCTGTTCCAGCCTCCGTGCGCTGTTCAAACTTCGATCGTGTCTGCCATAGCGGAGTGTTCTCAATGTCCCGCTGGTTGAGCCGTGTGACATAAACGAATTCAAGATTGCCAATGTCATAGAGGCCCAGGCAACTCTCCTTGCCTGCGACCTTATCGAGCAGGCTGGTATCCGTCGGAAGTCCGGCTGCTGCAGAGAATCCATCCTGCGCCTGAGACAGACGGCTGAAAAGCCTGGAGTTACTGAATTCGGCATAGTTATCGCTGAGGAGCCAGCTGCGTTTTTCCGGCGAAGTATTCCAATCTTTGAGCAGCGACGAGAAATCTCGCGCTTCAATGGAGAGCAATGCGCCTGGGGGGAGCAAAGCAGGCAACTGCGCGACAGGCGTTGCGCCTTGCTCAAACTGCCCCACCGCGAAGACCACGCCGCAACCGGCCAGCAATATTGCGGCCGCACTCAAGAGACGATGTTTCATTCCGCACCCCCTTCCCGATTGTTAGCCGGTTTGCGAGCAACAAACGCCATTCCCGGCAGCAACCGCGGGCGCACCACTCTGTCCTGGTCAAACTCGGCATGGATCCTAGGAGCGCGCGCTTCGTTTTCCTGTTCGCGTGCCGCATCTGTTTGTAGACGCTGCCGCTCGTCATCAAGCGCTCTTCGTCGAGCAGGGTCCTTCTCCAGCTGCAGGGCATTTGCCGCCAGCGTTAGCGCATCATGATCTTCGTGGCGCTTTTCTCTCGCGTGGATTGCAAACCAGGTGAGCCTGGTTGCCTCCTCCGGCCTCAGTTCTGCGTTCGGCGAGGCGCCGCCAGGAAGCTGGTAGCGTTGGCCATAAAAGCTTCCGCCCTGGAGAAGCGGCTCGGCAGCCACCAACGCACGGGCATCGAGACCCGCTCCAAATGCCGCGGTCAAATACCGAAGGCGCATATCCGCATCATTCGGAGCGGAGGCGAGACCGGGTCTGAGAATCTGTTCCCGAACTTTGTCGTCGGTGGCGCAAGCCGATGCAGCCAGTCGCGCTGTAACAAAGTAAGGCTGGTTTACCTGTTCCGCGCCGGGGCAGCCGTTGCGCGCAAGTAGATCGAGTTCTGGACTCCCGCTTGCAGAGTTTGGCGCACCATGCCCTTTCAAGGAACCAGCCGCTGCGAGTCGTTGGGCATACGTTGCCTGAGAATCGGCGGCCGCCGAAGCCAGTGCTTGCAAAGCTGTTTGCGATTGCGGATTTCCAGCCAACGTTGCGACTGCAAGACGTACCTTGTAGCCGGCACTCCACGGAAATGCTTGGGCAAGCATCTGCAGGAAGTCGATGGCTTCCTTGGAATGGTTATGCATCTCGAGAAGATTTGCAGACGCATCCGCGTCGGCGTAGGGATCGCGGCTGACGAGAGTCAATCTCTTGAGCAGGGCTATAGCGCGAGGTGCGTTGTTCTCGTCTAGATCGATGGCCGCAAGACCAAGGAAGTTGGGCGCGGTCAACTCCTGCGCATCAAGAGCCTGCTCATAGACAAATCGCAAAACGATTCGCTTCGACAGTTCGCTCAACAGGTTTACGGCATTCCGGAGGTCGTTGGATGCCGGAGCACTTTCCGGGTGCTTTTTCCACTTCGCTATATGTTGTGCAAGGCTGCCATCTGCGTCGGCTATTCGCAGGTCTGCACCTAGCCAAGGCAAAGTCTTGCGCTTCTGGTCAGAAATACGTGCCAACTCGGCACGTGCATCAGCAAACTTTTTGTCATCGAGCAGCGACAAGACAAGGTTGGATTCTGCCTGATCAAGCTCCCATGTGTCTTCGCCGGGGTGGGCCTGAGCCTTGCTGCGCACCAATTCGAGGATATGCGTCAGGAGCTGGCTTCTTTGGCTCTTGAGAATCCAATCGCTCTCCCGGACTGTACGAAGGAGATATGCAGGATTACTGGCGGCGGTGGTGATATCCAGCAGCCACTCCATGGAGTTGCCCTGGGCTTGATAGCCGGCCCGGAGCAGGGGCTCGGCGCGGTAACTTCCATTGCGTGCCAGGTAGATGTGCAGCATGGTATCTACCTGCGGCTTAATGGCTACGTACTGACCATGTGCGGCTGCATCGGAAAGCACATGAGCAAAGTCTCCCCAGAAGCTCTCCGGCACATGGCGCGCGTCCATCTCCGCAGCGAGGCGCTTGACCGCCAACTGCCACGCTGACAACGCATCTGCCTGTTTACCTAGCTTCCATTCGAGCGCCGCCATGCTGTCAATAACAGCCGGCTGATCGCTCTTGAGATCGAGTGAATGACTGTAATCAGCGAGTGCCGCATCGGGCCTGTCGGCCTGCGCGGAGTGGTTGGCAAGCTGGACGTAGGCATCCGGGTTCCCCGAGGTGTGTTCCAGTTCCGCCTGAAGGTAGCAATCCGCACCCGCATCCTTTTCTGCGTCGAGATACTCGCCATATCGGGACGCGTAGTAGAACCAGACCTCGCCGGCCAGTTGCTCGTTGCGGTCCACCGGTTGTGCGACACGTTCGCCGATTGTTGCGTCTCCGCCAAGGGCGCCAGAAAATGCCATGCGGACCTGGGGAGTATGCTCTCGGAGATAAAGGCCGGTGAGGCCGGTGTAGGCAATCTTCCAGACCGGGGGCCGGTTAGCTGAGCGCGTGGCAACTCCGGCCAGAGCCTGATCGGGGCGGCCGTTAGCGACCAGGTACTGCGCTGCGCTGTCGACCCTTGCTCTCTGTACAAGATCCTGTGGCCGCGCGGCCAACAGCAGCTCGTAGTACCGGGGGTTGGCATCTGCACTATTGCTCAGTGACGCCATCCGGTCCAGAGCTCGCAGCTCCGCGGGAGCATCTCCAAGGGTCCGATAGACCTCGGCTGCCTCAGACCAGATTCGCGCCCTCTGTCTTGCTGGGGCGGAAGCAGCCAGAGCTTCGATCTTCGGCCCTGTCTCGTCGAGCTGATCCCGTTTCCGTTCGAGCTGCAGCCATTCAGACAGCTCTCCGCGAGACGGGTCGCGACTCTTTTCAGCGAACTCCCAAAGCAGATTTGCCTCCAAGTCAATAAGCCCTGCAGCTTGAATTGCCGGCAGATATACGGCGCGTAGTTCTCCGCCCTCGCCCCCCGTGCTCTTGCCCTGCAACCAAGTCGCAAAATGGGCCTTCTCATCCGGAGCGTAATACTCGCCAACCACCGCTGCCATTGAATGGAAGGCTAGCGCGAATCCCGCTCGGGCCTGGTCAGTGCGCTGCGCAATCCGCTGTTTCCGCCATTGCTCGCTGGTAATTGCGCCCAGGCCATCCTTTGCCACTTGCTGCGCTACCGCCGACAGAGGCACATCTTCCGCCTGCATCCTGGCTACGGCGAGCTTGGTAAATGCGGCGTCGGTTTGCCGCTGCCGCGCCATGATGCGGGCATAGACTGCCGCTCCCTCTTGATCGGCCGGATCGATCAAGAGTTCGGATCCCGCAGCGTCCACACCCTTCTCGGCATAGGCACGCGCATCCTCAAGGAGCCCCCATTGCTCCAATTGCGAGGCGACCTTGAAGAAGTTCGCAGCGGCCTGCGGGCGTCCTGTAATCCATGCCTCTTCAAGATCTTTGACCGCGTCGGCTTTGCGACCTTGGCGCGCGCGAGCCTGGGCAGCTTTTACCATCCATTGCGGGTCGTGGTAACTCAACTTATAGAGCTGCTCGTAATCGGCAACCGCATCGTCCAGCTTCTGGAGGCGCTCTTCCAGATCCGCTTGTGACTGGTACAGGTCCTTCTGCTCGGGTCGTACACGAATCGCCGTGCCGTAAGCGTCAATCGCAGCGGGGTAGTCTTCAAGGGCAGTCTCCAGATGCGCAAGCACGATACTCCAGCGAGCGTCGCGCGGGGAGGTTACTACCGTCTTTCGATAGAAATCGAGAAGCTGGTCGCGCTGGCCATGCTCCCCGGCGGCGCGGGCAGCTTCCTGAGTCAGCGCCTCATCTCCTGGATAAGCGTTGATCAGTTCGACGTACTGGTCAGCGGCATCACCCCAGTTTCCTGTGACGGAAGCCGCTGAGATCATGCCGCGTCGCAATTGGGCGGTGCGCGAGCTTTTCTCCGCAGCTCCCAGACTCGAATTCTTCATGACGGCCAGTTCGGCTTTGAAGAACGCCTCCAGACCCGCTTGATCGCCGGAGCGCGCGTAGTTGTCAGCCAATGCCGCTTCAACGCCCGCATCGAGCGACTTTGCGGCCAGCAGCGGCTCAAGCAGACTCTTTGCGCGTGGAAAATCACCAAGGTCCGTCAGCTTGCGCGCGGCCTCCAGTTGAAACTGCTGCTTGAGGTCCGGATAAGCCAGGTCCGCGGAACTCAGTAAGACCGTTACCGCCTGCGGCTTGCGCTCATGGTTCCAGTCATAGTCCACCGTCGAGCGCACAACACCAAGTATCCTGGAGTGCTCGCGATAGATTGCGTCTATCTCAGTTGCTGCCGCTGCCGGATTGTGCTGCTGCAGCAGATCCACGAGCTGGTAACGCAATTCGAGAGCGTGAACTGGATCGGAGGTGAGGGCAATTTGGCGGGCAAGAGCCAATTGCTCCACCTCGGGCAGCGAGTGAGTGCGGGCAGTCTGCGTGAGCGCGTCGAGCGCATTAAATGACTCTGTCTGTGCAACTACTTGTTTCAGTTCCGGCACCAAGTCTGCTGTTCGGTGTTGGGCTTCAAGCACGCTCACTCGCAGTTCGATTGCGGTGCTTGTGGGCGTTGCTGTCTTCAGGAGTCCTGTCGTTGCGGCATCCACCGCCGGGCGCGTATCCGGCCTGCGCGCAAGTGACAACAAGCGGCCGCGGCTCTGTTCGGACGGTTTGTCGCCTTGCGAACTGACCACATATTCTTCAATTGCGCCGGACAAATTACCACGGCTCTCTTCGATTGCCCCGGCTTGATATCCAAAGAGCGTAGGATCCCCGAGGCTCTGGCGTGCGTTGCCGAGCTGAGTTGATGCCGAGCCAAAGTCGAAGTAATCCCAGAACACTGTCGCGGATTGGAGATTTCCGTCAGCCTCGCCGGGATGCACTTCAGCCATGCGCGTCCAGTACGGTGCGGCCTCAACCATGCGTCCGCGATCCGCATAGATGTCTCCGATTCGCGCCATCGTGTCCAGATCGTCGGGCCGCGCGCTCAGCAGTCTCTTCTCGATGGCGACCGCCTTATCGGTATCTTCGGGGTGAAAGTACGCGAGTGAGCGTTCAAGCGACGACGCCTGCCGGCCCAGGTATTCATCAGCGGGATACTCGGCCGCCAGCGCTTCGGCTGCGCCTACGCCATCTTCGTAGTGCGATTGCCATAAACACGATTCCATCCAGAATCGCTCGACGGCGGGATTGCTCTGGGTGAGTGCGGTCCAGTCCGCTTTATCGATCTCGGGAGACTGCTGGCGCAACGCCTGCAGTTGAGCCTCAAGCCTGCCCGTACTGCTGAGAGCTTCAAACAATTGGTCGCGCAAATCGGGCGACTCCGCCCAATGCTGCCACAAGAGCTTCTCCACTTCATCCTGCTGCTTGCGCGCGCGGTACTGCGACAGGAGTGCGCGAACAAACGTCAGATCGTGCGGAAAGCGACTATTGGCGTAGAGATCGACTTCGAGGGCCAGCGTCCGATCCGGTGCCGGAGCCTGGCTCAAATAGGATTCAAGCTCCGTTCCGGAAAAGATCCCAGTCACCTTGTGTGTGAGGGCGGAGTAATCTGCGGCTCTCCGCTGGCGCAGGTAGAAGCGTGCCAACCGGGAATACCAAGCTGTGCCAAAACTTGTGCTTTGGAATTGCGCAATCGCACGCTGGTAGACCTGTTCTTCGCGAGCATTCAGCCGGTTCTGTTCAAGAAACTGCGCCAGCTTGTCGTAGAGCCCAGGGTCCTGCGGATTACGATCCAATTCGCCGCGCAGCACTTCAAGCGCATCGGGCAGCCTGCCGAGGGAGACCAGCCGGGACAAGTACTTGTCCAGAACTTGCGCATATTCGCTGGATCGAGCATTGCTAGCCGATACAGTGCCCGCCGACGCGCCGCCAACCGGATTGCCCACCCCGTTCGGCTCGCCCAGGGGAACGCCATCGGCCTTGGCCGCCAGCTCTTTCAGCAGGCTCTTGTACAGGTCAAACTCTTTCTCGGCCTGGTTAGTTCTGCTGTACACGTCAGCCACAGTCAGAGCGACCTGAATCCTCTCGGGACCGGTGGGGAACTGTGCCAGAAACGTCGTGCCCTCTCGAATCACAGAATCGTTTTCGCCATATGTGGCATAGGCATCCATGAGTTTGGCATGCAACTCCGGGCGCTCCAGCGATGTTGGAAACCTGCGGTCGATATCGGCAAGAATCTCCGCTGCTTTGGCCCTGTGGAAGTAAGGGACCGCGAGCTGATCTTCAGAGGAATACTCAGCCGCTGGCTGTTGCGAGTTGAGAAAGAGCGACAGGATGCCGTTGAGGTATCCGGGGCCGCGATCCATGGTGGCGATGTTTTTGTAGAGTGCAAGATTGCCTGCACCAACATGGAACGGCTGCTCGGGCGCCGTCAGAAGCAGACGGGCCAGTCCGGCCAGCCCTCTCTGTTCTTCATCGGGAGTCTTTTTGTCTGCGGCCAGCGCGTAGTAGTAACGGGCGGCTTCAGGAAAATCCTGAACCTGCTCCAGAAGGCGGGCGCAAGTAAACAACTCGTCCGCGCTCCATGCGGCTCCTCGACCGTCTTTGCGGGTGCGATAATCCGCCAGGACTGCCTTGGCGGCTTCAATCTGACCTTGCTGCTGATTGATATAGAAGAGCTTTGCCGCGTCAATAAGTGCATCCGAGCCGCCGTCCGGACTGGATGCGAGTTTTGCCCGCAATTCATCCCGGGTCTTGAGCGTCAGGTGGCCGCTCTCAAGTAGATCGTAGTAACCCTTGACCAATTCGGCTGGCCACAGCGGCTGGAAGCTGCGGTCGAATACTGCCAGTCCATCTTTTACCGAGCCGCGGCCAGCTTCTACCTGCGCCTGCGCTCTCACCACAAACAAGGCATCCCGTGGAAATGCTTTCTGGTAACGCGCAATCAGTGCTGTTGCGCCGGCAAAGTCGTTGCCCTTCAGTTCGAAAGCCAGTTCCTGCTCATAAACTGCCGGTTCATCTGGATAGCGCAGCTCCCAGCCTGCATATTCCCGCTGTGCAACTGCCCGCGGCAATGCGTACCGTTTCACTACTTCCAGTGTTCGTTCCCACGCCTTCCACGGCTGTTGCGCGTCAGCCTGTGTCCAGCGTTCTTGGGGGCTCGCAGGAGCGCTTCCCACTGCTTCAAGCGCCGCAATTTCCTCCAGCGGCCTCAACCTTCTCTCATAGAAGTCGGCCAGATCTACGTTTGCCGCGGCTTTGTCACCGGCGTTCGCTGCCCAGCTTTTCCAGTCCTTCTCTGCCGCATCAAAATCCAGCGCCTGTTCATCTTCCATGGCCCGCAGCGAGTAAAGCGCCGCGCTGTTCTGCGAGTTATTGATAAGAGCCGTCAATTCGGGCCTGGTCTCTCGCGGCGAGCGCCGATAGAGCGCTTCTCCGCCAGGCAGCTTCATCGATCGATAAAGCGTCTTTTCCACAGCCGAGCCCGATTCCGCATTTTCAAGCCAGCGCGAGATGCTGTTGCCGGCCCCAAGCAGCAAACCGGGACTCTGCCACACAACCAGCGATCCGAAGGCGCAAAGGCTTGCGCCTCCAAGCGCCACGGCAATTCCGGCAGCAACAAGAAATCTTTGCTGCCGCGGCCGGTAGCGGATTTTGACGAATTTGCTATCTCTCAGCGTCGTTGCTGTGCGCTCAGGGGACAACTTCAATGTGCACCTCCGCGCTGCCCAGATTGTGCGCCACATCTTCCGCCGTTACCGCAAGGACATAATCGCCCGCAGGCAAGGCTTGCGGCAGACCGATTTGCCCCGTATTCATACCCTGCTCCCGGTCCCAGTGCAGGCTCACCGGCGCAAGTCCTTCCAGGCGCGCGGTCAGAGTACGTGTAGTCTCTGAGGCGCTCACCTTGAGCTGGACAACTTCGCCGGCTCTGAAACGTGTTCGATCGAGCCGCACCTTGACCGTAGGAGGAGTCGAGGCAATGACAAAGCTCTTCGATTCCCGATACACCTGCCCGTTCTCGTCTCGCATCACCAGCCGCACCGGATACACTCCGTCCTTCATATCCGGCGGAGCCAGAAAGCGGGTCTGCCACACATCGTCGCCGGACAAATGGCGCAGCGGCTTTTCAAGACCAAAAGGAAACAGTGCAATCACCGAGACAATTGTCTGATCCGTGAAAACGCGCAAGACCGGATCTCCGGGCCGGATAACGCGCGGCCGTAGCAAGGCACGAGGCGCTGCAAGAAACGATGTGTACGGCGTGACGAATTTGTACAAGCGCGCCAGCCGGATCACTTCATTCACCGCGGCGTCGGTTTCTCCATCGCGCTCAATCTGGCCAAGGAGGGCCTGAACCCGCGCTCCGGCCCAAAGGCGCGGCAACTGATCGTGGTCGAGCGCCTGTACCGGAAACTCGGCCTTGCTGTCCGCCGCGAGCGGGCGCCCGTCCTGTTGGCCATCTACGCGCAAGTTCACTTTCGTTTTGGGCTTCGAATACTGTCCCACCCAGCGCGCCTCGCCGCCAGCAAAGACGTCATCCTCCAGTGGATAAACCTTGTCCACCGCGTCGGTCGGTGCGACGGTAAGCCGCAGATCTTCAATCGGGCTACGTCCGACCTTCCCGAGAAACGCAGCCAGTTTGAAATCGACAGGTTCGGTAGACAACACCTGTTCCATCACGCCGCCGTTACGGCTCAACATGCGCAGCAGGGGCAAATTGGCGTCATCGCCCACGGCGAAGACATCGGTCTTCGGTCGGTGATCCGCGGGAATCGCCTTCCACTGTGCGGTGTACCAATCGGCGAGCTTGCCGGTCTGGATCACACCGCGCGTCACATCACCATCTGTCAAGAGGACCAGCGCCGCGCCGGGCGCCGTTCCCACAGCTGCGTTCTGTGCACTGAACTGCCCGAGCCCCGCATCGAGCGCCTTCTGCAAGTCAGTACCCCCGCGCAGATGGCTCTGCCTGAGCCAATCCAACGAAGCGGTCACAGTAGTTAGGTCCGCCTTCACCGGTGCGGGCTTGAAGCTTTCCACCTTGTTGTTGTAGAGGATCAAATTGAACCGGTCGTTCGGTCCCAGGCCCTGAAGCAGTTTGGCCGCTGCCGCATAACTGCGTTCCAGCTTCTCCCACTGCATCGAAAGGGAAGTATCCATGAGCACTACGATGGTGCGGCCGCTCTCTTTGCCGGCGGGCGCAACTGCAACAGAAGGCGCAGGAACGGAAAGCTGCGCCAGGGCCTCAAAGAAGCCCGGCTCCTGCCCAGTTGCCTTCTGGTTTTTCTGCCTGCCTTTCATTGCAGTCCCGCTGCCTGTATCGGAGTTTGTTTCAGCCATCGGCCCAGCCACCTCCATTGCCAGTGATCTCTCTGGCGCAGGATTGCGGTAAGCAATGACTTCAAGAGCGTTTACCTGTTCATTCACCTTCCAGACCGTTGAAAAGTCTTCGGCCAGATTGACGTTCATAGCCTCAACGGTGCCGCGAATCGTGTGGTCGTCCTGCTGATCAATATGAAAGGGGAGCAGCTTGCCTTGGAACGCGAAATCCGTCATCCTTCCAGCGGAACGGAGTTCAAAGTGGATGCTGAGCTTTTGTACCGCCTGCCCTGCATATGCATCCGGCTTGAGCGGTAACAGGAAGTAGGACTTGAGCGCCGACACTGAAATATGTTCGTGATACTCGATCTCGAGGCGCTTGGTGCCGTATGCCGGAATGGGAACGATATGCGCGCTGAAGACCGCGCTCTTTCGCGCCTCGTCCTCTGTGCGCTCGCCCTGTTCCAGCAATCCAGGGTCGATGGCCTGGCTTTTCAACTCCTGGTAAATTGCCTTGGCGCGCTTGCGTTCCAGAATTACGGCAGGAATGCGTACCGGCCCATCCCATACGGCAAAATCGCTGACCGTTGTTCCGCTCGGCAAGGCAAACATGTAATTGCCCTCCTGAGGAACGCCAGTGTGATTGGTGAATACCTGCCGCATCCAGACCCGTGCGTCGCCGTTATCTATATGGACTTCGACCTGCATCTCGGTCAACGATAGTATGGCTGGATCGGGCGCCTGCTTATTGCCTGGAATGAGCACGCCGCTGTCGGCGTGAGCCACCATTCGCATCATGAGCAATAGCCCAAGAGCCCAACCCGTCGGTCCCCATCCAGCTTGTTTCATTCCGATCCTTACAACAACTTATCTTCCGAAATCTTTACCAGGCCGTTTTCAGTGCCCACGTATACCACACCTTCATGAATGGCCAGCGCAGTTACATTCAGGGAGGGCAATCCCGCGGTAATCGTCCTCCACCGCGTGCCTGTGCTATCTCCTACCATCAGTCCCTGGCCCAGTGTTCCGGCCAACACCATGCGTCCATCGGCCACCATGGCTGTGGGATTGATGATTACTCCGGCATGGGTGGCGTCAGTCGGGGTAACGCTTCCGTCAGCGCCCAGGCGCAAAATGCCCGCGCCATAAGTGCCCACAAGCGAATCATTGCCCACCGTGGCAAGAGCCGTGATCCAGTTATGTTTAAGGCGGGATGTGGCAGTCGTTAGATTCTTGCGAACTTCTCCATGCTCCAGTAGCGAAAGGCCGCCGAGAGTTCCCGCTACAAGCTGATTTCCATTATTCGCCAAAGCATACACATGGTTATTCACCAATCCCTGAAAGGCATACAGACTATGCGCTCCGCTCGCATCCAGAAACGTGATCCCCGCTGGAGTCGCCAGTGCCATTCCATCTCCATAGAACGCCACATCGTTCACAGTGTCAGAGATAAGGCCCGCCTCGCGCTCCAGAACCTGTTTTTGCCGGCCATGTTGGTCAAACATGACCAGCCCGTTTGCGGTGGCCACTGCAACCGCCCCGTGACGCGTATCTTCCAGGATCCGGTTCACGCAAAATACATTCTCGTTCTCCACATGAATTGCCGGTCCGCCCGTGGCGGGGAGAATATCGAGACCGCGGTCGAAATACCCAACCCAAAGCCGGCCATCGGATGCGACAAGAAGCGCGGTGACGTGACTCTCGGTTAGTTGTGAGTTGTCCTCCCCCAGGATCCTTCGCCAGGCTCCATCGCGCTCCTGCTCAAGCAGGCCGTTGCTCGCCAGCGCATAGCGGCTGTCGCCGTAGATGAAAAACTGCTCCACCGTCTCGGATGGCGCGGCAGCTGGGGTTGTGGGGGATTCCGAGTTCCCGGTTCCCAGAGAAACGGGAGACACGATGGATCTCCTCGCATTTACGTCGTTTTGAGGTCCAGCCAGTGATACGTGCAGCACCCCGGCATCTAACTGGCCGACCCAGAGCGAGTCCCCGTTGGCCAACAAGGCATGGGCGTATCTGCCCTTCGCGAGCACGCGCGTGATCTTGCCGTCCCGTACTTCGGCAACACCGACGGGAGTGCCGACATAAGCTCGCCCTGCGGAGGGTTCGCCTTTACCAAGCGCAATCTGTTCTACGCGCCGGTCCGGCAATCCCTGTTCTTCGCCGATACGCTCGGTCTCGCCGCCATGCCAGTAGAGCAGCCCATTATCCAGCGTACCGACCCACAACTCAGCATCCGTTCCTGCAAGAGCCGTCACATAAACATTGTCTGTTGTGGAGTGGAATCTGTTCAGCGCCGTGCCGTCATAGATCAATAGGCCTAACTTGGCAGTGCCGATCAGCAATCGACCAGTGGACAGAGGCAGCAAAGCAGTCACATTGCGCGCCTCATCCTGATTGGCCAGAATCTGCCGAAAGACACGCCCATCGAATGCCAATACACCTGCTCCGGCTGTCGCTATAAGCAATTCTGGCTGCTGGGATCCTGTCAGCATGCCCACCACCAACTGACTCAGTGGAGCGGCAGGTAACTCCATTCCTGTGCGATAGATATGATCGAGCCGTCCGTCAGCGGAATAGACATAAAGTCCGGCTGGACCAGCCAGGAAAAGCCGGCTTTGAAATTCAGCTGCGCTGTTGAAGACGGCGGGCGCTCGGAAGCCCTCAAAACCCGGATTTGGCTGAGGCGCCAGGGCCCGGACTTCGACTCCCAGCGATCCCTCATGCGCCGCATCGCGCCTGAGGCCGGCCAGTGTCCGTCCCACGCGCCAGGCCACCAATCCCGAACCAGCAAGGCACAAGACCGCCACCGCGATCGCAACAACCACTACTGTGCGCCGCTGAGGCTTCATGGTGGATTCTCTATTCGGGCAGGATCGAGTTGACAATAACGCAGAAGCTGCATGAACGCAAATCCGACCGTCCGAGCGGAATATGGAAAGGCGACCTAGCTAGGCGGCTCCCGTCCTGACCGGCTCTGCGCCCTAAACAGGTCCACACCTGACTGCGGTTTATGGAATTTGATAGTGCTATCCGTGCGCGGGAATGGAATTTTGTTCGTAAACCTCTGAGAGGCAGTTGTCGATGGATAGTGGCTTGGCAGGAACTCGCGAGCGGCCTCTCAAGGCCAGTTCTTGGTTAGGCTGTGTGGCTGGCCCACGGCTTTAGCATGGGCCAACGGCGCAACGAAGCGATACCAGAAGGTCAGAAAGGGATCGGCAACACGGTAAAGGGCCAGTAAGAGAAGGCGCGATTTGTGACACACTCCAACCATCCGAAAAGAGAGAGAAGATCCGACGAACTGTCGCCGCCTCCGGCTCATAAACTACCTCTTTGTACCCTTCGATAGCGGCCCGACCTTGCAGTTCTGGTTGAGCGGTGTTGATGACCGCCACGCTCCTATAGCCGAAGCACCGGCCACCTGATTTGAATCCGTCGCGAAGGCGACCTTCTTGACCACGGAGAACACGACGCCTCATGTCCTTGCTGTGCTCGTCTGCAATGGACCCAAGAAGATTCACCATCATCGAAAAACCCTCCTGATCGGAGTCAAGCTCATGAGAAACGATGTGCAAATCTCCATCTCAAAATGACGATGGAGGAAAGTCGGAGCAGGCCGCCTACAGTTACGGAAAATGGATAATTTGCGGCAAATCCGTTAGATCCGCAAAAGAGACTGAATCATAATGAGCGGTAAGGATTGCGGGGCTCTATCTTACTGATTCTAAAGCTCTCAAAAGATCGTCTGAGCCGTTGCAGTTCCTTTAGAATCAATGAGTTACATGTCTCCTAACCCAGAGATCGCTGGTTCAAATCTACCTCAGTCGACACCGCAAAGGCGCCCGCGCGTGGTCAGCTGAGAACCGGCCCACTGGATCGGGTTTCCGACTCTCTGAACGAATTTTGTTGCGACGCGGCAACAATGTGATGACCTCCTCAGCCTCGTCGGAGTCGATGGCCCAGACAGGTGGATCGCTGGGATGGAAGACATTTTGAATTGCCGTCTCGTTGGCTGGCCGTCCAAACGCACGGCAGGGAGAGAAACTTCGCTTCAACAGAGATGGAAGAGGGACTATACGATCGGGTGCCTCTGGATGATCCTAACGCGCGATAACGAGTATTCAGCGGTGCTGGACGCTTGCGTCCTCGCCCCGATGCCCCTATGCGAGACGCTTCTGTGTTGCGCGGAAGAACCAGCACTCTTTCGTGCATTGTGGAGTGATGAGACTCTGGAGGAAGTAAGCAGAACCATATAGAAGTTTGGCTATACGGTGGAGCAGGCAACACGTCGCCTCCGGAGTATGCGCGAAGTATTTCCGGAGGCTTCTGTTTCCATTCCCCAAAATCTGCTCAATGCTGTACCTGACATTCCCGATCCGCATGACAAGCATGTGGTGGCCGCCGCTATTCACGAACGGGCTAATGTCATCGTCACATCCAATCTTGGCCATTTTCCGCAAAACATCTTGCAGCCTCACGGGGTTCTCGTTCAGTCCCCGGACGATTTCCTGATCCACCAATACCATTTGAATCCAGACCGAATCTTGGATGTGCTTGATATTCAAGCGAGCGGAATCAGGCAGCAACGAGCGGATGTCCTGAAACGCCTCCAGCACGAATTGCCGAATTTTGTTGCCTTGCTGAGTCGCAGGCAGTGATGGAGCAGACGAGCTCGCCATGTTGATTACCGACGATGGAACGGCAATTCGAGATGACAGCAGCGTCATCGTGTTTTCGATTGAGCGGTTCATCAGGGACAAAGTTGAAGGTGGATGCTGTTTTATTTGTGGAAGAAGTCGAGGACAGGTAGCCCTCAACGACGAACACATAATTCCAGATTGGATTCTGCGTCGCGCTGGTTTGCATGATCGTGAGATCACGCTTCCAAACGAAACATCGTATCGCTATGCACAGTACAAGGTTCCGTGCTGTGAGCCCTGCAATGGCATGATGGATGCTGACCGCGCCCTTCACGCACCTTCACGACATCGAAGGGCACGTCACGGCGCCGTTCCGCCGTCGGTATCGGCAGCGGAACCTGATCATTCACGGCGGAAAGACAGACGCAGTTGCTCTCAACGCCACACTGCGCACTGTAGTCCTTTGGTCGGCGCCGGCATGGACCGGATAGCGCATAGTTGGTTCGTCGATGGGATTCGCCCGGTTGAACTTGCCGCACGAGCACGCATCGGCATTGATGTCGTAGGCACCCACGGTGCAAAGTCTCCCATCGATCTGCTCAATTGATGTCCGGAGTGAGGATCGGGCTTCAGATAGTCCGCAGTGTTCATTAATTTGTGCGTTCCAGCAAGGGCGAATGTTGAACCACAGCCACATGGCTCATCTCAAAATTCTAAAACACCGAGCTCTATCTCTATGGAGAAGGTCCAAGTGCTCGATCAGCGCATTGGCGATTGTCAATATCTGCGCTTGGAGCCCAGCTCTACGTTGAGCGTCTCCGGCAACGGGCTTGGCCGCTTCGTTAGAAATTGCGGAAAAGGCATCGTGAAATATCGCTATTTTGGCGAGCTACGAATCCGCCAAAATCCTGTCGTAGGAACTTGGAGGCCGTCGGGCTATATACTTCTCCGCAGGCAAGTCACTTGCGTCGGAGCTCCAAATGATCCGTTCTGGTCGACATTTTCTTCAGATTCCAGGGCCAACGAATGTGCCGGACCGTGTCCTGAGGGCCATGCACCAGCCAGTCATGGACCATCGCAGCGCGGAATTTTCCAAACTTGCCTCGGAAGCTCTGGAGAACCTGCGTCCAATCTTCCGGACTGGCGGGCACGTCATTATGTATCCCGCTTCAGGCACTGGAGCCTGGGAAGCGGCGATCGTAAATACGCTTTCCCCGGGCGACCGGGTGCTAATGTTCGAGACCGGACACTTTTCGAATCTTTGGCGTCAGGTGGCGGAGCGATTCGGCATTCAAGTCGAGTATGTGCCAGGCAACTGGCGCCGGGGCGCGTCCGCAGAGGACGTAGCTGCGCGGTTGGACGCCGACCAGAGCCACACTCTTAAAGCGGTCATGGTTGTCCACAACGAGACATCCACCGGGGTTACCAGCCGCATTGCTGAGATTCGGCGCGCCATGGATCAGGCGCGCCATCCAGCGCTGCTGATGGTCGATACAATCTCTTCGTTAGGTTCCATCGACTATCGCCATGATGAATGGGAAGTCGACGTCACCGTTGCCGGTTCTCAGAAAGGGCTGATGATGCCTCCGGGCCTAAGCTTCAATGCCATTTCTGAAAAGGCGCTCGCCGCAAATAAGACTGCCAGGTTGCCTCGGTCGTATTGGGACTGGCAGGATATGTTGACGCCCAATCGTGCAGGTTTCTTTCCCTACACACCAGCGACTACTCTGCTCTACGGTCTGCGGGAGGCGCTTGCGATGTTGCAGGAGGAGGGCCTCTTGAACGTGTTTCTTCGACATGATCATCACGCCGAGGCCACCCGTACTGCCGTGCGAACGTGGGGTCTGGAAATTGTATGTGAAAATCCTCGGGAGTATTCAAGCGCACTGACCGCGGTGCTTGTGCCCGAAGGGCACAATGCAGATCAGCTGCGAAAGGTCATCCTCAATGCCTTCGACATGTCCCTTGGAGCCGGCCTCTCGAAGCTGGCCGGCAAAGTATTCCGCATCGGCCATCTCGGCAGCTTCAATGACCTGATGCTGGCGGGAACGCTAAGCGGAGTCGAAATGGGCCTTCAGCTCGCTGAGGTGCCCCACCGCAGCGGAGGCGTTACGGCAGCTCTTCGATATCTCACCGAAACCAAGCGCGAGACTGCGGCACTCGTCGGATAATGCTTCGCTCCCGTTCAGCGGAAAACCAAGCGTAGCACGCAAAAAATCAGTGGAAGTCCACTAATCAATGGAGCCGTAATGGGTCGACGGGGATTTTCAGCAACGAAAGCTGTGCTCGGAATGATCTGCGTGATGTATGCGATCACCTATGTTGACCGGGTCAACGTGAGCACGGCCGCTTCGGTCTTCCAAAAAGAACTTCATTTCACAAGTGTACAAGTCGGCCTTGTCTTTTCAGCCTTCGCCTATCCTTACCTGGTATTTCAAATTATCGGAGGCTGGGTAAGCGATCGTTTGGGTGCAAGGTTGACTCTGACCGTCTCCGCCATCATTTGGGCACTGGCTACTTTGTTGACCGGTTTGGCGACCGGCCTTCCCAGCATGCTCTGCGCCCGCGTTCTGCTTGGGTTTGGAGAGGGCGCGACGTTTCCCGCGGCTACCAGGGCGATGTCGGACTGGACGGTGGAGGGGAAGCGCGGATTCTCTCAGGGAATCACCCATTCCACGGCGCGACTAGGGAACGCCTTCACGCCACCCCTGGTGGTCTGGCTTATGGCGATGGTCTCGTGGCGTGGATCCTTTATCGCCCTTAGTCTGATTAGCCTGGGCTGGACCATCGTCTGGGTCTGGTACTTCCGCAACGACCCAGGAGAGCACGCAGACATCACCTCCGCGGAGTTGGAAGTGCTCCCCAATTATGCTCTGCGAAAAGTGAAGAAACATGAGCGCATCCCCTGGCTCCCTCTAGCTCGTCGCATGGCGCCGGTCACGGCGGTCTATTTCTGCTATGGGTGGACACTCTGGCTCTACCTGGCCTGGATCCCATCCTTCTTTGTCCACAACTATCATCTCGACCTGAAGCAGTCGGCCTTGTTCTCGGCAGGGGTCTTCTTTGCCGGCGTGCTAGGGGACTCGTTAGGCGGAATGGTGAGCGACCGGATCCTTCGCAAGACAAGAGACTTCAACAAAGCTCGACGGAACTTGGTCGTGATCAGCTTTCTCTGCTCCCTCGCCTGCATGATTCCAATTCTGTTCTCCCACAACCTCAAGTGGGCATCGATCTATCTCAGCCTTGGTTTTTTCTTTTCCGAGTTTACGGTTGGGCCAATGTGGGCAATCCCAATGGACATCGCACCCCGGTTCTCCGGATCCGCAAGTGGATTCATGAATTCCGGATCGGCGTTGGCCGCCATTCTCTCTCCCATCGTCTTTGGATTTGTGATCGACAAAACCAATCACTGGGAGCTACCTTTTCTCGGCAGCATCGTGCTGCTCTTCCTGGGCTCGATTGCCGCCTTCTGGATGAAGCCCGGCGAAAAGCTCGTTGTGCCTGCCGCCGAATTACAACAGGTATAGGTTCCCCGACGCATCGAATCCGGAGTCGCGTTCATGCCCCTTGGCCAAGCCCCCATCCACTCGCCGGTTCCCTTACCCCTCAGCTCGCATGCGAAGCCCGTCGACTCGTTCGCGCGGGCACGGGAGCTAGAGAGAGAGTTGAAACGTGAAGTTCGAGGAGAAGTCCGCTTCGATCGCGGAAGCCGCGCCATGTATGCGACCGACGGCTCGAACTACCGCCAGATCCCCATCGGCCTCGTGGTCCCGCGCGATGCCGACGACGTGGTTGCAGCGGTGGCGGTCTGCAGAAGGTATGGCGCTCCTATCCTGCCCCGTGGAGCTGGCACAAGTCTGGCGGGACAGTGCTGCAACGTGGCGCTCGTTCTCGACTTTACCAAGTACATGAACCAGGTGATAGAGATCGATCCCGAACAGCAATATGCCCGCGTGCAGCCGGGAATCGTGCTGGATGCACTCCAGAAGCAGCTGAGGGATCATCAACTCATCTTCGCGCCTGATCCTTCCACGCACAATCGCTGCACGATCGGGGGAATGATCGGGAATAACTCCTGCGGCACCCATTCCCTGTTGGGCGGCAAGACGGTCGACAATGTCGAAGAGATGCGAATTTTGCTCTACGACGGGACGATCATGACGGTCGGCCCCACCAGCGAGGAGGACCTGATTAACCTCGTGAAGCGAGGGTCCCGACAAGGCGAGATCTATTCCCAGCTACGCACGATTCGCGACCGGTACAGCGGTTTGGTCCGGGCAAAGTTTCCCCGCATCCCCCGGCGCGTCTCAGGGTACAACCTCGACGAACTTCTCCCCGAAAACGGATTCAACGTGGCGCGCGCCTTGGTCGGCACCGAAGGAACATGCGTCGTTGTGTTGGAAGCGAAGCTAAAACTCATCCATAATCCGCGACATAAGGTAC
Organism: Occallatibacter sp.; assembly: GCA_036519195.1. GTDB lineage: Bacteria > Acidobacteriota > Terriglobia > Terriglobales > Acidobacteriaceae > Telmatobacter. Next base: position 12,994 of record DATDLS010000084.1, on the reverse strand, counting down.
TTGTAGGGTTTGGATATAAGGACGCCTACTCCGCCGCAGATCACGTTCCCGAGATACTGGAGTTCGAGCCGATCGGCTTGGAAGGATTTGAAGGAAGCATCACCGAGGGCCTCAGGCGAAAGGGCACGCCGCACGTCGACCTGCTGCCCGAGGGGGGCGGCGTCTTGCTGGTGGAGTTCGGCTCGGATGACGCTCAGCATGCCCGGCAACTCGCGGTGAAACTCATGGACCGGCTGAAGCAAGTGCCCGATCCACCCGCAATGCGGCTCTATACCAAAAGCGAAGCACCAATCGTCTGGAATCTTCGCGAAAGTGGACCGCGCGCTGCCGCATTTGCCCCCGGATCGCCGCCGCAATGGGAAGGTTGGGATGACGCTGCCGTTGCACCTGAAAAACTGGGTGGCTACTTGCGTGACATTCGCCAACTGCTCAATGAGTACAGCTATACTGCAACGTTTTACGGACATTTCGGGCACGGATGCATACACATGCGCGTGACCTTCGACTTCCTGACCGAAAAAGGCATTCGCGATTACAACGAATTCATCGAGCGGGCGGCCGACCTGGTGGTCAGTTACGGAGGCTCGCTTTCCGGAGAACATGGCGACGGTCAGGCTCGCGGTTGTCTCCTCCCGAAGATGTTCGGGCCTGAGCTCATGCAGGCCTTCCACGAATTCAAAGCCGTCTGGGATCCGGGCAACATGATGAACCCGCATAAAGTTCTCGATCCGTACCTGCCCACGGAAAACCTTAGGCTCGGAGTGGACTACGCTCCATCACAACCCCAGACTCATTTCCACTTCGTAGAAGACGGCGGCTCGTTCCTGAAGGCCACCGAACGATGCATCGGGTTGGGAGCGTGCCGCAAGGGCGACAGCGGTGCGATGTGCCCCAGCTATATGGCAACGCTCGAGGAAGAGCACAGCACGCGCGGTCGAGCCCACATGCTCTTCGAAATGCTTCAAGGGGAGGTAATCGACCAAGGCTGGCAGAACGAGGAAGTTAAGAAATCGCTCGACCTCTGTCTCGCATGCAAAGCGTGCAAATCGGAGTGCCCAGCAAACGTAGACATCGCAACCTACAAAGCGGAGTTCCTCTCCCATTACTACGAAAACAAACGCCGGCCGCTGCACGCCTATGCGTTTGGGATGATCGACAAATGGGCCAAGTTGGCGTCGCACGCACCCGGGTTAGCTAACCTGCTAAGCAATGCGCCCGGTAGCAATAAGATCCTGCGGAAGGCCCTTGCTTTGGCGCCGGAAAGGCAAATGCCTCGCTTTGCGTCGACCAGCTTCCAACAGTGGGCTCGCAAACATCAAGTCCCTGCGTTGGCAGCCCCGGCCCCGGCACACGTGGGCCCCGAAGTGATCTTGTGGGCGGACACATTCAACAATTACTACCGGCCCGAGGTCAGCCGCGCTGCTTTGGAAGTACTGATCCACGCCGGATTCAGAGTAAGAGTCTCCCAGGACCACTTCTGCTGCGGGAGGCCTTTGTATGACTTCGGCATGCTCGACAAAGCCCGGGAGTATCTGGAACGCATCCTGCAGGGCTTGGGTCCGCAGATCAATGCCGGGCTGCCGATAGTGGTCTTGGAGCCGAGTTGCGCCTCTGTATTCCGCGATGAACTGCGAAATCTGTTTCCCGGGGACGCGCGCGCCGCTCGGCTTCGCGGCCAGACGTTTCTCCTCAGTGAATTTCTGGAGCATCACACTCCTGGTTATGAACCACCACAACTTAACAGAAAAGTGGTTCTTCACGGTCATTGCCATCACAAAGCGCTCATGAAAATGAATGACGAAGAGTCGTTACTCCGAAAAATGGGGACCACCTTGGACCCGCTCGATGCCGGATGTTGCGGAATGGCAGGTCCTTTCGGCTTTGCAAAAGAGAAGTTCGCAGTATCGCAGACCATTGGAGAACGAGTGCTCCTTCCCGCCGTGCGACGGGCAAAGCCTGACACGTTGATCGTCTCCGATGGATTCAGCTGCAGCGAACAGATACTCCAATCCACAGGATGCCGGGCCATTCACCTGGCGGAAGCCATACAACTTGCCTTACGCCGCTAGCCGTAGTTTACTGTAGCGTGTGGCAGGCAAGGCGCGATCCCATCGGTCCGTATGCACGGGAACAAAGACAGGCTTTGAACATCCACTTGCGTTCGATCGTCATCTGCTAAGAGACATACCGCCATACGCACCCAGGGTGGTAGTAGAAAATGGAAAAGAAGACCGGAGGGGCACGGATCGCCGATGCAAACAGCCGAAATTCTCGATCAACTGGAAAGGCTGAGGGGAAAGTTGTTTCCCAAGGAAGCCGTCGATGCAGCCGTAGAGCGCCGGGAAGAGATCACGCCGGATCTTCTTCGCATCCTGGACGATACGGCGAATCGAGCGGAGCAACTCAAGGCCGATTACGCTTACATGGCCCACTACTACGCGCTCTACCTGTTAGCGCAGTTCCGCGAACCTCGCGCTTACCCGCTGGTGGTCCGCCTTGCGTCGCTCCCAACGAGTGTGGTCGATGGGCTCTTAGACCATTTCCTCACCGAAGGCTTAGACAGTGTCCTGGCCTCGGTGTGCGGCGGCGATTTGACCCTCATTAAGAGTTTGGTCGAGAATGAGGCTGCCGACCAGTGGGCCCGGGGCGCAGCCTTGGACAGCCTCGTGACGCTCGTGGCGGCCGGGCAAAAGAGCCGAGAGGAGATCATCAGCTACTTTGGCAGCCTGTTTGGCGGCAAGCTCAAGCAAAAGCCGTCTCAAGTGTGGGACTCGCTCGCCGTGAATAGCTGTCAACTCTATGCCGAGGAACTGCTCGGTGACATTGAGCGCGCCTTTGAAGAGGGCTTGATCGACCCGTCTTATATTGCCCCTGAATATGTCCGCCACGAATTATCGAGTGGCAAGGAGCGCATCCTTGACCGACTTACAGATGATCCTCATCATCGCCTCATTGAGGACACAGTGGATGAGATGCAATTCTGGTCCTGCTTCCGTGATCGCCAATCGAGCAGCACAGTCCACGCGGTGCCAGAGTGGACGCCGAAGATCCCAGTCCCGCACTCATCGCCGATCAGGAGGGATTCCCCGAAGATCGGAAGGAACGAACCGTGTCCCTGCGGCAGCAACAAGAAGTACAAGAAATGCTGCGGCGCATGAAGGATCCGCGGTTCGCTGGCCCGTCATGCCCCGCTCCCCACAGCCAGAGGTCGAACAACAGATTCTTCTCAATCGGCAGCAACCTGGATTGCCTCCGCAACCGACCTCAGGGATCAAACCGGGGACCCGCCACCACCGTAAGAAGGCGTCGGTTTAAGGTGCCGACTTTTGATACGTTGGCGAACAACCTCGGCGATCTCTCCGCTGAGTCACTCACTGAGAGGGTTTTGGACCTCGCGCAAGGTCGACCGCCCGGACGTTTTCCTTGTCTTCCGAATCCGACTGCCTAGATCAGTATCAAGCTCGTATTCACTCTGTACCAAGCCACCCTTATAGCAGCGCGTCGCAACGTGGCGAAGGCTGATGTCACGCGGTACCGGCCCGAACAACGGGATGCCTGTTCCAATCAGTAGTGGTACCCGTGTGATCACCATTCGATCGATGAGGCGGGCCGCCAGGAATCGCTGAATCGTGATGCCGCCATCGATGTAAGCGTGTTTGAAGCCGCGAGCTTTGAGCTGGGCTACAATTTCGGAGGGTTCGCCCGACATCTGTTCAAGCACTCCGCCTTTGACCGATGAAAAATTGAGCACACGACTGCTCAGCACGACTACCGGCTTGGTGCCATAAAACCATTTGCCGAATGTCAACACGACTTCGAAGGTTTTTCGTCCGATAACGACGACATCGACGCTGCCATAGAATTCTTCGAAACCGTGCGGCTCCTGCCCACCAGCATCCAGAAAATCGAGTGAGTGGTCAGGCCGAGCCAGAAAGCCATCTACGCTCACTCCGCAGAATACCGAGAGCTTCACGGCGCACCTCCTGATTCAGATCAGTTGAGTCTAGTCATTCGAATTTGCCTCCGTCAACAGAGCGCACCTCAGCGGTGATCGGAAATCGGCAGACAAACTTGATATGCGCCGGGCGCCGTGCCGCTGCTGGCGTCATGCCGTTCTACGTTGTCGCTGATCTCGTGCGAAATACGGGCAACCATCTCGCGCACCCGCTCCTCATCCCAATGACTGCGTCGCAGAGAGCGGCGAAGACTCATCCGTGTAATGCCTCACTTCTGCTCCGCAGTCCGAGTCGTATTTCCCAGCAGTCGTCCGATCGCCCCAACATGACCTGCCAGCGGCTGGTTTCCGCAGTGAGCTGTTTGCGTCCGGCTGCGTTCAGCCGATAGAAACGTGCCTTCCGATTGTTCTCGCTTGTTCCCCAATAGGATGAAACCCAGCTCCGGTCCTCCAGACGATGAAGCGCAGGATAGAGCGATCCCTGCTCGATCTGCAGCACATCATCCGAGGTGTGCTCGATCACGTGCGCGATCGTGTGGCCGTGCGCCGGTCCAAGCACCAACGTGTGCAGAATGAGCATATCGAGTGTGCCGAGCAGTAGTTCCTGTTCTTTTTTTGATCGAGCCACTGTCGCCCCCATAGAACTTCTACTGGAGGAAAATATATACCACTGAACGGCCTCTTGGAAAGAAGAAATCAATCGGGGTTTCAATCGAGGGGTTCGTCTCAAGTGTTGATTTCAGTGGGTGGCTGTCCGGCGTCGAGCAACGGATGACTTCGGACTCTCGCCCGGTAGACAATCGCCGAAGCGCATCTTGAGACTCGGAAGTTCCGGAAAAGTGAATCGGGCCGAATTCGCCTGCTCAGGATCGTTTCGACTGACCCTGCCTTGACCAATGATGAACCTGAACGCTCATCGTGCTCGCAGGCACTTAGAGAACTCGCATTGATATCTCCGTAATTGCTGGAGGATTCTGTTCAAAGTCGCTATAGCGAACCCAGCGTGGACGCACCACGAAATATGCGATGCCGGGCCACTGCATCCTTGATGGTCCATCAGTCCAGACCGCGAAATACAAGTCCTGATATCGCTTTAGGTCTGGCTCTCTTGGCTCAACAGCGATGCCTTCAAACTGGACGGTTTTTTCTCCATCCCATCCGACCACGAAAGAACACTCCGGCCGCGCAATCAGATTGGCATATTTGCGAGAGGTCTTCACCGTGTCAAAAATGATCTCTAACTCAGAAGTTGTGGCAATACCAACCAGAGCCGCTTGCGGAGTACCGCCTTCAGAAACACTTGAGACAACCCCGTAACGATAGCCCGACATGAACGAATACAACGCAAAGCGGTCCATTGTCCGTCTCCAGAAACATCATGCCATCTGCAAAGGCCAATAGCGATGGAATTTTGAGGAAGTGCCAGTGCTCGGAAGAGTTCGGTTAACAAGCCATCGTTGCGGGCTATCCGGCGATCGATTGATCGTCAGGCCTTGATTTGAGACAAAATCACCGGGATGCGCGTTGGAACTACCTTTGCAGCCTCCGGGGGTGACCCGCAACCTCCCCCTCCCCAAGACTGGCCCGCCGAGGAGCGAATGAAAGTTGCTGCAGGGGAGCAAGACGCGTCGCAGAGAAGGGGCCGGCATGTCCGGGGCCCGGATTCAGCCGTGACGCTCCTCAGTTGCGTTCAGGGCCGTGGTGCACTCGGAAGTGTCGACTTCGCCGGAGTACCGGGCCCATCCTTTGCGTGGCTGGGCGCAGCCGTTGCTTCCGGCGAAGAGATTCCGGACTTCACATTGTAAGCCGTTAGTAGTTGTGTGGTGATATCGACGTTTTCAGCTGCGTACCACACAAAAGGAGCCGAGTCGGGCCCGCGGTCAATGACGAAGGTATAGCCATGTTGCCGCGCGTATTCCTCGATGAAGGAGAACACCTCCTGGGCGACTTTTTGGAATTCTTCCTGACCCTCGGTTTGTGAATCGCTTCGGAAATCTTCGGCCAGCCGCTGCAGCCGTTTCACCTTCGCTTCCAGAAGTTGTGTGCGCGAGGCGCGTTCCTGATCGCTCAGCTTGTCGCCGAGGTCGGCGAGTTGCTTGCGCGACGCCTCGATATCGTCGTTCAGGGCCTGAAGCTGCGCCTGCCTGGGAGCGAATTTCGCTTCCAGGGCGCTGAGGTCCCGCTGGGACTCGTTGGTTTGAAGAACGAGAGCGTTGAAATTGACGACAACAATGGGTTGCATTTGTGTCTGAGCAACTTTGGTTTGCACTTGCGACTCCAGGACACCCATTGGCAACGCAAGGCAAAGGACGAGCGCAGCTGTTTCTGACAGCTTCATACATCTCCTTTAGGCCGGGATTAAAGTTACTGAGCGGCGGGCAACGTAAACCGAAATGCAGGAATTCTTTCCGCGATGTCGTCAGGCATACTGAATGCCGCCGTGTGGATGGGATCGAGCAGCGTCAGCGAGGCCATTCCTGAGTTGTAAATCAAGACACGCTTCCCAGAGAAAGCTGCCCGCTTCTGGTCCAAAAACAGGTCTTCGATTTTGACCGGCTTCAGGTCAAATGTAGAACTGGACGACAGGAAGACGGGGAACGGCCGCGGCGTTGAAGGCCATGGTGGCAAAAATACCAGCGTAAACGTATCGGTACCCTTCTGGTAGAACAAACGATCGGCGTTGCAAGCTGGAAAACCTGTGCGCACGTCTCGGAGAGTTGAAGTTTCTGGCATCACACTACCCTTTGCATTCGAACCGGTGTTCAACCGCCGCGCTTCCACATTCCTGCGAGACGCAAACCGCCTCATCGTTCCAGGGGGTCTCGAAACTTTGACGGCAACGACAGGATCGGGACTGGGAGTGGGACGAATCATCACCCCAGGCTGATGGAGAAGCCCTTTCAGTCCAGGGCCATCGGCAAGCGAGAGTGAATTGGCCGAATTCACATAATTGGCAGCTGTCCAGGTCATCACGATGAGCAGGACGGAAAGCAGAGCGAACGCCGTTGCCCCGACCAGATGGTGCACAGAAGGGGCCCGCCTCGGTTGCCGAAGTGGAATGCCTTCGCCGATGGCTCGCTGAGTGAATCGCTCCAGCATCCCTTTCTGAGCAGTGGGGCGCGGTGCCAGGGATCTACGCGCTAGGGATATCTGGCTGCTGACCAGCGCCATTTCCATGAGCCGGTACCTGCATTGATCGCACCTGCGAAGGTGTGCGCTGAGTTCACAAAACTCAAGATCGCTAAGTTGCCCGCTGGCGGCGAGGGCACATTTGACCTCGAAATATCGGTGCCTGAGAGTCATTGTGGGCCTCTTTCACTTCCCACCTCAGCGGGCCCTGGGGATGCGCAAAATGCTTTGCGTATCTTGTCCAGCCCGCGATACAAGTTATGGCGCACCACCCGCACGGTTTCACCCGTGCGAGCAGACACTTCCTCTGCGGTTAGCCCGTCGTAGTAAACAAGCTCGATGGCCCGGCGCTCGCGAGCCGGTACGGACAGCAAGGCCTGCTCAACCAGGACGCGCATTTCGGCATATGAAAATCCTTGCGGACCACTCACTTGCGCGAGAAAATCGAGCAGAGCGTCATCCAACGAATCCGTATCGAAGAACCGTCCGGCACAGAGTGCGCGGCGAATATTGAATGAACGCTGATAGGCAAACATCAGAAGCCACGCCTTGAAGTTACCTTTCTCCGACTTAAACTGATGGATCGAGCGAAATACATCAAGAAAAGTCTGTTGCACGGCGTCCTCAGCCTCCGCGGCGTTACCGAGAATGCGTCGCGCGATTCCGAAGATCAGTCGGTGATGCCGCTTGAAAAGGACCGAAAGTGCCTCAGCGTTTCCAGCTTGCAACTGCGCGGCCAACTCTTCATCGGAGCACCACCTTTGAATGAACTGCCCGAGCAGAGATTTTTCTGCTTTCGGCGCTTCGATTGGAACAGTTGAGACACAAACTCCAGCGAGCCCCTCTCCTCTTAGAGAGGGCGGATCGAATGCGAGCCTGGAGATTGTTGAGGTCATCGCGGACTCAAGTGCCAGGGCGTGGTGCACGCTATTGCTTCAGTCAATGCCGTCTCTGCATTCATTGCGCTCAATGAGTTCCTCTACCTTGGTATGCACCGCAGTGAAGAGGAACTCCCCAAAGGAGGCCGATTTATTTGACTGGCTGCAGGCTGAATGCGAGAGCCGGGATGCCGGCAGCGAAGCATCGACCGGTTTTGGACCAGTGTCGGCCAGCCTACTCCGAGGTGCTCCAACTCTGACGTTCCTACTGAAGAATTCACGGATCGGTAAAGATAACCAGCTCAAAGTCCATTTGCTCGGCAGGGTTAAACAAAGCTATTCAGAATCAAGGAGCTTTGCCGTTCTCGCTCGCATAAGTCGACCATCCGGTGCAGGTGGCCTTAAACGTCTCATTTAGTTTGAATTACGCCCGTGAGGCCAGGCATGCCGGCAATCCCGCCGCAGTCAGAAGAAATAGCTCCGGTTCTAACGGAAAAGAGAATCTGTTTGCCTCAACCATCGGGGGTCCCTTCCGGCCAGTCACGTAAAACTTATTTCCGCATAGCGGATCCATCCATCTGTTTTGAAAGACACACCAACCTCAGTGATATGACGCCAGGGCTTCTCGTTTTTGGGATTCTTCAGTTTCTCCAACTCCGCTTTTGCGCTTGGCTTATCGGGCTCGACGGTAAGCGACTTCTCACAACTCGCGAAGGCTAAATCCTTCTGCCGTTCTTGGCATACGCATCGGCGAGGTCGTCAGAGAGGTGTGCCGCATCCGGAAAGAGGGCGGTGATGAACTTGAAGATTAAGTTAGATTCGGGGAAATGCTCGCGCCACGCCAAGGCTAGTCCCCAGCAAGTCATCTGTTGCTTGTCGAACTTGGAGTCCGGACTCTGCGGCCCGAATCCCTGGCGGGAGCCCGTAATCGACCGAACCAGAATAAGCTCACTTGTGTGCGAACGAAGACCCCGATTTTTCTGATCGCAGACGCTTTCCCGAGGCGCTCACAGCCGTGCTGCGCATCGCACACTTCCGCTGCGGCCCCGAGGCGCGATAATCAGTAGATATGTTGATACGCGTTTGTTTACTTGCAATTGCGATGTGCGGGGCGAGTGCGGCTTCCAGAGCGCAGGATGCGGGCAAGGGCCTGACAGCTGCGGAGGTAATGCAACGCATAATCTCGGCGACCGGGGCTACTCCGCCTGCCAATACCGTGGATACTCTCAAGGCCGGTGATCCCAACACGGTAGTCACCGGTATTGTGACCACGTTCATGGACACGTATGCGGTGCTTGAGCAAGCGGTGTCGAACGGGAACAATCTGATCATTACGCACGAACCGACATTCTATAACCATCTCGACGACCAGGGTCCGCTGGCGAAGGACCCAGTGCTTCAGCAGAAGCTGAACTATATTCGCGAGCACCACCTGGTGGTTTGGCGGTTTCACGATACGTGGCACATGCGGCAGCCGGACGGGATTCTCTCCGGCGTGGTGGCGCAATTCGGATGGGGGGCTTACCAAAGCGCTGCGGAGCAACACGTCTTCACGCTGCCCGCCACGACCGTCGGCGCAATCGCTGCCGAGCTTCAGAAGCGGACCGGAGCGCAGTTGATCCGCATCGTGGGAAATCCGAAGCTGCGCGTGACCGGAGTGGCGCTCTATCCGGGAGCGTCAGGAGAAGACAAGCAGATCAGTGCACTGGAACGAGACGACGTCGAACTGCTGGTGGCTGGGGAGGCAAGGGAATGGGAGACTGTGCCGTATGTGCAAGACGCGGCCGGGGAGGGCCGCCCAAAGGCGCTGATCCTTCTGGGGCACGAAGTATCAGAGGAGGCGGGCATGCAGGAGTGCGCGCGCTGGCTGCGAACTTTGTTTCCCAAGCTGCGGGTGACATTTATTCCCGCGGGAGAGCCGTTCCAATTGCCCCAGGGAGCGCGCTAAGCGGTCATCGGTGCGAAGTGCAGCAGTTCTGCATCGAGATTCCTAGGGGCTCGGGCGTATAACCGATCCGGGACCGATCCCTAAACTCGACCGAGAGATACGGCGGCAAAATGCCTGCGAGGACACATACGACTCGCCTCGTGCCTAGGCGAGAGGCAACGCAACGATGGTCGGCAGATTTTGGATTTTCAGCGTTGTCGCGTACACTCTTAGGTGATATGCGGCGCACGATAGCAATCTTCATGCTACTGACCTTCGGCTCATTCCTAGGCGCGCCGCTGCTCGCCACATCTAATCCGCAAAACGACTTGCCTGCCTGCTGCAGACGAAATGGCAGCCACCACTGCGTGACGCGGATGATGGAGGGCGATCCGGGCTCCAGGCAGGTATCCGCTCCTCCTGAAAAATGTCCGTTCTTCCCGCACATATTGCAGTTGACACCGGTGCAAAACCCCGCCATTGCACCGAGCCCGGCTGGGGCATTTTACGCGGCCCTCGAAAGTCATCCTGCGTGTCACACGCAGTCGGAAGCGCAGCAGCGTATTTCGTTTGACCGTTCCCGCCAGAAACGCGGACCACCCGCGGCTGCACAAGCCAGCTAATTCGCTTCTCATAACGCGATTCAAAGGTCAACTAAAGCTCCTCCGGAGCCGGTTGCGCAGGTCTCTACGCTCGTCGATGAGCCTAAAGATTGGCGCGACCGAATGGAATTCACAGCGAGGAAGCATTATTTATGAGGCATATTGTCAGCTGCCTGGCAGTTATTTTTCTTCTGGATTCAGTCGCATTTGCCACGATCTTCGGTTCCGTTCGCGGCATAGTTCATGATCCTCAGCATCGTCCAATCCAAGGCGCCCGCGTCACGCTGAAAGCTCAAGGCTCGGATTGGACGCAATCGCAGGACTCCAACGATAACGGCGAATTTGTATTCACTTCCGTCCCCATAGGCAACTACATGGCAACAGTCTCGTCGAAGGGCTTTCAGCCGGTGAGCCAAGGCGTAATCGTTCAGTCTGACACCAGTCCGGTGCTCCATTTCCAATTGGCCCTCGAAGGCGTGAAAGAAGACATCGTTGTGTCGGAAACGCAAGTGGAGGCAACGACGGACAGTGCCACGCCGACGACGATGCTCAGCCGCACCGACATTCAGCAAACTCCAGGAGCGGACCGCACCAACGGCATGGAGATGATCACGGATTATGTTCCTGCTTCCTATGTGACACACGATATGCTGCATATGTTGGGTGGCCACCAGGTTGAGTGGCTGATCGATGGCATCCCCATTCCCAACACAAACATTGCGACCAACCTGGGTCCGCAGATCGACCCGCGAGACATCGATTATCTTGAGGTGTTCAGCGGCAGCTACGACGCTGACTATGGTGACCGTACCTATGGGATTTTCAACGTCGTGCCGCGAACCGGTTTTGAGCGCGACAGGGAGTGCGATCTGGTCGTTACGGCTGGAAATTTCTTTCAAACCGACAACCAAATCAGTTGCGGAGGACACACGCAGCGATTTGCCTACTATGCGAGCTTGAACGGAAATCGCAGCAATTACGGACTCGAGGCCCCGATTCCCCAGGTTGTTCACGATGCCGTGAACGGCTATGGAGGATTCGCTTCGTTCATCTTCAACCCCAACGCCAAAAATCAATATCGGTTCGTCACTTCACTGCGCCAAGATTATTACCAGATCCCGATCGATCCCAATCCCAACTCATCCGGGAACCTGATCCTGGAATCGTCAGGCGAGTCTCCAAGCTACGGCCTGCACGACGCCGAACGTGAGCCGGATGGCTACGTCACTTTCTCCTGGATCCACACCTTCAATCCAGATACGCTCCTCACCGTCTCGCCATTTGAGCACTACAATGGGGCCGACTATATGGGCGGCCTCCACGATTTTCCCGTCATCTCAACCGTTCAGCAGAATGCCAACTACGTCGGAGCGCAGACTGTCCTGAACTCCACTTTCTGGAAGAACGATCTTCAAGCCGGCGTGTATGGTTTTGTACAGCACCAATACAACTTTTTCGATAACCAATTCACGGATGGCTCGCCAAACTTTCCTGCCTCTTCGATCGGCGCGACCGGAGAGGTGTCGGCCGAGTTCATCAACGACAAATTCAAGGTGACTCCCTGGTTTACCCTGATTGCCGGGCTTCGCGAAACGCATTTCAACTCGAGTATCGCGGAGAACGCAACCGATCCTCGCTTTGGCGCAGCATTGAGGGTTCCACGCCTGAAATGGGTGTTGAGCGGCTTCTATGGCTATTACTACCAAGCCCCGCCGCTGTCGACGGCCACCGGCGCTCTCCTCGGTTTGGCGAACAGCCAGAACTTCACCTTCGCGCCGCTGCATGGCGAGCGGGATATCCAATGGCAGTATGGCGTCATGATTCCTTACCGCAATTGGACACTCACTGCAAACAACTATGAAACAAGAGCCGAGAACTGGCTGGACCACAACAACATTGGAGAATCGAATCTCTTTTGGCCGATTACCTGGTCTTCGGCACTGATTCAAGGATGGCAACTCACGTTGCGTTCTCCGGACGTCCTGCATCACGGCCAGTTTCACCTTGCCTATGCGAACCAAATCGCGCAGGCCACCTCGCCGATCACCGGCGGCCTGATCTGCCCAACCCCAGTCACGTCGGCATGCCCGCTCGACATTCCGCCAGGACTTGCACCCGTAGATCATGACCAAAGAAACACACTGAACGTGGGCTTCAACGGAACTCTGCCCCGGAAGGCCTATGCTTCAACAAATGTATACTACGGCTCGGGTTTCACGAACGGCTTGTTCGGCATGCCGGATGCACAATATCCGGGTCCGTATCTGCCGAGCCATACTACGTTCGATCTCTCCGTCGGTAAAACGTTCGTCGACAAGCTCACCATTTCCGCGAACGCGCTGAACGTGGCAAATCGCCGCGTGCAGCAGGACAACAGTCTGACGTTCGGTGGGTTCCACTGGAACGACCCACGACAGATTTATGGGGAGTTGCGCTACCGGTTCAAATATTAAATGCTTCAGGAAATACTCTGGGGTCAATGGTCACCCAAGGGCAGGCACTC